>NZ_JBBLYU010000001.1:1624660-1949592 GCF_037911135.1 Phaeobacter sp. A36a-5a | reverse complement strand
TTGCGGTCGAAATCGCAGTAATAGCCGTCCAGCACCATGCCGCTGTCCAGCATCAGGATATCCCCTGCCGCCAGCGGTGTGGCATCGGGCGGCGAGATCACATCGGCATAGCCGCCCTGCGCGCTGGCCCCGACCACATAGGGCGCGCCATCGGCCCCCTGCACCAGCGCCTCGCGGCGAAAGGTGCGGAACACCTCGTCCAGCGGCACATCTTCGCGGGCGAACTCCGGCACCGCGGCAAAGGTCGCAGAGCCAATGGCGCAGATCCGGGCGAGCTTGTCGATTTCCGCCGGGGATTTCACCATCCTCAGCCCCTGCACCAGCCCGGTTGCGTCGGCAATGCGAAGGTCGGGCAGGGCGTCCATCAGCCGTTCCCAGTCGCCCAGCGGCATCCGCAGATGGGTCTCATGTCCCTTCATCACGCCAAGCGTCTTCAGCGGCGACAGCGCCTCGACCAGCAGGCTGATGCCGTCATCTTCGGGCGCGGGCGCCGACCAGCAGCGAATATCGTCAAGCCAGCTGCGCCGCATCAGGCTGGCGCCGATTTCGGGAATGATGGCAATCGGTTTGCCGCTGGCGGGGATCAGCACAAACCACGGGCGCGTCGGGCTTTGCCAGAACAGCGTCTGAAAACCGGTGAAATACTGCACGTCGGGTTCGGTCATCAAGAGCAGCGCGTCGAAACCGGCTTCGGCCATACGGGCCTGTGCCCGCCTGGTACGGGCGGCGTATTCTGTTTCGGGAAATCCGCGCATCGCGAGAGGTGCTGTCATGGTGATCTTCTTTGCAGGTGGACCGCCCGTCGGGCGTTAAGGGCTCAGAAACCGGCACCGGGAGGGCACCGGCCGGGGGCAGGGTGTCGGGGTCAGAGGGTTGGTGTCAGCGCGTGGCCGGGATGTTGGAAAATCTGCCCAAACCCCTGCAACTGATCGGTGATTCCGGCCCTGCGCAGGCAGGACCACATCAGCGCCTGATTGGACGTGATCACCGGCTTGCCTGCGGCCTGTTCGATCTCATCCACCACCTCAAGCGCGCGAATGCCGCTACAGGAGAGAAAGATCGCATCGGCCTCCGGCTGATCAATCTCCAGCGCAAATTCCTTCCAGTAGGAGGGTTCGACCCGGCCGAACTCCAGACCTGTTTCCAGCCGCAGCCCCTGAATGTCGAGGATATCAAAGCCGGCCGCCAGCAGATATTCCGCCTCGGCGGTGTTGATATCGTCAAGATAGGGCGTGCCGACCACGATCCGCTTGGCGCCGACTTCGCGCAGCGCGTCCATGACGCCGGTAACAATGGTCATCGGCTGCGTCTGCGGCGCGCCCTTGCGGATTTCGCGAAAGACGTTCTCTTCCCGGCAGACAATCGAGCCGGAGGTGCAGCAATAGGCGATGACCTCGGGGTTCATATCCGGTTGCAGCCGGCCGGCCGCCTCGGCCATGTGGTCGATGTGCCGCGCCAAGGTCTCGTTGGTGGTGTAGTCATCGGTCCTGAGCCGGGTGATATGCACGCCGACCCCTTCGGGGGCCATGGCAAAGAGGTCGGTTTCGCAGGCCAGATCGGTGGACATCAGGATAAAGCCGAGACTGGCGCGATGGGCGGCGCCCTTGCCCATCAGCGGGGTGCGGGGGCTTGACTGAACGGTTTGACCGGATTGAAACATCTGAGAAGGTACCTCGCTGTCGGCTCGTGGCCTGTTGACGTTGCGCTGTGAGGAGGAGGGAGGGCTGGCCTCTGCGGGCCGGTGCGGCTGCGGAGTCAGCCCGCGTCTGTCTGGTCCAGAACCGTCCGGGCGGCGCGGAAACACTCCAGCCCCTGCGGAACGCCGCAATAGATCGCAACCGCGTGGATAATCGCGCGGATCTCTTCGCGGCTGACACCATTGTTCACCGCCCCCCGGCAATGCAGCTCCCATTCGTGCATCTTGCCAAGCGCGCCGATCATGGCAAGATTCATCATCGACCGGGTCTTGGCATCTATCGTGTCATCGCCCCAGCCAAAGCCCCAGCACCATGCGGTCATCGCCTCCTGAAAGGGGCGGGTGAACTCATCCGCGGCGGCGAGGTTCTTTTCCACATATGCCGCGCCAAGGGTGGCCTTGCGCTGCTCCAGACCCTTCAGGAACAGATCCTCGTCAAAGGTGCTGGTCCGGTGGGCTGTGGCGCCGGGTGTGTCAGGTGTCGTTGGACGGCTCATCTGCTGGCTCCTTCAGGAAGCGTTCGGCCGTGCGGGCAGCATCGGCGATATGGGTCTCAACCGCCCGGCACGCGGCCTCAGGGTTGCGGCTGAGAATGGCATCGTGAATGGCGGTCATATGGCTCATGCCGGAGGTTTCGCGGTCCTTTGCCGCGATGGTAAGGGCGCGCAACCGGCTGATCCGACCGTTCAGCCGCTGCACGATATCCCAGGCAATCGTATGGCCGGCCTCAAGGAATATGAGCTGGTAAAAGCCGGTGGTGGCGCGCAACAGATGGCCCCATTCGGTGTCACTCATCGACGCCTCGACCTCGGCAAGCGCGCGGCTGAGGTCGGCGGCAAACTCCGGCCGCTGCACCTCGGCGCTGGCCGCTGCCGCTGCCGCTTCCAGCTGGCGGCGCACATCGTAGATCTGCCGCGCCTGATCCCAGGTCAGGCGGGCCACGACCGGGCCGCGATTGGGGATGATCTCGACCAGCCCTTCAGCCTCAAGGTAGCGGATCGTCTCGCGGATCACGGTGCGACTCACACCCAGCTGATCGCAGAGCGGGCGTTCCACCAGCCGCTCACCGGGGGCGAAATGGCCGTCGATGATCGCCTCCCGCATCCGTTCCTGCACGATATCGCGCAGGGTTTGCGGGGCTTTTTCGATTTTGCGGAGCGTTGTCTGGCTGGGTTCCATGGGATTTCCATAGCAGCGCGTCTGGGCTGCGGCAAGTATGATTGACATATCGTATAATGGTATACCATGATACCGCAGCACTGCCGATCAGGAGATTCCCATGCCCGCCATCATCCGCAAAACCCTGCTTCACGTCGAAAAGACCCTGATCGAAGGCGGCAAGGCGGCGCCGGTGCCGCTGACGCTGATTGCCGCCATCGCCGTTATTCGCAATCCTTGGGCAGGGCAGGGTTTTGTCGAGGATCTGACGCCGCAGATCCGGGACTGCGCGCCCGGTCTGGGCACCCTGCTGACCGGGATGATTCTGGAGGCCGCAGGCGGTGGTGACCGGGTCGAGGGCTATGGCAAATCCGCGATCGTTGGGATGAACGGCGAGGTGGAGCACGCCTCCGCCCTGATCCACACACTGCAATTCGGCAATCCCTACCGCAGCGCTGTGGGGGCCAAATCCTACCTGTCATTCTGCAATACGCGCGGGCCTGCCAATGCGCCGCTGATGATCCCGCTGATGGATAAATGCGATGGCGGCAGACGGTCGCATTACCTCACCATCCAGACCTCCGTCGCCGATGCGCCCGGTGCCGATGAGGTGCTGATCGCGCTTGGCGCGTCGATCGGCGGGCGGCCGCATCACCGGATCGGCGACCGCTATCAGGATCTGAAAGAGCTTGGCAATGATGTCGACAACCCTGCAGCTGTCTGAGCCCACCCGCAGCGTCGCGCTGCGCGACTGCGGGCAGGGGCCTGCGCTGGTGCTCCTGCACGGTGTCGGAATGCAATCGGCAGCCTGGGGACCGCAGATTGAGGATCTGAGCCGGACCCATAGGGTGATTGCGCCGGATCTGCCGGGGCATGGCGGCAGCGCGCCGCTGCCTGCGGACAGCGAACTGCCGGATTTCGTGGCCTGGCTCAGGGATGTGCTGCGGGCGCTGGACCTCGGCCCGGTCAGTCTGGCGGGCCATTCGATGGGGGCGCTGATCGCGGCCGGTTTCGCAGTGAGCCACCCGGCGCTGACCACACGGGTGGCGCTGTTGAACGGCGTCTTCTGCCGTGATCCGGCGGCGCGGGCGGCCGTTCAGTCCCGCGCCGCTGAGATCGCTGCGGGTCGCTGCGATCTGGACACGCCGCTGGCCCGCTGGTTCGGCGACAGCCCGACCGATATCGACGCCCGCGACCGGGTTGCGGGTTGGCTGAAATCGGTTGATCCCGCAGGCTATGCCACCGCCTATGCGGCTTTTGCGCGGGGCGATGCGACCTATGCCGGACGGCTGGCCGAGATTGCCTGTCCATTTCTGGCCATCACCGGCGATGGCGATCCCAATTCCACGCCCGAGATGTCGCAGGCCATGGCGCTGCGGGTGCGCCGGGGGCGTGCGGTGACCATCACCGGGCACCGCCATATGGTGAACCTGACCGCGCCGGATCTGGTCACCGCCGAACTGCGCAACTGGCTCGCCACGCCCACCCCTGAGGAGTATCCGTCATGACACCCCTTGATCCACGCGCCCTGCGTCAGGCCTTTGGCAGCTTCATGACCGGGGTGACGGTGGTCACCTCCCATGATGCCGGGGGTCGGCCCATCGGGTTCACCGCAAATTCCTTTACCTCCGTTTCGCTGGATCCGCCGCTGCTGCTGGTCTGTCTGGCCAATAGTTCGCGCAACTACGACGCGCTGGTCGGCGGCGAGGGGTTTGCCGTCAATGTGCTGGCGGAGACGCAGATCGAGATTTCCAATACCTTTGCCCGCCCGGCTGAGGACCGGTTTGCGGGCATCAGCTGGCACCGGGGGCCTGCGGGCTCGCCGCTGATCGACGGGGTGTCGGCCTGGTTCGATTGCAGCCTGCACAAGACGGTTGAGGCGGGCGATCATGTGATCCTGATCGGCGAGGTCCGCGCCTTTGGCACCGGCACCAGCCCCGGGCTTGGCTATGCGCGCGGTGCCTATGTGACGCCTGCAATGACCGCAGAGGCGGCGGTGGCCGGTCCAGATCTGGTGATCTCGGCCCTGATCGAGCGCGACGGCGCGGTGCTGCTGGTCGATGACGGATACGGCGGATCTACGTTGCCGGAGGCCTTGGTCGATGCCGAAGGCGCTGCCGCAACCATGCGCCGACTGATCGCCGAAACAGGGCTGAGCGGCGAGCCGGGCTTTGTCTATTCGATCTATGAGGACGTTGCCCGCAAACGCCAGCATATCGCCTTTCTGTGCCATGGCGCCACCGGCACCCCGTCGCGCGGGGTCTTTGTGCCGCTGGACAGCAGCGCGCTGGACGATGTCAGCGATCCGGCGATCCTTGCCATGCTGGACCGTTTCACCCGCGAGGCGGCTCTCGGCGATTTCGGCATCTATTCAGGCAATCAACGCAGCGGCGAAATCCGCCAGATCGCATAACGGCAGGTGGCATCATGCGCTTTTCTCTTTTTGTCCATATGGAACGCACCTCGGCGGAGCAGGACCAGCGGGATCTCTACGATGATTTCGTCACCCTGGCCAAAATCGCCGATCAGGGCGGGATGCACGCGGTCTGGACGGGGGAGCATCACGGGATGGACTTCACCATCGCGCCGAACCCTTTCCTGAACCTTGTCGATCTGGCGCGCCAGACCCGCAACGTGCGGCTTGGCACCGGCACCATCATCGCGCCGTTCTGGCATCCGATCCGCCTTGCAGGGGAGGCGGCGATGACCGATATGATCTTGGACGGGCGGCTGGAGCTCGGCATTGCGCGCGGCGCCTATAGCTACGAATACGAACGGATGGTGCCGGGCATGGATGCCTGGGATGCAGGCCAGCGGATGCGCGCGCTGATCCCGGCGCTACGGGGGCTGTGGCAGGGCGATTACGCGCAGGAGGGGACCTATCATTCCTTTCCGGCCACCACCTCCTCGCCCAAACCGCTGCAACCGGGCGGCCCACCGATCTGGGTCGCCGCCCGCGATCCCAACAGCCATGAATTTGCCGTTGCCAATGGCTGCCATGTGCAGGTGACACCGCTGTGGCAGGGGGATGAGGAAATCACCCGGCTGATGGAGACGTTCAAGGCCGCCTGCGCCAAATTCCCGGATATGCCGCGTCCGGATATCATGCTGTTGAACCACACCTATATTGCCGCCGATGCCGCCGACGCCCAGCAGGCAGCGGAGGAGATCAACCGGTTTTACTGCTACTTCGGCGCCTGGTTCAAAAACGAACGGCCCGTGTCGCAGGGGCTGATCGCGCCGTTGAGCGAGGCGGAAATTGCCGCCCATCCGTTCTATTCGCCCGAGGCGATGCTGCGTGACAATGTGATCGCCACCGCCGAAGATGCGATTGCGCGGATCAAAGGTTATGAGGCGCTGGGGTACGATGAATATAGTTTCTGGATCGACAGCGGCATGAGTTCTAAGCGCAAGCGCGCCTCGCTTGAACGGTTCATTCGCGACGTCATGCCGGCCTTTGCCTGAAGGGGATCACCATGCAGCAGTTCCAGCAGTATATCGGCGGGGTGTTCTCGGATGGCTCCGCCCGTTTCGAGAGCCGCGATCCGGCAACCGGCGAGGTCTGGGCGATGATGCCAGAGGCCCGCGCGGCGGATGTGGAGGCGGCCGTGGCAGCGGCCCGTGCCGCGTTCCACGCACCGGACTGGGCGGGCATCACCGCCAGCGCGCGTGGCAGGCTGCTTTACCGGCTGGCGGATCTGATTGCCGAAAACGCCGAAACCCTGGCCCGGATCGAGACCCGCGATACCGGCAAGATCATTCGCGAAACCTCGGCCCAGATCGCCTATGTGGCTGAGTATTACCGCTACTACGCGGGCCTCGCCGACAAGATCGAAGGCGCCCATCTGCCGATCGACAAACCGGATATGGAAGTCTGGCTGCGCCGCGAGCCGCTTGGGGTGGTGGCGGCGGTGGTGCCGTGGAATTCGCAGCTGTTTCTGGCCGCGGTGAAGATCGGCCCGGCGCTGGCGGCGGGCTGTACCGTGGTGCTGAAGGCATCGGAGGAAGCCCCGGCGCCGATGCTGGAATTCGCCCGCATCTTTGATCAGGCCGGTTTTCCGCCGGGGGTGCTCAATGTGATCACCGGCTTTGGCGCCGACTGTGGCGCGGTGCTGACGGCCCATGCCGGGATTGACCACGTGGCCTTTACCGGCGGGCCGGAGACCGCGCGCCAGGTGGTGCGCAACTCGGCTGAGAACCTTGCCTCCACCTCGCTGGAGCTGGGCGGCAAATCGCCCTTCATCGTATTTGAGGACGCCGATATCGACAGTGCGGTGAATGCGCAGGTCGCCGGGATCTTTGCCGCCACCGGGCAGAGCTGCGTTGCGGGCTCCCGGCTGATCATCTCAAACCGGATCAAGGCGGATTTTCTGCGCCGTCTGACGGAAAAGGCCGAAAGCGCCCGGATCGGTGCACCGGACGCGCCGCAGACCGAGATCGGCCCGCTCTGCACCGGCGCGCAGATGCGCCGGGCGGAGGATTTGCTGGCGGCCTCGGTTGCGGCGGGCGCGCGGATCGTGACTGGCGGGCAGCCGTTGCCGCGGGCCGGTCACTTCTTTCCGCCAACCATCGTGGATTGCAGCAACGCGCCGCAGGCGCCCTGTCTGAGCGAGGAATTCTTTGGCCCGGTCCTGTCGGTGTGCGGTTTTGACACCGAGGCCGAGGCGCTGGCGCTGGCTAATGACACCGCCTTTGGTCTTGCTTCCGGGGTGTTTACCCGCGACCTGACCCGCGCCCATCGCATGATCCGCGGCATTCGTGCCGGCATTGTCTGGGTCAATACCTATCGCGCGGTCAGCCCCATCGCCCCCTTTGGCGGCCACGGGCTATCCGGCCATGGCCGCGAGGGCGGGCTACAGGCGGCGCTGGATTACACAAGGGTAAAGACGGTCTGGCTGCGCACCAGCGACGATCCGATCCCGGATCCCTTTGTGATGCGCTAGGTGATGCGCTGTCGCAGGCGACGGAGTGGCTGCGCGCAAGGGGGAACCCCGGCGCAGCCGGAGTGTGTTCACAGTGGGCGGATGTCGCTGGCCATCTGGCGACCGTCACGCCCTTCGGTCATTTCAAAATCGACTTTCTGATTATCTGTCAGCCCGGTCAGCCCGGATCGCTCAACCTGAGAGATGTGCACAAACACATCCTTGCCGCCGCCTTCAGGCTCGATAAAGCCATAGCCCTTGGTTGTATTGAACCATTTCACGGTGCCACTCGCCATGTTCCCGTGTCTCCTTCCTGCTAGTGAGCCGCCCTGAATACACGATAATTTCGCGGCGCAGAGCGGGGTGATCGGTTTTGCCGCAGTGCGCAGACAAAACAGGCCGGGGAAGTTGTCCCAACCCGGTTTCAACTTTTGCACGGACCATGTAAAAATCAAGCAAAACAGTGCGGCTCTACCATAAATTGTGCTGAGCTGCCCCCTCGGGAAAGGAAAAAACGTGCAACTCTATGGATTGAAGACCTGTGACACCTGCCGCAAGGCGCTGAAACAGCTGCCGCAGGCGGAGCTGGTGGATGTGCGCGCCGATGGGGTGCCGGAGGCGATTTTGCAGGCCGCACTGGCGCAGTTCGGCGACCGGCTGGTCAACACACGTTCCACCACATGGCGCGGGTTGAGCGAGGCAGAGCGGGCGGGGGAGCCGCTGGATCTGTTGACGGCGCATCCGACGCTGATGAAACGTCCGCTGATCAGATCCGGTGACCATCTGCACCTCGGCTGGGACGCCAAAACCAAGGCCGCCCTTGGCGTCGAGGGCTAGAACCCCCATCTGCATATCGGATTAGGTAAGGAGAGCGGCAATGCGCAATGCAGCGCTGGTGCTGGGCATCGTGGCCGGGCTGATCGGCATGGTGGTGGGGTTTGCGGGCTATGGCTATACCGCCGCCGTGGAGTATTTTGGCGAAATCGACGGGGTGGCCCGGCAGGTCGACGATGTCGAACAACTGCGGCTCCTGGCCGTGATCTCGCCCATCCTTGCGCTGGCCGGTGGCGCGATGGCGCTGTCGCGGGCGCTCTGGGGCGGGGTGCTGCTGCTGGCCTCGGCGGCGGGGCTATATGCCGGGTTCGGGCTTAATGTCTTTACCATCTTCCCGATCTCGCTGGCGCTTCTTGGCGGGCTGCTGGCGCTTGCTGCCGGCAAACCGGATGAGCCGAAGGCGCATTTCTGAACCGGATCGAACGCAAGGAATGAAAAAAGGCGCCGCTGCGGATGCAGGGCGCCTTTTTATGTTTGAGGACTGGCCGGATCAGGCGGTGGCAGGCGCCGTGGCGCGCCGCGCCAGCGCATCAAGGGACAGCGGACCAGCCCCCTTGAACACCAGCACCAGCAGCAGGAAGGTCCACATCACCCGCTGGTCGACCAGACCAATGGCGTTGTCAAAGAGACTGCCCAGTTTCACGCCATGGCCGGTCACATCGACGATGGTCTGCACCCAGATGAAACCGATGGTGCCAAGAGCGGCCAGACGGGTGAGCAGACCAACAAGGATCAGCGCGGGCAGCACATATTCGGCGACAGTGCCGGCAAAGATCACCAGCCGCTGAAAGATATTGAGCTGGCTGACATCATAAAGCACCGCCTCGGCGGCCTTGGGGAAGATCTGACCAAAGGCGCCGGCAGAGGGCGAGAATATCGAACCATCCGTCTTCAGCCCGGCAGAGTTCCAGTAGTAGACCAAGAGCACCGCGGCAAAGACCAGCCGGGCCAGGGTCGGGACGATGATATCGGACAGCCGGTCAGCCTTGCCGAAGATCGAGGTATAGGAGGAAACAAGCGCGTGCATCGGTTATCCTTTGCGGTCTAGGTCAATGATTGCACCGCCTTGCAGCAACAGGGCGAGCGGGTGTGAGAGGTCGAAATCCGGCTGGTCGGCCTGAACGGCGGTCAGCGCCTCGTCCAGCGTGGCACCAGCGATGAGGGCGGTGATCCAGTCCGCGCCCCCGGCGGGCAGCTCCTGAACGATGGGGTCGAATTCGGGCCGGGTGATCAGCACGTCCTGCGCGATATGGCGGGGCTTGGGCGCGTTCTGTTCGGTGTTGAAGCGCCAGATGTCATAGATCGGCCAGGGCGAGCGCAGCAGGGTGACGGCGGGGGCCAGTGTCAGCCGGGTCGCCATCAGCTGATCGGGTGCAAGCGCTGCCAGACGCGCCGGGTCAACCGCCGTGGCGTCGGCAGCGTGATACGCCCGGCGCAGGGCAAGGTCGAGCCGCGCCGCATCGGGCAGATAGCCGAGATGTTTCAGCTGCTCCATCCCGGCGAGAAACGCGGGAAACTCAGCGCCATAGTGCATCATCAGCGGCGAGGAGGGCGGATGGGCGCGCAGATATATGCCCGCCAGCCCGTCGAGGTTCTGCTTGCCCAGCAGCTTGCCGATCAGGGGAAAGGCGCTGTGCATCGCCTCGGTCAGGGAGACCGCGATATTGTTGCGATAGACGCTGAACCGCCGCCCGGCCGGCTGGCCGGTCGCATCCAGCAGCCCCTCAGGCACCGGCTGGCCCGCATCCATCATGGCGTGGGCGAATTCTGTCTGGCTTACAGTCATGCCGGCACCCGCTCCAGCGCGGTTGCGGCACGGGAGGCCTCGGCCTCCAGCACCGGCCAGGCGGGCACATCGGTGTCCCACTCGACCAGCACAGGCTTGGGGCCGGATTTTGCCAGCGTATAATCCAGCAGCGCCCAGACCGGATCCACCACCTCGGCGCCGTGGCTGTCGATCAGCAGCGGTTTGCCGTGGTCGTCCTGATCCTCATCATGGCCGCCAAGGTGGATTTCACCAACCTGATCCAGCGCAAAGGCGTCGATATAGACCTGCGGCGAGAAATCGAGATTGGTGGCGGAGACAAAGACGTTGTTCACATCCAAGAGCAGCCCGCAGCCGGTGCGGCGGGTGATCTCGGCCAGAAATTCCGGCTCGGACCAGCTGCTTTCGGCAAAGGCGAGGTAGCTGGAGGGGTTTTCCAGCAGCATCCGCCGCCCGATGGCGTCCTGCACCTGATTGATATGATCGCAGACCCGCGCCAGCGTGGCATCCGTATAGGGCAGCGGCAGCAGGTCGTTATAGAAATGGCTGTCATGGGTGGACCAGGCCAGATGTTCGGAGAAGCTTGCGGGATTGAGCCAGCCCACCAGATGCGTCAGCCGTGCCAGATGATCGGCGTCCAGCGGCCCTTCGCCGCCGATAGAGAGGCCGACGCCATGCACCGACAGGGCAAACTGTTCAGCCAGATGACGCAGCTGCGCGATCGGGCGGCCACCGTCGCCCATGTAGTTCTCGGCGTGGATTTCCAGCCATTTTACCGGGCTCGGCCGCTCAGCGCCGACCGTTGCAAGAATATCGGCGAAATGCTGCGGCTTGTAGCCAACACCGGCTGCGGCGGGCAGGGAAGGGGCGGCATCCAGCATGACAGGTCCTCTGATCCGGTTACAAAAAGGGCGGGAGAAATCCCCCGCCCCGCTGGTCTGGCCTGTGCTTATGCAGGCAGGTCACGTTCCAGCGGCTCCAGCGAGCCCTTGCGGTCGCTGCCATCGGCCATAGCGGGCAGTTCCATACCTTCGCAGCTGCCGGCATCGACCAGGGTCCAGGCGTTGCCCTGATAGTCGACGGTCGAGGTGCCGGCGCAGGTGGTGCCGGGGCCTGCGGCGCAGTCGTTCTGACCGGCGAGGGAGACGCCATAGCATTTCTCTTTGGACTGGGCGGCAGCCGGGGTGACCATGGCAGAGGTCAGTGCGGCAGCAACGGCACCAGCGACGGCGAGGGATTTTGCGGTGTTGGACATCGGTGTCTTCCTTCTTTGGAATTTGGTTGCGAGGCGGTTGTTACAGGTCAGACATTAGCTCAGCCTGAGAAGTGTTTGAATTCACGAGCCTGTGTCTCACGCGGGCGTCAGCAGCCGTGACCGCTTATTACAGTGAAGTGGCTGCTGAACCCTTAAAACCATGCGCAAAAAGAAACCGGCCCCGCAAGTGGGGGCCGGTGAAAAGGCAAAGATCAGCAAAAGACCGCAGGAATGTTACAGAAGATCCGGCGGAGTTGCCTCAACCGCCAGCGCTTTTGTTACAGCCTCCAGGGTTTCGACCTTGGTCTGTTTTTCGCCAAGACGGCGGACGGAAACGGTGCGCTCTTCGACCTCGCGGTGACCGACGGCGAGGATGACCGGCACCTTGCCCACCGAATGCTCGCGAACCTTGTAGTTGATCTTCTCGTTGCGGATGTCGGCCTCGGCGCGCACACCGGCGGCGCGCAGGGTCTCAACAACCTCGTTCACATAGTCATCGGCGTCGGAGGTGATCGAGGCGACAACCACCTGACGCGGCGCCAGCCAGAACGGCAGCTTGCCTGCGTGTTCCTCGATCAGGATACCGATGAAGCGCTCGAAGGAGCCCAGCGTGGCGCGGTGCAGCATGAAGGGGCGGTGCTTGTTGCCGTCCTGGCCGATGAAATTCGCATCCAGCCGTTCGGGCAGGTTGGGATCCACCTGCAGGGTGCCGCACTGCCAGTTCCGCCCGATGGCGTCGGTGAGGGTGAACTCCAGCTTCGGACCGTAAAAGGCACCTTCGCCCTCCAGCAGCTCGTAGTCATAGCCCGCCGCCCTGCAGGCATCGCCTAGCGCCTTTTCCACCAGATCCCAACTCTCGTCGCTGCCGATCCGTTTTTCCGGGCGGGTCGAGAGCTTGATGGTCCAGTCATGGAAGCCGAGATCGGCATAGACCTTGGACAGGAAGGCGATGAATTTTGCGGTTTCAGACTCGATCTGATCCTCGGCGCAGAAGATATGGCCGTCATCCTGGGTAAAGCCGCGCACCCGCATGATGCCATGCAGCGCGCCCGAGGGCTCATAGCGCGCACAGGAGCCGAACTCAGCCATGCGCAGCGGCAGGTCGCGGTAGGATTTGAGGCCCTGATTGAACACCTGCACATGGCAGGGGCAGTTCATCGGCTTCAGTGCGTTCACGGCCTTTTCACGGGCGTGCTCCTCATCGACTTCGACGATGAACATGTTCTCCTGGTATTTGTCCCAGTGGCCCGAGGCCTCCCACAGCTTGCGGTCCACCACCTGCGGGGTGTTCACCTCGACATAGCCGTCGCGGTCCTGCATGCGGCGCATGTAGTCCTGAAGGGTGGTGTAGATGCGCCAGCCGTTGGGGTGCCAGAAGATCTGGCCCGGCGCCTCTTCCTGCATGTGGAACAGGTTCATCTCGCGGCCCAGCTTGCGGTGGTCGCGTTTGGCGGCCTCTTCCAGCATGGTGAGATGCGCTTTCAGCTTTTCCTTGCCGGTGAAGGCAACGCCGTAGATCCGCTGTAGCATCTGGCGGGAGCTGTCGCCGCGCCAATAGGCGCCTGCGATGCTCATCAGTTTGAAGGCATCGCCCGGCAGCTGGCCGGTGTGCTGCAGGTGCGGGCCGCGGCAGAGGTCCTGCCAGTCGCCATGCCAGTACATGCGCAGCGGCTCATCGCCCGGGATGCTCTCGATCAGCTCGACCTTATAGGGTTCGTTCAGGTCGGTGTAATGCTGGATCGCGCGGTCGCGCTCCCAGACCTCGGTGCGGACCTCATCACGTTTGTTGATGATCTCTTTCATCTTTTTCTCGATGGCGCCGAGGTCCTCGGGGGTGAAGGGCTCTGCGCGGTCGAAGTCGTAATACCAGCCATTTTCAATGACCGGGCCGATGGTCACCTTGGTGTCGGGCCAGATGTCCTGCACCGCGCGCGCCATCACATGCGCCAGATCGTGGCGGATCAGCTCATTGGCCTGAACCTCATCCTTCATGGTGTGGATGGCAATTGCGGCGTCCGCGTCGATCGGCCACTGAAGATCCCAGTGCTGCCCGTTGACGGTGGCGGAGATGGCCTTTTTGGCCAGCGAGGTCGAGATGTCAGCGGCCACCTGCGCAGGTGTTACGCCTGCGTCATAGGATCGTGCATTGCCATCGGGGAAGGTGAGAGAGATTTGGGCCATATCGGCTCTCCTCGTCGGTTTGGCGCCCACAGAACGCCCGGTTGCGGGTTATGGTGTTCTGCCCGTTTGGCAGGGGTATGCGAGGCTGTCAAGCAGGCGAGGGGCCAGCCCCTCGCGCTCCCCGGGATATTTTTCGCCAGAAGATGCAGCAGCCGGATCAGGGGGGGCTGGATCAGGGGGGCTGGATCAGCGGGCGGGGGTTGGGACACCTTTGCGGATCAGGGCTGAGTAGTCTTGCGTGATGCCCCGCGCCTGCGCCCTGGCGGTGATGCTGCCGCGTTCGCGCAGGTCTTCGGTGCTGTAGCCTGCGGCCAGAACGCCCTGTTCATGGGCGTATTCCGGCAGGTAGCCATTGGCCAGCAGCCGCCAGTCCAGCGGCACATCCTGCAGGATGGTGCGGATCATCGTCATCACCACGGTGGTGCAATTCGAGGTGAGTGAATTATACCACTGCGGCTGTGCGGCCAGCCGGTTGGCGGCCTCGACATATTGCATCAGCAGCGCGCGCGCGGTGTCGGGGTCGGTATTGATGCGAAACAGCTGCACATCCTCGCCGCGGGCATTGGTTCGGGTGCCCACCACATCGCGTTCATCGGCGGCGATCAGCACCAGCGTATTGGTCTTGAACAGATCCGCGACGGGGGAGAAGCCGCCGCCGACCTGACGGCGCACCTCGACCGACCAGGCGATATGGGCGCCATCGGCAAAGCCGAAGCTGACCACCATATGGGCCATCTCCGGTCCGGCCCAATAGGACATGAAGAGATCGACGGTGGTCAGCTGGCTGAGATCAAAGCTGCGGGTCTCCCAGCGCGGGGTGAAGTCGGTCGGTGTGGTCCAGTCGAAATTGCGCACATCTGTCAGCGTCAGGATATCGCCGTCGCGAGTGCCGGTGACCTGGCGGGCCACATCGGGGGACCAGTTTGCCTCGGCCGGCGGGGTCAGGCTTGCCCACCACCAGATCAGCGCGGCCAGCGCCAGGCAGAAGGTGGCCAGCCCGCGCAGCGCACGGCCCCGGATCACCGCCCAGAGCGTGGCCAGACCAAGGCCCGCAAAGCCGGATGCCGCGGCTGTACGCCAGAGGCCGTCCACGGGCAGCCGGTACCAGAGCGCCAGCGCGCCCCAGAGAGTGGCCAGTAGGATCAGCAGGCAGAGAAGCCCGAGGCAGAGAAGGCGGAGGGCACGGGTCAAGGGAGGCTCCTGATTTGCGGCGGTTCTGATGTCGCGCGGACCCTAGGCAGGGCTGCGGCTGGCTGCAAGGGCATCAGGCGGTCGGGGCGGCGGCGTCCCGGCGCCAGCCATCTGCCGCCGGTGCCTCCTGCGGTGAAACCGGCCATTGCGGCGGCGCGGCTGCCGTGGCAGATCTGACATCAGCATAATGACCGGACTGCATCGCGGGGGAGACCATGGCAGCAACCCAATTTCTGGACTGTGACAGCGGCCGCCGTCTGGCCTATCACCTGAGCCCGGCCACCGGCGCGGCCAAGGATACGCCGACGCTGGTGTTTCTGGGGGGGCTGAAATCCGATATGGAGGGCACCAAGGCGGTGCATCTGGAGGCCTGGGCCCGGGCGCGGGGCCTCGGGTTTCTGCGGTTTGACTATTCCGGCCACGGTGAAAGCTCCGGCCGTTTTGAAGAGGGCTGCATCGGTGACTGGCATCAGGATACGCTGGCGGCGGTAAAGGCATTGACCACAGGGGCGATCCTGCCGGTTGGCTCCTCCATGGGGGGCTGGCAGGCGCTGCTCCTGGCGCGGGCGATGCCCGAGCGGGTGGCCGGGCTGGTCACCATCGCCGCCGCGCCGGATTTCACCGAGGATGGCTATTGGGCCAATTTCACCGATCCCCAGAAGGCGGAGCTGGAGGCGCGCGGGCAGGTTGAGCTGCCGAGCGACTATATGGAGCCTTATGTCATCACCAAACGGATGATCGAGGACGGGCGCAACCATCTGGTGCTGCGCGATCCGCTGGTGCTGGCGATGCCGGTGCGCTGCCTGCAGGGCACCGCCGACACCGCCGTCAGCACCGAGACCGCGCTGCGGCTGCTGGATCATGCCACCTGCGCCGATATGCGCCTGCATCTGGTGAAGGACGCCGACCATCGGTTCTCCGACCCGGCCTGTCTGGCGCTGATCGAAACCGCCGTGGCGGAGGTGCTGGGGCTATCTGGCGCGCCAGATATCGGTTAGGTTGAGTGGCGGGCGGGCGCGCAGGTTCTGATGTAGTGACCTGCATCCACCACGCGACAGCTGACGCAGGCTATGGCAGAGTGTCCGGGATGATCTGCCACATAGCGCAGGGCGGCCCGAAAGGGGGCAACCCGACAGCAGCAGGACAGAGGCAGGAGAAGGGCAGGAGAGGATCCGATGGAGCAACGTATCAGCCTGATCACACTGGGCGTGCCGGATATGGAGCGGGCGGCGGCCTTTTATGAGGCGCTTGGCTGGCAGCGCGCTGACAGCCCCGATGGGGTCATTGCCTTTGATCTGATGTCGCAGACGCTGGGGCTTTACCCGCTGGCGTCGCTGGCCGAGGATATTGGCCTGCCGCTGGATGAGCTGGGCACCGGCGCGATGACGCTGAGCCATAACACCCGCACTGCGGCAGATGTCGCTGCGCTGATGGCCCGGGCGGAGGCGGCAGGCGCCACGGTGCTGCGCCCGGCAGGAGAGGTGTTCTGGGGCGGCACCATCGGCTATTTCCGCGCCCCGGACGGCCATATCTGGGAAATCGCGCATAACCCGTTCTCGCCGCTGTCCGATGACGGCGCGTTCCGCTGGAACGGCTATGGCGCCCAAACCGAGGGATAAGCACAGGTGACAGACCGGTCAGGCGACGCACCGCAGAACATGAGCCGCCCTTCGCAGGCCCCGGCAGAGCGCGCCGCTGGCGCCCCGCTGGTGATGCTGCCCGGTCTGATGGGCAATGCCGAGGCGTTCCTGCCGCAGCTGCGGGCACTGTCCGGGGTGGTGCCGACGATGATTGCGCCGCTGCTCGGCGGCGACCGGATCGAGCTGATCGCCGATCATCTGCTGGCCCGGCTGCCGGCGCGGTTTTCACTGGCCGGGCTGTCGATGGGCGGCATTGTTGCAATGGAAATCCTGCGCCGCGCGCCGCAGCGTGTGAGCCGGCTCTGCCTGATCTCCACCAGCCCCTTGCCCGACACGCCTGCCCAGGCCGCCGAATGGGAGCCGCTGATCATCGCGGCCCGCAGCGGTCGTCTGGCGGATGTGCTGCGCAGCTGTCTGCCGGTGGAGTGCTTGGCCCCGTCGCCGCAGCGGCTGGATATTCTGAACTCGATCTATGAGCAGGCCCTTGCGCTGGGGCCGGAGCTGTTCGTGGCGCAGGCGCGGGCCTTGCAGCGGCGCACCGATCAGCAGGCGGCACTGCGTCGTTTCAAAGGACCCTCCCTGATCCTCTGTGGGGCGCAGGACCGGCTGACGCCGCTGAAACGCCATGAATTCATGGCCGCGCTGATGCCCAATGCGCGCCTTCATGTGGTGGAGGAGGCCGGACATCTGCCGACGCTGGAACAGCCGGATCAGGTGACCGGGGCGATTGCGGAATGGCTGGCGGAGGAGGACCGGCAGCTGGGCTGCCCGGCGGATCTGCCCGCAGACCGTCAGAGCGCTGCCGCCACAACCCAGCCGCAGCGGATATCGACGCCACCGGCGGAACCTGCGGCGGCATCGCCGTCAAAACCGTTGCCGCCCCTGACACTCACCAACCCACTAAAGCCATCAGATCCAATCGGTTAACCTGCAAAGCTTGTGCGGATCGCGGCCCGGTCGGCCGCAAAGACGGCACGGCGCTACCTGCGCAGCAGTTCCGCGCGCGCCTCCTTGCTGATCACCTCCGGTTCGCTGATTGGCGCACCGCTGTCGATGTCGAAGAATGGCGTCTCTTTCCAGCGGCCGGAGAGGCGCGCCGATATCATCCGGCTGAGCAGCGAGATGACCATCCGTGCCGCGCCTTCGGTGCGGGGCTGTTTGCCTGCCTTCGGAACAAAGGCGCGGGCGCGCACCTTGCCAAGCGCGGATGGGTCGGCAAACCGGTCCGACCGCATCCCGGCAAAGGGCAGGGTGGGTTTGGCCAGCGTATTGGCCATCGGGGTGCCGCAGCAGCCCGCATACCAGCGCAGCAGCCCCTTCGGGCTGAGCCGCATCACCCGCAGCAGATCCTGCCCCTGATGAAAGGTCACCCCATCGGGATTGACCTGAAACAGATCAACCGGTCCCGGGGCGGGGTCCGGCTGGTTGTGGTACAGCTCATTGGCGCGGCAATCGGCGCAGAAACAGACAACGCGGGTGCCGGCCTTGCGGGCCTCTGGCGACAGCGCGCCACGGATCTGGCCGCAGTCACAGGCGAAACTCAGGGGATCGGCCATTGCTGAAATGGTCCTTGGGCTGAAATGGGCTTTGGTCAGGGCTGGGCGCCCGTCTTATTTGGTCTGGCCTCAGCCTCGCCGGTCAGGCGGTCGCCTTGGTGCGTTTTGCTGCGGCTTTCTTCGGCGTGCGGGCATTGGCGTTCATGAATTCGATCACCAGCGGGCGGATATTATCGCGCCAGCTGCGGCCGGCAAAGATGCCATAATGTCCTGCACCCGGCTCCACATGGCTGGCCTTCTTTACCTCCGGCAGGCCGGTGCAGAGATCCAGCGCCGCGATACATTGTCCGGGGGCCGAGATATCATCATTGGCGCCTTCGACGGTCATGACCGCCACATCGGAGATCTTGCCCATATCGACCTTGTGACCGCCGACAACAAAGTTGTTGCCGGCAATCTCGCCGCCCTTGAACACCCGCTCCACCGTCGACAGGTAGAACTCCGCCGTCATGTCCATCACGGCAAGATATTCGTCATAGAACCGGTTGTGGGCATCATGATCCGATGCTTCCCCCCGGCTGACCCGCTGGATCTGATCCATGAAAGCCTTGGAATGGCGCTCGCCGTTCATCGACATAAAGGAGCTGAGCTGCAACAGGCCCGGATAGACCTTGCGGCCGACGCCCTTGTATTTGAAGCCGACACGCTGGATCATCGTCTCTTCCAGCTGGCCCATGGTGACCCGGCGGCCAAAATCGGTCACATCCGTTGGGGTTGCATCGGGATCCACCGGCCCGCCAATCAGGGTGAGCGACGACGGCTGCGCGCCCGGATCCTGCTCTGCCAGATAGGCGGTGGCGGCCAGCGTCAGCGGGGCCGGCTGGCAGACCGCGATTACATGGGTATCGGGGCCCATTTCACGCATGAAATCAACCAGATATAGCGTGTAATCCTCAATGTCGAACTTGCCCGCTGAAACCGGAATATCGCGGGCATTATGCCAGTCGGTGACATAGACTTCGCAATTCTCGATCAGGCTTTTGACGGTGGAGCGCAGCAGGGTGGCGTAATGGCCCGACATCGGCGCGACCAGCAGAACCTTGCGCGGCTGCTCGGCGCGGCCTGCGACGCGGAAATGGATCAGATCGCCAAACGGGCGCTCGACCACCGTGTCGATTTCCACCACGTGATCGCGGCCATCGGCGCAGGTCTGGGTATAGATGCCCCAATCCGGTTTGGTCACCATGCGCTGAAAACTGCGCTCCGTCACCTCGCCCCAGGCGGCCATCCAGGCAATGGCAGGATTGGGGATTGCGGCCAGCGCCGGGTTCGATGCCATCGACAGGGCGGTGGCCCCCAACCACTGATTGGTGTTACGCATTGTTTCCATCAGATCGTACGACATCATGTAACGCATGTTATATCTCCATTGCGTTGGCCGCTTGGATCCGATCTGAATCCACGTGCGGTTGTGTCACAACCCATCGGACGTTTCATGGCTTTGTCGTATGATGGGCGGACAGTATTCTGCATAGCAGAAAGATTACGGGGGATTTGTTAAGATGACAACAAGCGACAGTACGGATCCGGCAGTCTCGCCGGAACATATTGAACGAATTAAAAAAAATATGGAGCAGGTTGAGCAACTTTCAAAACGCCTGATGGATGTTCTGGCTCAGAAAAAATCTCACCCCCCTTCTCTGGACGGTCCGAATCAAGAGCTTTTTGCACGCGCAGCAACCGCCTATTGGGCCGAAATGGCCAAAAACCCCGCCAAGCTGTTGGAAAAACAGGTGTCTTACTGGGGGCAGGCGGTGGTGAATTTCGCCGAAGCCCAGGCGCTTCTGGCCAAATCCATGGAGGGCGACAGCCCCGAGGACGCCGATGAGGGCGCGCCCGATGACCGCCGCTTTGCCAATCCGATGTGGCAGTCCAACCCCTATTTTCACTACATCAAGAAACAATATCTCACCAATGCCGAGGCAATTCGCAACGCCGTCGCCGAGGTCGATGATCTGGAAGATGTCGACAAACGCCGCCTTGGCTATTTCGCCGATCAGATCGTGCAGATGATGGCCCCCACCAATTTTCTGGCAACCAACCCCGATGCGCTGGAAAAAGCGGTGGAGACCGAAGGTCAGTCACTGATCAAGGGGCTGGAGAATCTGGTTGCCGATCTGGAGGCCAACGACGGCGAACTGGTGGTGCGGCTGGCGGATGAGACCGCCTTTGAGATCGGTCGCAATATTGCCACCACACCCGGTGAGGTTGTATTTCGCAACGAGATGATGGAGCTGATCCAGTACCGGCCGACCACCGAAACCGTGCATGAAACCCCCATCGTGCTGTTTCCGCCGTGGATCAACAAATTCTACATCCTCGACCTCAAGGCGCAGAACAGCCTGATCAAATGGGTGACCGAACAGGGCTATACGCTGTTTGTGGTGTCCTGGGTCAACCCCGGCGAGGATCAGGCGGACCTCGGTCTGGAGGATTATATCGAGAAGGGCTATCTGACCGCGATCGAAACCGCCAAGTCGATCTGCAAGGTGAAACAGATCAATGCCGTTGGCTACTGTATCGCGGGCACCACGCTGTGCCTGACGCTCTCGTTGCTGAAACAGCGCGGCGATACCTCGATCAAATCGGCGACCTTCTTTACCGCGCTGACGGATTTCTCCGATCAGGGGGAGTTCACGCCCTTCCTGCAAAATGATTTCATCGAAGGGATCGAGGAGGAGATCACCAACAACGGCCTGCTGCGCTCGTATATCATGGCGCGGACCTTCTCCTTCCTGCGTTCCAACGATCTGGTCTACGGGCCTGCGATCCGCAGCTACATGATGGGGGAGACGCCGCCGGCCTTTGACCTTCTGTACTGGAATGGTGACGGCGCGAACCTGCCGGGGCGGATGGCGATGCAATATCTGCGTGGCCTGTGTCAGCGCAATGAGTTCGTGCGCGACGGGTTCGAGCTGATGGGCCATACCCTGCACGTGCGCGACGTCACCGTGCCGGTGATGGCAATCACCTGCGAGACCGACCATATTGCCCGCTGGAAAGACTGCTACCGCGGTGTTCAGCAGATGGGCTCGCGCTCCAAGAGCTTCGTTGTGGCGCAGTCGGGCCATATCGCGGGCATCGTCAACCCGCCGACCCGCAACAAATACGGCCATTACACCAATCCCGATATGAAAGGTGACGCCGAGACCTGGAAGGAGGCGGCGAGCTTTCACGAAGGCTCCTGGTGGCCACGCTGGGAAAGCTGGCTGAAGAAGCGCTCCGGCAAGCAGGTCGAGGCCCGCGAACCGGGCGATTCGCAGCATCCCCCGCTGACACCGGCCCCCGGCGACTACGTCCGGGTAAAGGCAAAGCGGTCCGCAAAGCCCTGATTTTCCGGGCATTCGCAAATTATTCTGCATCGCAGCAAGAAAAACCTTGAAATGCTGCGATGCAGAAACGATATTGAGGTCATGCGAAGGCGGCAGAACGTTCTGGCCGCGTAACCAAGAGGAACCAGTACAATGGCTAAGACCCAAGATTTTACCGCGATGATGAAAGACATGATGGGTGCATTCCCGGTTGACACAACCGCGATGGAAGATGCGTTCAAATCGACCGCAGCCCTGAACGAAAAACTGTCCCAGGTTGCCCTGCAGGCTGCCGAGAAATCCGCCGAGATTTCCAACAGCTGGGCCAAGGAAACCCTGACCAAGCTGAGCGACGTCTCCAAGGCACAGGCCGAGCCTGCTGACTATGCCAAGGCAGCAACCGATTTCGCCTCCGCCTCCGCTGAAGTTGCCGCCGAGAACATGGCCGCCTTCGCCGAAGTTGCGAAAAAAGTTCAGATGGACACCGTTGAGCTGCTGATGTCGGCTGGCAAGGACATGTCCGAAGAAGCGTCCGCCGCCGTTAAGAAGGCCACCAACGACGTGACCTCCGCTGCGAAAAAAGCCGCAGCAAAGTAAGCGCTGAGCGCATCCGCAAAGGGGTTTTGCACTCCTCCCAATGAAATCTCTTTGCACCGAAGGGGGCAGGTCACCGGACCTGCCCCTTTTTCATTGGGCCACAGACCGCCTGGGGCCGCCCGCGATGGCCAGCCCGCTGATATTGGATCCGAGGATCATTTGTTGCGCGTTCCGGCGTAACGCTTCCCTTTTGTTCTGCGCTCGCATAGGCTTTGCTGCAATGCATCATGTCTGGGGAGAAATGACATGTCGGATCAGGATAAACCCTTGTTGATCAAACGATATGCCAGCCGACGGCTCTACAATACGGAGACCAGCGACTATGTCACGCTGGAGGATATCGCCGGTTTCATCCGCGAGGGGCGTGAGGTGCAGATCGTTGACCTCAAGACCGGGGACGACCTGACCCGCCAGTATCTCCTGCAGATCATCGCCGAACACGAAAGCCGGGGTGAGAACATTCTGCCGGTCAATGTGCTGAACGATCTGGTGCGCAGCTACATGGTGCCCGGTGGCGGGGTGATGCCGCAGTTCCTGCAAAGCTCCTTTGAGATGCTGCGCGAAAACCAGAGCAAGATGGTCGAGAATATGAACGCCATGAACCCGATTGCGCAGATGCCGGGGTTCGAGGCGATGAAGGCGCAGCAGCAGGCGTTTCTGAAGGCGATGACCGGCGGGTTCTCCGGCAACTGGCCCGGCGCTGCGAAATCATCCGGCGACAGTGACAGTGGCGAAGACGGCGACGGGCTGGACGATATCAAGCGGCAGCTGGCCGAGTTGCAGGACAAGCTCTCCAAACTGAAGTAAGATCCGACAGCGGCACGGGTGTTGATCCTGCGACCAAAGTCGCAGGGCTGCGCGCGTGTTTTTGATCCCGCTTGCGGGGCGGCGGCGTTAGACTCGGCGCGTCCCGTCTGCGGCCGGAATGTCACCTGCCATGGACCACATACGGCAATCGCCGCAACCCCGAGGTTCCAGATGCCCATGTCCAGTATCGCGCCCAGCATCGCGTCCAGTATCGAGCGTTTTGATGCCATCCCCGAAACCGCCCTGGCGTGGTATCGCGCGGGCCGGGCAACCGGCGGCGGGGCGGCGCTGGCGACGGTGGTCGAAACCTGGGGATCCGCGCCGCGCCGCGCCGGCGCGCAGCTGGCGGTTGCCAGCGATGGCCGGATCGAAGGGTCCGTTTCGGGGGGCTGCGTCGAAGGCGCGGTGATCTTGGCCGCGCAGGAGGCGATCGCCTCGGGGCGGCATCAGCTTCTGGAATTCGGCGTCAGCGACGGTGATGCCTTTGCGGTCGGGCTGGCCTGTGGCGGCACCATCCGCATTCTGGTCGAACCGGTGGGCGGCTCCCTGTCAGAGGCGACGCTGGCCGAACTGGTCGCTGCCCGCGCGGCCCGCCGCGCCCTGGCCTATGTGGTTGATCTCGACAGCGGTGCCGGGCGGCTGGAGACCGACGCCCACGCCGAGCGCAAACGCATGGACCGCTCCGGCGTCGAAGAGGACGGCAAGACCTTTGTCGCCGTTCACAACCCGCCCCTGCGCCTGATCGCGGTGGGGGCGGTGCATATCACCCAGGCGCTGGTGCCGATGGCGCGGATTGCCGGCTACGATCCGGTCATCCTCGACCCGCGCGCGGCCTTTGCCTCGGCGGCCCGGTTCCCCAATGAACGGCTGATCGAGGACTGGCCCGACGAGGCGATCGCCGAGCTTGGTCTGGATGGGCGCAGCGCGGTGGTGCTGCTTACTCATGATCCGAAAATTGACGATCCCGCGCTGGAGGCCGCCCTGCGCTCGGACTGTTTCTACATCGGCGCGCTCGGCTCGACGCGCACCCATGCCAAACGGATTGCACGGATGCAGGAGGCTGGTTTTGACGAGGCGACGCTCGCCCGTATCCACGGTCCCATCGGGCTTGATATCGGTGCCGCAGGCCCGGCGGAAATCGCCGTGTCGATCATCGCCGAGATGACGGCGGTTCTGCGGGGGCGGCGCCCATGATCTTTGGCGAGGTGCCCCTCAATGAGGCGTCGGGATGCTATCTGGCCCATTCGCTGCAGGGGGCGGAGCACCGCATTGCCAAGGGCACCAGACTGGCAGCGCAGGATCTGGCTGACCTTGCCGCCGCCGGCCACCGCGCGCTGACTGTGGCGCAGCTGGAACCGGGGGATATCCACGAAGACCGCGCCGCAGAGCGGCTGGCCGAGGCGCTGTTGCCGGATCCTGCCGCATTGGGGCTGCGCATCTCCGGTGCCGGGGCAGGGCGGGTCAACCTTCATGCGCTTGGCCCCGGTCTGATCCGGGTCGATGCCGAACGGATCAACGCGCTGAATGCGGTCGATCCGATGATCACGCTGGCCACGGTGCCCGATTTCCACCGCGCCGATCCCGGCGGCATGGTCGCCACCGCCAAGATCATCTCCTACGCCGTGCCGGATGAGGCGCTGACGGTCGCCACCCGCGATGTGGCCGGGGCGATCCGCCTGATCCCGCCACAGCTGCGCCGCGCCACCCTGATCGAGACGCGCACCTGCGCGCAGACGCCCCCGGACAAGGGGCGCGCCGCGATGATCGGACGGCTCGACCGGTTCGACATGGCGATGGCCCCCCGGCAGGTGGTGCCGCACCGCGAGGCTGAGCTGGCCGCCGCGCTTGCGAGCCTTGGCGATGACAGCGATCTGATCCTGATCCTCACCGCCTCGGCCACCTCGGATCCCCTGGATGTGGCGCCCTCGGCGCTGCGCCGGGCGGGCGGAGAGGTTCTGCGCTTTGGAATGCCGGTGGATCCCGGCAACCTGCTGTTTCTCGGCCAGCTGTCCGGTCGGCCGGTGCTGGGCCTGCCGGGCTGTGCGCGCTCGCCTGCGCTCAATGGGGCGGATTGGGTGCTGGAACGGCTGGTCTGCGGCATCGAGGTCAGCAGCGCCGATATCGCCGCCATGGGCGTCGGCGGCCTCTTGAAGGAAATCCCCACACGTCCCCGCCCAAGGCGCAGCGATCTCTGACCCCGACCTGCGGCTGCACCTGCGACTTTAGTCGTGGCGATGCGATTAGGGCTTCGCGCCGGCAAGCTCCCCGTGCTTAACTTCGGCCAGCGAGTTTTTGCGAGCCAAGGGAGGAGTTGATGGTGAAAGTCACAATGACCGTAAACGGTCGGACTGCCAGCGGAGAGGTCGAAGGGCGCACGCTGCTGTCCAGTTTCCTGCGAGAAGATCTGGGGCTGACCGGCACCCATGTCGGCTGCGACACCAGCCAATGCGGCGCCTGTGTCGTGCATGTGGATGGCAAAGCGGTGAAATCCTGCACCATGCTGGCGGCCGAAGCCGAGGGCGCAGATGTCGCCACCATCGAAGGGCAGGCTGCCCCCGATGGCACGCTCAACGTCATTCAACAGGCGTTTCAGGACCACCACGGGCTGCAATGCGGCTTCTGCACGCCGGGCATGGTGATGTCCGCAGCCGCGCTGTTGAAGGACAATCCAAAACCCAGCGAACAGGAAATCCGCGAATACCTTGAGGGCAACCTGTGCCGCTGCACCGGCTACCACAATATCGTGAAGGCGATCATGGCGGCCTCGGGTCAGGACATCTCTGCGCTGGCGGCCGAATAACGCCCGCCGCAGCTGCAAAAGGACCCACGACTGAACCACAGCATGACCAAGAGGTCTGCCTCTGCGCAGACCGTCCAGGGAGGAAATTTGGACAATGCCAAAGGATAGCGGCATCGGCGCCAGCCCGAAACGGCGCGAAGACATCAGGTTCCTGACCGGAACCGGCAATTACACGGACGACATTAATCTCAACGGCCAGGCCTATGTGCATTTCCTGCGCTCGGATGTGGCCCATGGTCGGCTGACCTCGGTCGACACCGCCGATGCAGCCGCCATGCCCGGCGTTGTGCGCATCTTCACCGGCGCGGACTTCGAAGGCGTCGGCGGGCTGCCCTGCGGCTGGCAGGTGACCGACCGCTTTGGCGAGGTGATGCAGGAACCGGCCCATCCGGTGCTGGCCCAGGGCAAGGTGCGCCATGTCGGCGATCCCATCGCCGCCGTTGTGGCCGAGACCCCGGAACAGGCGCGTGATGCCGCCGAGGCGATTGTGGTCGACATCGAAGAGCTGCCCGCCGTCATCAACATGAAAGAAGCGGTCAAGGATGGCGCCACGAAGGTGCATGATGATTTGACCTCAAACCTCTGTTATGACTGGGGATTTGTTGAGGATAACCGCGAGGCGGTGGATCAGGCGATCAAGGACGCCGCCCATGTCACCACGCTGGAGCTGGTCAACAACCGTCTGGTCGCGAACCCGATGGAGCCACGCGTGGCGGTCGGGGATTTCAACCGCGCCACCGGCGACAGCACGCTTTATACCACCTCGCAGAACCCGCATGTGATCCGTCTCCTGATGGGCGCCTTTGTGCTGGGCATCCCCGAGCATAAACTGCGCGTGGTCGCCCCGGATGTGGGCGGGGGTTTTGGTTCCAAGATCTTCCACTACGCGGAAGAGGCCTTCTGCACCTTTGCTGCCAAGGCTCTGAACCGGGCAGTGAAATGGACCTCGTCCCGGTCCGAGGCGTTTATGTCCGATGCCCATGGCCGCGATCACGTGACCAAGATCGAACTGGCGCTGGACGCGGACAACAATTTCACCGCGCTGCGCACCGAGACCTACGCCAATATGGGCGCGTATCTGTCGACCTTTGCCCCCTCGGTCCCGACCTGGCTGCATGGCACGCTGATGGCTGGCAATTATAAGACGCCGCTGATCTATGTGAATGTGAAGGCGGTGTTCACCAATACCGTTGCCGTTGACGCCTATCGCGGGGCGGGTCGGCCAGAGGCGACCTATCAGCTGGAGCGCGTCATTGATAAGGCGGCGCGTGAGCTGGGGGTTGATCCGATCGCGCTGCGCCGCCAGAACTTCATCACCGAATTCCCCTATGCCACACCGGTTGCGGTGGAATATGACACCGGCGATTACCACGCCACGATGGACAAGCTGGAAGAGATCGCCGATCTCAGCGGCTTTGCCGCGCGCCGTGCCGCCAGCGAGGCCAAGGGCAAGCTGCGGGGCCTTGGGGTGAACTGCTATATCGAGGCCTGCGGCATCGCGCCCTCGAACCTTGTCGGGCAGCTTGGCGCCCGTGCAGGCCTCTATGAGAGCGCGACCGTGCGGGTCAATGCCACCGGCGGCATCGTTGTCATGACCGGTAGCCACAGCCACGGGCAGGGGCATGAGACGTCTTTCCCCCAGGTGATCGCCGAGATGATCGGCATCCCCGAGGATATGGTCGAGATCGAACATGGCGATACCGACAAGGCACCGATGGGCATGGGCACCTATGGCTCGCGCTCGCTGGCGGTGGGGGGATCTGCGATGGTCCGTGCCACCGAGAAGATCATCGCCAAGGCGAAGAAGATCGCCGCCCATATCCTTGAGGCCTCGGACGCGGATATCGAACTGAAGGACGGCCAGTTCACCGTCGCAGGCACCGATAAGTCGCTGGCCTGGGGCGATGTGACCCTTGCGGCCTATGTGCCGCATAACTACCCGCTGGAGGATATCGAGCCTGGGCTGGAGGAAACCGCGTTCTATGATCCGGCGAATTTCACCTATCCCTCGGGCGCCTATGCCTGCGAGGTGGAGGTCGATCCGGACACCGGCAAGGTCACCATCGAAAGCTTTGCCGCGGCGGATGACTTTGGCAATATCGTCAATCCGATGATCGTCGATGGTCAGGTGCATGGCGGCATTGGTCAGGGCATCGGTCAGGCGCTGCTGGAGGCCTGTGTCTATGATGACGACGGGCAGCTGCTGTCCGCCTCCTTCATGGATTACGCCATGCCACGGGCCGATGATCTGCCGTTCTACAAGGTCGATCATTCCTGCCAGACGCCCTGTACCCACAATCCGCTGGGTGTGAAGGGCTGCGGCGAGGCCGGCGCCATCGGCACCCCGCCCTCGGTGGTCAATGCGGTGGTGGATGCGCTGCAATCCGCAGGCAAGGATGTCACCCATATCGACATGCCCCTGAGCCCTGCACGGGTCTGGGCGGCGATGAACGGCTAAGGGCTCATGGGGGCGCTGCCCCCATACCCCCGGGATATTTCTAGCCAGAAGAAGGGCCTCATGCGCTCTTTGGGAAGGAAGCGAAGATGTATGAATTTGAATTCGAGAAACCCGCAACCATCGCCGATGCGGTCAAGGCGCTGGGTGCGGAGGATGCCCAGGCTCTGGGCGGCGGGCAGACGCTGATTCCGACGCTGAAGCAGCGGCTGGCGATGCCCAGCACATTGGTGAGTCTGAGCGGGATTGCCGAGATGCGCGGTGTCTGCCCGGATGGCGATGCCATCGCCATCGGCGGCGCCACCACCCATGCCGAGGTCGAGGCGGCAACCGCCAAGAGCTATCCGGCGCTGTCGGCGCTGGCGGGCCATATCGGCGATCCGGCGGTGCGCAACCGTGGCACCATCGGTGGCTCGCTGGCCAATAACGACCCGTCCGCCTGTTATCCGGCGGCGGCCCTGGCCAGCGGCGCCACGATTGTGACCAACACCCGCGAGATTGCGGCGGATGATTATTTTCAGGGGCTGTTCACCACCGCGCTGGAGGAAGGTGAGATCATCACCAATATCCGCATGCCGGTGCCGCAGGCGGCGCATTACGAGAAATTCGTCCAGCCTGCCTCGCGCTTTGCCCTTGTGGGGGTGTTTGTGGCGCGGTTTCCTGACGGTGTGCGGGTGGCGGTCACCGGCGCCTCGGAGGAGGGCGTGTTCCGCTGGAGCGCGGCTGAGGCGGCGCTGTCGGCGAATTTCGCGCCCGCTGCGATAGAGGGGCTGAGCGTGGATGCAGAGGGCATGATCGGCGATCTGCACGGCAGCAAGGCCTATCGCGCGCATCTGGTCGGCGTGATCACCAAACGGGCGGTGGCGGCTGCGGCCTGAGCCATCAGCGCGAAACGGCAAGACGGCCCCGGCGATCTGCCGGGGCCGTTTGCTATCTGGTTGCTATCTGGGCCGGTACTGACTGCCGGCGGCTGATGATCATCAGGCGCGCAGGTAGCCGGACATCGTGTCGAGCAGCGTCTGGGTGCGCCCAGAGAGGTTGCGGATTTCCGAGGCGATGACGGCAAAGCCCTTGCCCTGATCGCCGATGCGCGCGGCCTCGATCGAGGCGTTGAAGGCAATCAGCTGAATATGACGGCCGACGGTTTCGGCGTTTTCGATGGCTTCGCGCATCCCGTCATCCCGGGCGCTGTCGCGGGCTTTCTGCGCGTCGAACATGTCTTTGGTCATGTCGATCAGAAAGGCGGAGACCTCCGGTTCGACCTTGTACAGCGCCTGCGCCGTGAGGGAGGGCATGTCGCGTACCCGCTTCAGCACCTCGGCATCCGATTTCGTGTTCAGCACCTCGGCAAAAGGGGTCAGCGCGTCGATGGATTTCTTCCGTTGCAGGCAGAGATCCTCGGGCAGTTCGTATTCGCTTTCGGCCAGCAGCTTGTCCAGGCCCTGGGTCAGCATCTGATAGGCGGCTCTGATCCGGCTCACCGACTGGTCCAGCAGGTCTTTCATCGTGTCGGGCGCGTGCTGGGTGTCTTCATTGGCCAGCACCACCAGCGCGAGAGAGGCGGCGCGGCAGGGCGCGATGGCCATGAAGGCACTGTTTTGGACGTCGCTGAGAGGCTTCAAGGGAGGCTCCATATTTGGCGGTGATTTTATTGTCGGCGGCGACCGAACGTCCTCTATCAGGTAAGCTGCGGGCGTAAATAAAACGTGACCATAAAATACATCTAAGCCGTGTGGCGCGAAAAAATATCATCGGTGCCAATGGTGCAAGCCATTGCCGCGACGACGAAAAAACCCCGCTCCGATTGGGGCGGGGTTCGAACGGTCGCGCGTGTGATCGCGGTTATTTCTGCGGCAGGGGGCCGATCATCATGATCATCTGACGGCCTTCCATCTTGGGCATGTTTTCGACCTTGCCCAGTTCCTTGATGTCTTCTGCAACACGCAGCAGCAGGTCGCGGCCCAGGTTCTGGTGGGCCATCTCGCGGCCACGGAAGCGCAGGGTGATCTTTACCTTGTCGCCGTTTTCCAGGAACTTGTACACGTTGCGCATCTTCACTTCGTAGTCGTGGGTGTCCGTATTGGGACGGAACTTCACCTCTTTGACTTCGATGATCTTCTGCTTCTTGCGTGCTTCGCTTTCCCGCTTCTGCTGTTCATATTTGAACTTGCCGTAATCCATGATCTTGCACACGGGCGGGGTGGCATTGGGCGAAATCTCGACCAGATCGAGACCGGCCTCTTCTGCCATCTGCATCGCCTTGGCGGGGTGGACCACGCCAACGTTTTCCCCCTCAGCGCCGATCAGGCGAATCTCAGGAGCACGGATTTTTTCGTTGATGCGCGGGCCGGTGTCGCGTTGCGGCGGCGCATTATGGGGTCTGCGGGCTATGACGTCTATCCTTCTGTCACTTCGGAAAAGTGCCCGGAAAGTAACGGTCCCGGGCCTGCGATTCAAGTCAATTGCGGGTATGACTGCGCATACCGCTGTTTTCAAGGTTTGTTTGCACAGAACAGCGTCATCAACGGGTTAATTCTGTCTTGCGCTGATGTCGGCAGGCCGGGGTGGGCCAGACTGGCGGTGTTTGGCCGATGGCGGCGCCTGCCATTTATTCCCCTTGTAGTTTCAGGCGCCTAGCCCCAAGTGCTAAGCCATAAGCCTTGCCATGCTGCGGGGCATATGGAGAGATAAGGAGATCCATCATGAAACCGATCGTCATTGGCCTGGGTGTGGGAGCCGTCGCATTGGGCGGATATTTCTACGTCTCCTCCATGGGGACCGATCCCGAAACCGGCGCGCCTGCGACTGAAACCGTTGTGGTGACACCGGAGGCAGAACCTGCCGGTGAGACTGCCGCAGAGGTCGCTGCCGAAATCGAGAATGATGTGGCCACCGCCGCCGAAGAGGTCGAAGGCGCTGTCGACAGCTCCGTCGATGCGGCGGCAAAGGCCGTGAGCGATGCGGCCGCAGCGGTTGCCGAGGCGACCGAGGAAACCGTGAACGAGATTGCCGAAGGTGTAACCGACACTGCCAATCAGTTGCAGGACAGCACTGCGGCTGCTGTGGATGCGGCGGGTGACGAGGCAGCGGCGGCAGGTGATGCAGTTGCCGATACGGCAGCTGCGGCAGGCCAGGCGGCAGAGGATGTTGCCAATGATGCCGCAGAATCCGCCGAGGCGGCAGGCGACAGCGTGGCGGACGCCGCCTCCGATGCCACGGCTGCGGCTGAAGAGAACGGCGAAGCCGCCAGAGACGCGCTGCTGACGCCTGCGGGCTTTGACTATGACAAGGTGATCGCGATGATCGAGGACTCCTCGATGGAGGCGACACAGAAGGCGCTGCTGGTCACCACCCTGGGTCAGGCGCGTGACAATCCGGCCCTGCTGGAAGCGACGCTGAAACGCATCAAGGACGCGCTGCCGCAGTAACGCGGGCAGATGTGCCAGACGACAAAGGCCCCCGCCAAACTCTGGCGGGGGCCTTTTTTACATCAGTGCCGTCGCTGCGGATCAGTCGAGGAAGGCTTTTTCCACCACGAAATGCGCAGGCTTGGAATTGGCGCCTTCTTCCAGACCATAGGTGTTTTCAAACAGGTCCTTCAGTTCGAGGTTGAACGCCAGGTTGCCACAGATCATCGCGCGGTCGCTTTCAGGGTTCAGCGGCGGCACGCCAAGATCGGCAAAGGCCTCGCCCGAGCGCATCAGATCGGTGATCCGGCCCATCTTGGGGCTCTCCTCGCGGGTGGTGGTCGGGTAGTATTTGATCTTCTTCCAGAAGCCTTCGCCAATCACCTCATTGAGCAGCTCATCGGTCTTCAGGCTTTCGATCAGCTCGGCGCCATAGGTCAGCTCCCCGACTTCGCGGCAGGTGTGGGTGATGATCACCTCATCGAATTTCTCATAGGTTTCCGGTTCGCGCAGCAGGCTGGCAAAGGGCGCAAAACCGGTGCCGGTGGCAAAGAACCAGATGCGTTTGCCGGGGACCAGCGCGTCATGCACCAGCGTGCCGACGGGTTTGGGGCGCAGGATAATCTCATCGCCCACCTTGATGTGCTGCAAACGCGAGGTCAGCGGGCCGTCCTGCACCTTGATCGAGTAGAATTCCATTTCCTCGTCCCAGCTGGGCGAGGCGATGGAATAGGCGCGCAGCAGCGGTTTGACCTTACCGGTCTTGGGGTCGGGATCGTTCATCAGACCGATCATCACAAACTCGCCCGAGCGGAACCGCAGGGAGGCAGGCCGGGTCACCCGGAAGGAAAACAGCCGATCCGTCCAGTGCTTGACCTCGGTCACGGTCTGGGCGTCGGGCAGGGCCGGTACGGCTTTGGCCGGTTTCGGATCGTTGGCAATGTCGGTCACAGCTTCAGTCACGGGGGTCATCTCGTTCATCGGTTGCTCTGCCGGAGGAGTAGCCGGCACCTCTGATTAGTCTTTGATACAGGTCAGGAAAACCCCCTGTTTTGCGAAACCGGCTCCGCGCAGGGCGCAAGGGAGCCGGGCCGACAGCGGGTCGTCCCATGAAGCGGAAGGGGGGTGGCTCAGCGCGCGGCGGTGCCGCGCAGGCGGGCCTGATAGTCATGCGCCTGCCAGTTGGCACGGTCGAGCCACTGGTCCTCGGGCTGGCGGGTGGCCAGATCGTCGCTGATCTCCACCTCGTCAAACCCGGAGCGCCGCGCCATCGCATATTGATCGGCCAGCACATGGCCATAGGCGCGCAGACGGCCGGTGTAGCCGGCCAGCCGCAGGCGCCGGGCAAGGGTAAAGCCCCGGCCATCGGCAAAGCTGGGGAAATGAATACGGATCATCTCCAGCCCCGGCAGCTGGTTGGACAGCGCCGAAGGGTCGGCATCAGGCTGCATCTCAATGGCGGTGTCGCTGTCAAAGCCCGCTGTCCAGCTGTCAGGGCCAAAGCCCGTATCGGTCACAATCACGCTCATCTATCAGGCTCCTGTGCGAATGAATTTGCCATCCACCACGTGGATGCCGCATTCTTCCTTGTCTTGGTTGCGCCAGCGCCCGGCCCGCGGATCTTCGCCTTCCTTGACGGGCGAGGTGCAGGGGGCGCAGCCGATTGAGGGGTAGCCCTTGGCCACCAGCGGGTGACGGGGCAATCTGTTTTCATCCATATAGGCGCGCACATCCTGCGGCGCCCAATGGGCGAGGGGGTTGATCTTCAGCCGACCGGTGGGGCCGGTGGCGGCCTCTTCCACCTCGAAGAACTCCAGCGCCGCACGGGTGCCTGCCTGGAACCGCTTGCGCCCGGTGATCCAGCCGTCAAACCCCGCCAGCGCCTTTTGCAGCGGTGCCGTCTTGCGCAGGGCGCAGCAGGCGTCGGTATCCGAGAACCGCAGCGCGCCATAGGGGTCTTTTTCGGCGATATCAGCGGCGCGGATCACCTGCACATTGCGCAGGCCCAGCCGCTCGCTCACCTCCTGCTGGTAGACCAGCGTTTCGGTGAACAACAATTCGGTATCGACAAAGACCACCGGCGTCATCGGGTCGATCACCGCCGCCATATGCAGCAGCACGACCGATTCCGCGCCAAAGCTGGAGACCAGCGCGATATGGCCCGCATCCTTCAGCGCGCCTTCCATAACCGCGGTGGCAGAATGGTGGCGAAAGCGCGCATTGAGCGCATCCACCTTTGTTGCCAGTGCCAGTTGATGCGCACTGCTGGGGCCTTGGTGTGTGTCAGTCGGTAGTGCCGCTGCATTGACCATGGTGCTAAGCAACCTTTTTCTGGGCCTCGGGGTAAAGCGCGGCCTTGAACGGATCCATGCCGACGCGACGATAGGTCTGGAGGAAGGTTTCCTCGGCGCTGTCGCGCAGAGAGAGATAGGCGGTGATCAGCCGTTCCACCGCAGGCACGATTTCATCATAGGCAAAACCGGGGCCGGTGCGGGTGCCAATGGCGGCGGTTTCTGTCGCGTCGCCACCAAGGGTGATCTGGTAGTTCTCCACCCCGGCGCGGTCGAGGCCTAGAATGCCGATGTGGCCGACATGGTGGTGACCACAGGCGTTGATGCAGCCCGAAATCTTGATCTGGAGATGACCCACCTCATGTTCCAGCTTCAGCTCTTCAAACCGGGTGGCAATCTCCTGCGCCACCGGGATCGACCGGGCAGTGGCCAGCGCGCAGTAATCCATGCCGGGGCAGGCGATGATATCGGAGATCAGCCCGACATTGGCGGTGGCCAGCCCGTGGTCCTTCAGCGCGGCGTGCAGGGCCGGCAGGTCCGATTTATGCACATGCGGCAGGATCACGTTCTGCTCATGGCTGATGCGCAGCTCGTTATAGCCGAACCGCTCTGCCAGATCGGCCATTGCCCGCATCTGCGCGGCGGTGGCGTCACCGGGGGTCTGGCCATGCGCCTTGATCGAGATGGTGACGATGGCGTGGTTGTCATCGCGGTGCTCGGCCAGATTGGTATCCGCCCAGGAGCGGAACACCGGATCGGCATCATAGGCGGCCAGATAGGTCTCCAGATTGCCGCCGCGCAGTTTGGGCGGGGTGAAATGGGCCTTGATCTCCTCCAGCAGCACTTGATCGGTGCCGTCAAAGGTCTTGCGACGCTCTTCAAACCGCTCCTCCACCATCTCGCGGATGGTGTCGATGCCGTTTTCCAGCACGGTGATCTTGATGCGGGCCTTGTATTTGTTATCGCGCCGACCCAGCAGGTTGTAGACCGCCAGCACGGATTCCAGATAGGGCAGCAGATCGGCCTGCGGCAGGTAATCGCGGATCACCTTGCCAATCAGCGGCGTACGGCCAAGGCCGCCGCCCACGATCACCTCAAACCCGGCAACGCCGTCGCGTTCGACCATGCGCAGACCGATGTCATGCGCGCGGGTCACGGCGCGGTCGTTGGAGCTGCCGGTGATGGCGATCTTGAACTTGCGGCCCAGGAACTGGAATTCCGGGTGGTCGGTGGACCACTGGCGGATCAGCTCGGCATAGGGGCGGGGGTCGGTCAGCTCATCCTTGGCGGCGGCGGCGAAATGATCCGAGGTCACATTGCGGATGGTATTGCCGGAGGTCTGGATCGCGTGCAGGCCAACCTCGGCCAGCGCGTCCAGCATATCGGGCACATCGCGCAGCTTGGGCCAGTTGTACTGGATGTTCTGACGGGTGGTGAAATGGCCATAGCCCTTGTCCCACTTCTCCGCCAGCAGCGCGAGGGTGCGCATCTGGTCAGAGTTCAGCGTGCCATAGGGGATCGCCACCCGCAGCATATAGGCGTGCAATTGCAGATAGAGACCATTCATCAGGCGCAGCGGCTTGAACTCATCCTCGGTGAGAGAACCGTCAATGCGGCGCTCCACCTGGGCGCGGAACTGGGCGTTGCGTTCGGCGAGGAACGCGGTGTCGAAATCGTTGTACTTATACATTTGCTGCGGCCTCCTGCTTGCCGTGGCGATAGTTGGATGGGCCGGTGCGGCGGAAATCTTCACGGAAATGGGTGGGTTCGGGGCCGTCAGCCCCCGCTTTTGCATCGGTCAGGTAGATGCCCACCACATGCTGCGCGTCTTTTTCCGCTTCGAGCAGGCGCAGCTGGGCTTCGGCCTCATCTTCGATCAGCTCGGCCTCTTTCAGCTCGCGGCTCCAGCCGTTGGTGTCGGTGAAATAGATCACGTCGCCCTCAAGCAGGTCGTTGGCGGTGATGATTTTCGGGGTAAAGGGGCGGGGCATCAGGCAAGCTCCATTTTCAAATCTGTCAGGGCCTGGGCGCTGGCGCGCGGGGCAAGGCCGAGGAATGTCAGCGCCGGGCCGGTCAGTTCGGCGGCGGCAAGATCGGTGGGCAGGCGGTCCAGCGTGGTTTCGATCACCCGCTGATTGGCGCGCGAGGCATTTTCGACAATGGTCATCGGCGTGGCGCGGTCGGCACCGTGCATGATCAGGCGGCCCTGCACGAAACGCGCGGATTTCTTGCCCATGTAGATGGCGGCAACCTCACCCGGACGGGCGAGAGCGGCCCAGTCGTGATCGGCAAAGCCCTTCATGTCGTGGCCGGTCAGAAACCGCACCGAGGCATTGCGCCCGCGCTGCGTCAGGCTCTGGCCGATGGAGGCCACGGCCGCGGAGGCGGCGGTAATACCCGGCAGGATCTGATAGGCGACGCCGGCAGCCTCGCAGGCGGTGAGTTCCTCATCGAGACGACCATAGACGGTGGGATCGCCGGATTTCAGGCGCAGCACCTTCTTGCCCGCGCGGGCATGGGCCACCATGCGGGCGCAGATTTCTTCCTGGCTCACCTGCGGGCCGAACCCCTCCTTGCCGACGTCTTCCAGCTGGGCCTGCGGACCTGCAAGGGCCATGATCTCGGCGCTGACCAGACGGTCAAAGAGGATCACATCCGCCTGCAACAGCGCGCGCGCCACCTTCAGCGTCAGGAGGTCAGGATCGCCGGGGCCGGAGCCGGCAAAGGCGACCTCGCCAGCCACCAGCGACGTCGCGGCGACGGAGCCACAGGCCTGCGCGGGCTTCGGCAGCGGCGCAGGGGGCGTTCTGGTGTCTGGACCGGTCATCTGGGGCCTCGTCTGGTTTGTTTGACTTACCCCTGAATATAGGAAATATTCCCCCTTATCCGCTATATGGCGCGGCAAATAAGGAAGATTGTTCCAGCTGGCGGCAGATGCAGGCGGGTTGATCCCCAAACAAGGAGAAAACAGGAATGACAGTGCGGATCGACGGCACGGACCGGAAAATTCTGGCGGAGCTGCAACGCGATGCGGGCCAGTCGCTGGATGAAATCGCCCGCCGAGTGGGCAGTTCCAAGACGCCGGTGTGGAATCGCATTCGCAAGCTGCGCGAGGCGGGCGTCATCGGGCGGCAGACCATGGTGCTGGATGCCGAGGCGCTGGGGTTTGAGGCCTGTTTCTTTGTGCTGATCCGCACCTCGGCCCATGAGGCGGAGTGGCAGGCGAAGTTCCTGAAGGCGCTGCAGGATCGCCCGGAGGTGCAGGAGGCGCACCGGCTGGCCGGGGATATCGACTATATCCTGAAGGTGCGGGTGAAGAACGCCCGTGCCTATGACAACTTCTATCAGGCGCTGATTTCCGAGGTACGGGTGCATAATGTCACGGCCCTGCTGTCGATGGAGGAGATCAAATCCACCACCCTGCTGCCGCTCGAAGCCATCGCAGAAGAATAAGCGCGGTTGTCAGATGGTGGCAAAGGAAAGGGGGCGCTGCCCCCTTTTTCGTGTCCCACGCCTGCGGCGCAGGTCACATCCCCCGGAGTATTTCTGGAAAGATGACGGGGCGGCGGGGCAGCCAGTCTGGACGCTGGGCTTGCGCAGCGGGGGCGCTCCGGCAATGGTGAGGCATTTGCAGTTGAGTTGACTTGATCATGGCCATTTCCCCATCCTCCGCGGCACCTGTGGGTGCGGTGACGGCGCGCCTGCTGTTTCTGCTGCTGTTGTTCTGCGGCACGATCTGCACCGCCATGATTGTGCCCTTCATGAGCTATTTTCTGGTCAGGGGGTTGGGGTATGAGCCCTGGATCATCAGCGTTTATGCCGGGATGGCGATCAGCCTCACCTTGGTGGCCAACCGGCAGTTTGCCCGCCGCATCGATGCCGGCGCGCGGGTGTTTCCCTTGATCGGACTGGCCGCGGCGGGGTTTGTGTTTGCGGCGGGATCGCTGGCGCTGCTGCCCGCGCTCTGGGTGGTGCTGACGGCGGGTGTTATAGGGTTCGGGATCAGTTCCAGCGCGGTGTCGACCATGTTCAGCCTCGGCGGCAGTCTGGCCGAGCGTCACAAGGTAGAGCGGGTGCGGTTCAATGCGCATATGCGGGCCACGACTTCAACGGCCTGGATGATCGGCCCGGCTGTCACGTTTCTGATTGCGGATGGGATTGGTCTTCGGGCGGTGTTTGTGATGGCTGTTGCGGTGTCGATGGTCTGGATCTCTTTGTGGTGGTTTACGCTGCCCCGTGACATCACCGCGATGCCGGGCCGTGCGCCCGCGCAGGACAGCGCCGGCCAGACCGCAGTGGCGCCGCAGGGTTTGTGGCTGGCGGCCGGCTTTGTGTTCTGCCTGTCGAGCGCGCATTCGCTGACGTTTTCCGCCTTGCCGATCTTTTACGTCGAAGAGGTGGGGCTGCCCGGCTATGCGCCGGGGTTTGCCTTTAGCATCAAGACCTTTGTCGAGGTGATTGCGATCTTCTCCACCCCTTGGGTGATTGCGCGCATCGGCATGTGGCGGGCGCTGCTGGTGGTCACCGGGCTGGCGGTTGTGACGATCCAGCTGCTGGCGGCGGTGCAGAGCTTTCCGCAGATGCTGGCGGGGGCGGCGCTGGAGGGGCTGTATTACGGGTTCTATGCCAGCCTTGGCATCAGCTATGTGCAATCCTTTGCGCCTGACACACCCGCCCGCGCGACGGCGATCTACTGGAATACACTGATGGTGAGCGGGGTGATGGCGGGTCCGGCTGTGGGGCTGATTGCGCAGGCCTATGATTTTCAGACCGTGATCCGCTGTGCGTCGGCTGTGGCTGTTGTCGCTGCTGCGGTGCTGATCTTTGGACGGCCGCGAAGCCCAGCCTGAGGGGGGCGGTGGTGTTGTGGCAGGCCGCGCCGGCCCGCCACGTTTGGGGATCAGACCTGAACCATCAGGCCTGTCAGCCCGTGGAAATGGTAGGTGTTGTTATACTCCGGCGCGGCGGCCAGTTTCAGGTCCGGGCAACGCTCGAACAGGATCGGCAGGGCGATCTGCATCTCCATCCGCGCCAGCGGTGCGCCGACGCAGAAATGCAGCCCTGCGCCAAAGGAGGTGTTCACCTTCGCCGGGCGCGTGGGATCGAAGCGCTCGGGATCCTCCAGCATTTCGGGGTCGCGGTTGGCCGCCGCCAGCAGCAGCGCCACCTCATCGCCGCGCTGGAAGCTATGGCCGAACATCTCGACCTCCTCATAGGCGTAGCGGGTGAACATATGCAGCGGCGGGTCATAGCGCAGGATTTCCTCAACCAGACCTTCTATGCCGTCGGGAGCAAGCCAGCTTGTGTCCCAGCCCTGTTGCAGCATGGTTTTCACACCATTGCCCAGCGAATGCACCGTGGCCTCATGGCCTGCGTTCAGCAGCAGGATACAGGTGCCGATCAGCTCATCGGTGGAGAGGCTTTCGCCGTCTTCCTCGGCCTGGATGAGGCGGGTGATCAGATCCTCGCCCGGGGTCTTGCGGCGTTCGTCCACATAGGCGGTGAGGAAGTCGATGAATTCCTGGCTGGCCTTCGCGGCGGCATGTTCGGTCTCGACCGTCTTGGAGGCCTGATACATGGCGACCATCTTGTGCGACCAGTCCAGGAGCTGCGGCGCCATATCCTCGGGCACGCCCAGCAGGCGGCAGATCGCGATCACCGGGACCTGGGTGCAATAGGTGGACAGGAGGTCAAAGGGCGCGTCCTGAGGGAAGGCGTCGATCAGCTCGTGGCAGAGGGTTTCGAGACCGGGCGCCAGCGCCTTGATCTCGCGGCTGGTGAAGGCGCGCAAGACAAGGCGGCGCAGGCGGGTGTGGCGGGGTGGCTCTGCATCCAGGAGCGAATGCGCCTCGACCTGCAGGAAGGGGGCGAGATGGGCGGGGCTTTCGCGCGCCATCTCCGGGGGGATCTCGCGGCCAAAGCGGCGGTCGCGCAGCAGGGTATGAACAGCCGGGTGCGAGAAGGCCGCAACCATTTTGTAGTCCTGCCAGTAATGCAGATGTCCGCTCGCGCGGGCCTCGGCGTAAAAACCGTAGGGGGATTGGACAAAATCGGGGTCGGTGGGGGATTGGGTCAATGTCTTCATCTGCGCAGCTTTTGCCAAGGCGGCTGGTCAATGCAAGGGGGGCTTTGCTACTGTGCGGCCAATGACGCAGTTTCACGCACATCGCTGGATCATTCTGGCGCTTCTTCTGGGGGCGGTGACGGCTGTGGCAACGGGTGTCTACCGGCTGGGCTATCGCCAAGCGCTTGATTCGCTTGCCGAACGCAGTGCAGCGGATCTGGCGCTGGCCTCGGACCGGGTGACCACGCAATTGCAGGTCTATCAGGAGCTCGCCGTGCTGATGGCCGATCACCCGACGCTGAAGCAGCTGGACCGCGCCGAGGCACGGGCGGCGGCGCAGGGGCTGCTGCGGGAGGTGGCGGACAAGACGGCGGCGCTGGATGTGTTCTTTGTCGACCGGGCGGGGCGGGTGGTGGTCGCTGCTGAGGGAGTGATGGGGCGCGATGTGACCCAGAGCCGCTACTTCCACCGTGCGATGCAGGGGGCGCTGGGCACCGGATATGATGTGCTGCAACCGGATGGGCGGCGGGCCTATGTCTATGCGGCCCCTGATTTCGACGGCGATGGCCGGGTGCGCGGTGCCTTGGTGGTGGTGGCTGATGTCGAGGATGTTGAGCAGACCTGGCGTGGCTCGCTGCCGGCAGTGTTTTTCACCAACCGGGGCGGTGAAGTTTTTATCGCCAACCGGCGGGAGCTGTTGTTCTGGCAGCGCAGCACCGACGGGCCGGGGTTGTCGCCGCCCGATGGGCGACAGGTGGCGCTTCGGTCCTGGCTCGAGGGGCCGCATGAGATCTGGGATCTGCGCTGGTCGCCCTATCTGCCGGAGCGGGCGCTGCATCAGGCGGTGAACCTGCCGCAGATCGGCATGGTGGGGGAGATCCTGGTGGATGTGGCCCCGGCGCAGCGTCTGGCAGGATTGCAGGCGGCGGCGATGGCGGCGATCGTGCTGGCGCTGGGCACGATGCTGGCGCTGGCGCTGGAACGGCGGCGCACACTGGCGGAGGCCAATGCGGCGCTGGAAAGCCGGGTCGAGGCGCGCACGCGGGCGCTGTCGGCCACCAATATGCGGCTGACCCGCGAGGTGCAGGAACGTCAGGAGGCGGAGGCGGCGCTGAAACGCGCGCAGGAGGAGCTGGTGCAGGCGGGCAAGCTGTCGGCGCTGGGGCAGATGTCGGCGGGGATCAGCCATGAGCTGAACCAGCCGCTGATGGCGATCCAGCAATATGCCGAGAACGGCGAGGCTTTTGTAGCGCGCGGCAAGCCGGAACGGGCGGGCGAGAACCTGGGCCGGATTGCGCAGATGGCCGGTCGGATGGCGCGGATCATCAAGAACCTGCGTGCCTTTGCCCGCAACGAAAACGAACCGATGGGCCGGGTCGATCTGGTGCAGGTGATCAATACCGCCGCCGAGCTGACGGAGCAGCGGCTGCGGCAGGATGGGGTGGCGCTGGTCTGGCAGCCGCCTGCGGAGCCGGTCTTTGCCTGGGGCGGCGAGGTGCGGTTGTCGCAGGTGTTTGTGAACCTGATCAACAATGCCGCCGATGCGATGCTGGATCAGGAGCGCCGCGAGATCAGGATGGCGATTGAAACCCGCGGCGGGGATGCTGCCGCGCGGCTGGCGGTGACGGTGCGCGATATCGGTCCGGGGCTGAAGGAACCCGAGAAGATCTTTGAGCCATTTTATTCCACCAAGGCGGTTGGCAGCGCCGATGGCATGGGGCTGGGTCTGTCGATCTCTTACGGGCTGGTGCAGAGCTTTGGCGGCGATATCCGGGGCGTCAACACCGGCGATGGCGCCGAATTCACGGTGGAGCTGGACCGCTGGCGTGCGCAGGCAGGTGCCGAGCCGCAACAACAGGATGAGGTGGCATGACCAATCGTGTCTTGGTGGTGGACGATGATGCGGCGGTGCGGGCGGCGCTTGGCCAGACGCTGGAGCTGGCGGAGTGTGACGCGATCACGGTGGGATCCTTTGTGGCGGCCAAGGATCTGATCACGCCCGATTTTGACGGGGTGATCCTGTCGGATATGCGGATGCCGGGACGCGACGGGTTTCACCTGTTGCGCTATGTGCGCGAGGTGGACAGTGATCTGCCGGTGATCCTGCTGACCGGCGAAGGTGACATCCCGATGGCGGTGCAGGCGATGGCGGAGGGGGCGTTTGATTTCCTCGAAAAACCCTGCGCCACTGCGGATCTGATGACGGTGGTGCGCCGGGCGCTGAAGACGCGGGCATTGGTGCGGGAGAACCGCGCACTGAAGTCGCGGCTGGAAAGCGGCGATGCGGCGGCGCGGATGATCTTTGGCACCTCGGCGCAGGTGGCGGAGCTGCGCGCCCGTGCCCGCGCGGTGGCGGCCACCGGGGCCGAAGTGCTGGTGACCGGTGCACCGGGTGGCGGGATCTCCAAGGTGGCGGAGGTCATTCACCTGATGTCGCCGCGTGGTCAGGGCGCCTTTGTGAAACGCCCGGCGGCGGGGCTGACCCCTGATGGGTTTGCGGATCTGTGCCGCGAGGCGGCGGGCGGATCGCTTTACCTGGATGAAATCGCCGCCCTGCCGAAAGAGACGCAATATGCCATGCTGGAGGCGCTGGAACAGCGAGTGGAGGCGCGGGTTCTGGTTGGGACTGTCGCGGATCTGGCCGAGGAGGTGACGCGTGGCGGATTTCTGGCGGATCTGTTCTATCGGCTGGACGTGATGCGGGTGCGCATTCCGGCGCTGTCGGAGCGGCCCGAGGATATCCCGGTGCTGTTCAGCCATTACGTGGCGCAGGCGGCAGAGCAGGCGGGCATTGCCGTACCGGATATTCCACCGGACCATCTGGCGGCGCTGATGGCGCAGGATTGGCCGGGCAATGCGCGATCGCTGATGTCGGCGGCCATGCGTTTTGTCCTCGGCATGCCGGAGGAGGCGGCGCAATCGGCGGAACTGGGGCTGGCCGAGCAGCTGGCGCAGGTGGAGCGGTCCTTGCTCATAGCAGCGCTGGGCCGGCAGAACGGCCATGCCTCTGCCGCGGCCAAAGCCCTGAAGCTGCCGCGCAAGACGTTTTATGACAAGCTGGCGCGCTATGGCATCCGGCCTGAGGACTATCGCCGCTGAGCGCGGTCTGCTGTGTCTTTCGCTGTTTCTCGCCACGCCTGATCGGGCGGCGAGGGCAGTGAATGGCGGCGCCGCCGGATGGCCCCTAAGGGCGCATGGGCGGAGGGGGATGGGCGCGGGTGTCAGCCGGGGCCCATGTCCGTCAACCATGGCTGTCTGGACGCCTGCACCCTGCATGCTGCGGGGCGCGGGCCGGTCTCCTGCCGGGGCATGTGCCAGATGCCCCGGATCGGTGGACCGTGTGTCAGACGGCCCGGATGTCGCGACCGGCCCAATGTGACAGCTGCGGGTTAATCAAACGCGGGCAGGGCGCACGGCGCCTGTGCAACGCCCCGGCGCCGCTGGCTCTGCCCGGTGCGGGCGTCGGATTTGAGTATTTATGGAAAGATGACGGGCGCTGATTCCCAAGACCGCATCCCGGGCCGCGTCTCTCGCACGCGCAGAATGTGCGGAAATCCGCACAGCAGGGCCGCCTCCCTGTGCGGGAATTCGCACAACCATGGTGGTGTCGCTGAGAGGTGACCTGAGATTGGTTCGGTAAGCATTTGTTATAAATTCATAAATTTCCAGTCTCGTGACGCTGTAACAAAGGCTTGAGCGGAGCGGCCAGCGCCGTGATGCTGCCGTCGGGGTCTTTGCTGTTGCAAAGGCCAAGGAGATATTCTGGGAGGAAAGACATGAAATTTGTAACTGCTGCTGCCACCGCCGTGGCGCTGACCATGAGTGCCGGTGCCGCCATGGCGGCCTGTGAGGAAGGCGAAATCGTCGTCAAGTTCAGCCATGTGACCAATACCGACAAGCACCCCAAGGGGATTGCCGCCTCGCTGCTGGAAAAGCGCATCAACGAAGAGATGAACGGCACCATGTGTCTGGAGGTCTATCCGAACTCCACGCTTTACAATGACAACAAGGTGCTGGAAGCGATGCTGCAGGGCGACGTGCAGCTGGCCGCGCCAAGCCTGTCGAAATTCGAGAAATTCACCAAGCAGTTCCGCCTGTTCGACCTGCCGTTCATGTTCAAGAACATCGACGCGGTTGATGCTTTCCAGGCCTCTGACAATGGTCAGGCGATGCTGGATTCGATGCAGCGCCGCGGTCTGCAGGGGCTGGCCTATTGGCACAATGGCATGAAGCAGATGTCGGCCAACAAGCCGCTGATCGCGCCGTCGGATGCCAATGGGCTGAAATTCCGCGTGCAGTCTTCGGACGTGCTGGTGGCGCAGATGGAAGCGATCGGTGGCAGCCCGCAGAAAATGGCCTTCTCCGAAGTTTACGGCGCGCTGCAGCAGGGTGTTGTGGACGGGCAAGAGAACACCTGGTCCAACATCTACGGCAAGAAGTTCTTTGAGGTGCAGGACGGTGTGACCGAGACCAACCACGGCGCGCTGGACTATCTGGTGGTGACTTCTGTTGACTGGCTCGACAGCCTGGAGCCTGCTGTCCGTGAGCAGTTCCTGACCATCCTTGGCGAGGTCACGGCAACGCGGAACTCCGAATCCACCAAGGTGAACGCCGAAGCGCGTCAGGCGATCATTGATGCCGGTGGCGTGGTGCGTGAGCTGACGCCCGAGCAGCGCGCGGCCTGGGTCGAGGCGATGAAGCCGGTCTGGGAGAAATTCGCAGGCGACGTTGGTCAGGACATGATCGACGCGGCACAGTCGATCAACGCAGGCATGTAAAGGCCACAGGCTGAAGATCCGGGGCTGGCGCGACTGACGCGCCGCCCCAATTTGCACGGTGCGCCATCCGCGCCGGTATCCCATTATCCAAACATCGAGGGAGAGCGATATGGCGGGGGCAAAACCTGGCCCGACCGGGCTTATCAATACACTCGAAGAGACACTGATTGCGCTGCTGCTGGGGCTGATGACCCTGATCACATTTGCCAATGTGGTGGCACGATTTGTGTTCAATTCCAATATTCTCTGGGCGCTGGAGCTGACGGTGTTCCTGTTTGCCTGGCTGGTGCTCTTGGGCGCATCCTATGCGGTGAAGGTCCATGCCCATCTGGGGGTTGATGCGATCCTCAACATGGTGTCGGCGCCGGCGCGCCGGGTGATCGGGCTGATCTCGGTCGGCTGCTGCCTGGTGTTTTCGCTGCTGCTGCTGAAGGGCGCCTATGACTACTGGGCGGTGTTTGCCGATCTGCCGCCCACCTCCGGGCGCTGGTTTCCCACCGGTTTTGACATGTCAGCGCGCAGCCAGAGCTTCTACGAGGTGCAGGATGTGCCGATGGTGGCGGTGTTCGGATTTCTCGAAGAGCTGATCAACTACGGCGACTCTTACGAGAAACTGCCCAAAGTGGTGCCCTATGTGGTGCTGCCGCTGTCGATGCTGCTGATGTTGCTGCGCTTTGGTCAAGCGGCGGTGCAGATCCTGCGCGGCGATGTCGATCGTCTGGTGGCCAGCCATGAGGTCGAAGATGAAATTGCCGAGGTTCAGGCGCAGCGCGGGGAGCACGACTGATGGATGTCGTCCTATTGTTTTCCATGGTCATCGGCCTATTGCTGATCGGGGTTCCGATCGCGGTGGCGCTTGGCCTCAGCTCGACGCTGTTCCTGCTGATCTATTCCGACAGCTCGCTGGCGTCGGTTGCGGGCACGCTTTTTGAAGCCTTCGAGGGGCATTTCACGCTGCTGGCGATCCCCTTCTTCATCCTCGCGTCAAGCTTCATGACCACCGGCGGCGTGGCGCGGCGGATCATCCGGTTCTCGATCGCCTGTGTCGGTCATCTGCCGGGTGGTCTGGCGATTGCCGGCGTCTTTGCCTGTATGCTGTTTGCGGCCCTGTCCGGGTCGTCACCGGCCACCGTGGTGGCCATCGGATCCATTGTGATCGCCGGGATGCGTCAGGTCGGCTACAGCAAGGAGTTCGCGGCTGGTGTCATCTGTAACGCGGGCACGCTGGGCATCCTGATCCCGCCGTCGATTGTGATGGTGGTTTATGCGGCGGCGGTTGAGGTCTCGGTGGGGCGGATGTTCCTGGCGGGCGTCATTCCGGGCCTGATGGCCGGGTTCATGCTGATGGTGACCATCTATGTGATGGCCAAGGTGAAGAACCTGCCCAAGGGCGAATGGCTGGGCTGGGGGGAAGTTGCAGCCTCGGCGGCCAATGCCTCGGTTGGTCTGCTGCTGATCGGGATAATCCTGGGCGGCATCTATGGCGGGATTTTCACCCCGACAGAGGCAGCGGCTGTGGCGTCGGTCTATGCCTTCTTTGTCGCGACCTTTGTCTACCGCGACATGGGGCCGCTGAAAACGGCGCCAAAACCGAAGGATCTGGGGCAGTTTGTGACCATGCTGCCCAAGATGCTGGGGCAGACCGTGGTCTATTTCATCCCGTCCTTCTTTCACGCCGATACGCGCCATGCCCTGTTTGAGGCAGGCAAGCTGACGGTGACGCTGTTGTTTGTGATTGCCAATGCGCTGATCCTCAAACATGTGCTGACCGATGAGCAGGTGCCGCAGCAGATTGCCACCGCGATGCTGTCGGCCGGCTTTGGTCCGGTGATGTTCCTGATCGTGGTCAATGTGATCCTGCTGATCGGTGGTCAGTTCATGGAGCCGTCGGGGCTGTTGGTGATTGTGGCGCCGCTGGTGTTCCCGATAGCGATTGAACTGGGGATCGACCCCATTCATCTGGGCATCATCATGGTGGTCAACATGGAGATCGGCATGATCACCCCGCCGGTTGGTCTGAACCTCTTTGTGACCTCCGGGGTTGCGGGGATGCCGATGATGGCGGTGGTGCGGGCGGCGCTGCCGTTCCTGGCGGTGCTCTTCGTGTTCCTGATCATGATCACCTATATCCCGTGGATATCGACGGTGCTGCCCAATGCGGTGATGGGGCCGGAGATCATAACAAAGTAGCGCTGCGGCGCATCCCCCCGCATATGAAAAGGCCCGGGAGAGTGTCCCGGGCCTTTTTCTGTCTGGCGTTATGTCAGGGGCTTTGCCCCTCTGCGCTGGCGCGCATTCACCCCAGAGTATTTTGCGAAAGGTGAAAAGCGGGCACGGGGCGATGTCATCTTTCCCCAAATACTCCCGCCGGAGGCCGCGCCGTCAGGCGCGTTCAGTCGCTGGCGTCGAGAGCCGCGACAATGGGGGCGAAATCCGCAGCCTTCAGGCTGGCGCCGCCGACCAGCGCGCCGTCGACATGGGCCACCGCGAAGATCTCCTTGGCATTGCTGGATTTTACCGAGCCGCCGTAGAGCAGTCGGATGGCATTGGCGGTTTCACCGCCGAAGCGTTTGACGAGGCTTGCGCGCAGGTCGTTGTGCACCTCTGCGATCTGTTCGACCGTGGGCACTTTGCCGGTGCCAATAGCCCAGACCGGTTCATAGGCGACCACCACACTCGTGCCGCTGGTGTCGTCCGGCAGCGAGCCTGCCAGCTGGGCGCGAACCACCTCCAGCGTCTTGCCGGCCTCGCGCTGGTCCTGCGTTTCGCCGACGCAGATGATGGCGGTGAGTCCCGCTGCAATGGCGGTCCTGGCCTTGGCGCGGACCATGTCATCGGTCTCGCCGTGATTGGCACGCCGTTCGGAATGGCCGAGAATCACCGCGCTCGCCCCGGCGTCATGCAGCATTTCGGCGCTGAGGTCGCCGGTATGGGCACCGTAGGTCGCGCTATGGCAATCCTGGGCGCCGATGTCGACCTTGCTGTCGACGCAGACATTGGCTGCCCGGTAGAGCAGCGTTGCCGGGGGGCAAATCACCACTTCGGCTTTGGCCGACTTGCAGCTATAGGCCAGATTGCCCAGCTCGGTCAGCGCACTTGCGGTGCCGTTCATTTTCCAGTTGCCTGCGACCATCTTGCGACGCATCTGCGTATCTCCCTCAAAATCGGTGCTGCCTTCATGCCCCTGATGGGGGACAGCTTGCTGCTTGGCCTGTCCTAGCATTGTTCGGATTGGGGAACAATTCGCCTGTTCGCATGGAGCCTGTGGCCTGCACATGTTGAACAATACCGAAGTTGCGCGCCAAGGCTGCGAAAAACGGCAATGGGGCGTCTATTTTTTCAGGCTGCACGTCTGGGTTGTGATTTGCATCTGCCCCAGTCCATCGGGGCTGGCAGGTCAGCCTGCGGGCATATCCTTGAAGCTGATTGATTCCCCGCAGCCGCAGGCCTCGGAGACATTGGGGTTGTTGAATTTGAACCCGGCCTCCAGCAGCGAGACCTCATAGTCGATTTCGGTGCCGAACAGGAACATCTGCGCCATCGGTGCAATCAGCACACGGGCGCCATCCTGTTCGACCACCTCATCGTTGGGATCGGGGGTGTCGACATATTCCATCGTATATTCCATGCCGGCGCAGCCGCCCTTTTTCACGCCGATGCGCAGGCCGGAATGGCCGCCCTTGTCCATCAGCTTGGCGATCTGGGCCGCTGCCTTGTCGGTGATGGTCACCGCTTGTTTGCCGGGAATGCCGAACATCTCTGTCTCCACTATCGAGCGTTACCTCCAATTTAGGGGGGCGATGGCGCAGGCTCAAGGGGGGAGGGGTCAAAGCCCCATGCAATTGGCATAATAGGTGACTGTTGCGGGCCAGTCGGAGAATACGCCGACAACACCCACATCCTGAGCCAGCACATCAAGGACCTGGTAGACGGCCGCATCCGAGGTCACCGCATCCGAGATCGACTGGAAATACCATCCGCCGCCGCTGGTCAGCGGACCGGAGCGTTCCAGCGTCCAGGTGATGATGTTCAGATCGGCCTCCTGCGCGGCCCGTGCATAGGCGGAGGGCACGATCCGGTCGCCATCAAGCGTCAGCAGCATCCAGATCGGTGGGGCGATGTAATTGAGGCCCATCTGCTTCAGCTCCTGCATCGAGGGTCGGAAGGTTGCGGGATCCATCGGATCAATCTGCCCCTCATCGGCGTCATGGCGGGCAAAGCGGTCGTCGAGATAGACCGCCTGACGGCCGAACTCCGGCGTATGGGTGAGCCAGTATTTGATATCGCTGAGGTCAAAGCTCTGCACCCAGACATCCGCCGCAGGGATGCCGGCGGCGACATAGGCGTCGATCAGTTTCTGCGCATAGGCTTCCTGTGTCATCCCGTTGAAGGGCATGGCGACGGCGGGCGCCTTAAGTTCGGGCGTGAAACGGGCGCCCAGCTCGCGGAACAGGGCGATGCTGTCGGCATGGCTGAGCAGTGTTGCCTCGCCCTGATGCAGATTGCTGCGCCAGGGGGCCAGACCGCCCTGAAAGGCCTTGGCGCTGGTGGCGGTGGCGTCGCTGCTGTCCATCTTTGGCTGCAGGGTCATCAGCTCTTCCAGCGTCAGATCGCTGGTGCGGCATTCGGCGGTGGCGGGGGTTTCGGCACTGGCCGGGGTAAAGGGCTGGGTGCAGCGCTCGGCGAGGGGGCTGGTGAGGATATCGGTGGTGGTGTGCAGATCGTTCTGCGAATGGCGGCAGACCAGTTCCAGGTCTTTGGTAAAGGTCACGTCGCATTCCAGGATCCCGGCGCCCATGGAGGCGGCGGCGCGGTTGCCCTCAACCGTGTGTTCGGGAAACATCAGTGGCGCGCCGCGGTGTGCGATGGAGAACTCGGTGGCATGCGGGGTCTGCGCGGCGCAGGATTGCAGCTTCGTTTTCAGCGGGCCTTCGGGCAGGGCTGCGACCAGATACGCGGGGCGCGGGCCGTAGCTGAGGCTCATCGCCTCGGGCGCGGTGTCGGCAAGGGCGGGGCTGGTCAGGGCAGGGCCGGTCAGGAGCGGTGCGGCAAGGGCAAGTGCGATCAGCGACGTCGGGCAGGCGAAGATGCGGGGCAAAATATGGAACTCCAAATTGGGTGCGCGCGCCCGCGGGTGGTGTTGCGCGCTGCCGGGGCAGCTGTCGCGGAGGATCGGGCGGCTGCGGCTGAGGTGCCGCCAATAATAAGGCCGATATTACGGGGGGATGCGCCCTCGGGGCAAGGGGGCGGGCAGGGGGAGGCGCATTTATCCTGCGTTATGATCGCGCCACGGGACGGCCACGGGGCGTCGGGTCGGGCGTCGGGGCGGTCGGCAATGGCGGCAGGGAGTGCAGCCTCGCGGCGGATATGACAAACGCGGCAGGCCAGAAGCGCTGCCGCGTTGCGGATGGTCGGTGCGGACGCAACGATGGGCGAGCGCGGGATCAGGCCAGATCGTTCCTGCGTGGGCTCACATGAAGCCCAGTTCGAGGCGGGCCTCATCGGACATCATGTCCATGCCCCAGGGCGGCTCCCAGGTGAGTTCGACATCGACGCTCTTGACGCCGGGCACCGGCGAGACGGCATCCACGATCCAGCCCGGCATCTCGCCAGCCACGGGACAGCCGGGGGCGGTCAGGGTCATGATGATCTTCACGTCATTCTCGGCAGAGATGTCGATCGTGTAGATCAGGCCCAGCTCGTAGATATTGACCGGGATCTCGGGGTCATAGACGGACCGGCAAGCGTCCACCACAGGCTCGTACAGCTCGTGGCTGACAGAGGAGGGGGCGATCAGCGGTGTGCCTTCCAGCGGTTCGGATGCGTTGGTCATTCGGGCCTCGGTTCGTTTCCTGACTGTTTATATAGGGAAGCCGGGGCCGGGGGTCCAGTGGCGGATCGGTGGCAGCTACGAGATGGTCGAGATTGCAGGCTTGGTGAAACTGAGGGATGAGCGGGCCGGGGCGGGTTCCGGCCCGATGCAGGCAGGGACAGGGGAGCCTGGCTGACCAGGCTGCACATGCGCAACGATTGGAGTTGTTTTTGGCAAATAAGGCAGCCGCTCATTGTGGGGCAAAACGCTGATCGAGGGTGAGAGTTGTCCTTCAACTTCTAAAAAGGTCACTTGCTGAAGAAAAATGCGGCACTCCGTAACAATGGAATTGCTCTCTGCATCAAATAAGATTTTCAATAGAAATTGGTCCAAAAACAGATGACTGAAAGGGGGATAATGAGTGGAAACTGCTTCGATCCGCCTCGCCATAATTGATGATCATGCGATTTTCTTGCAGGGGCTCTCCTACGTGTTCGAGAGCAGCGCTTTGGACCTGGACGTGACGAGTTTCACGACGGCCACCGATTTTTTGGCAGAGATAGACAGCGGTCGAACCTGGGATGTGGTCATCACTGATCTGGCGATGAAGCCGTTCAACGGGATCGCGCTGATCGGCGCGTTGCGCGCGCGCAATATTGGCGTTCAGGTGATCGTTCTGTCGGCGTCGGAAGATGCGAAAACACGGACCAATGCCCAGATGGTCGGAGCGTTTCGCTTTGTCCACAAATCGTGTGAAGAGCAGGTTTTGCTGGACGCGATCCTTGCTGCCGTCGATGAGGGGCCGCTACCGGCCAAATCTATTGAGAATGGCGCCCGTCGTACGATGTTCCAATCTGATGGAATGGACACGATCGTTCGCCCGAAACTCGGGCCGCAACAGCAGCGCATATTGTCGATGATGGCGGAAGGCTACACCAACAAGAGCATCGCCCGCGCCCTTTCAATCAGCGAGAACACTGTCAAAACTCATGCCAAAACGATCTTCAGGGAACTCTCTGTGGGCAACCGCGCCGCAGCGGTTCAAAGGGCGCGCGAATTGGCGCTGTTCTGAAGGCGGCTTTCCAGCGCCCGCCGCAGGTTGACTTCCCGGTCCGGCAATTCGATCCCGTTCATGTCTTGACCGTGCCCATCGCCGACCGGGGCACGCAAGAGATAGGTCGTCGGCGCGAATTGCTGTAGGTCACTGATTTCGCTTTCGGAAAACGATTGCCCGGCGACGGGATCCAATACAATCAGATCGGGGACTTGTCCCAGCAGCGTGATCGCGTCTGCCGCTCCTTGGCAGGTGTCCGCATGGGCAAATTTCCAGTACCAGGACGAGACCAGATCCGCCCATGCGCCCATGTTCGGAAGGGTATCCTGCCCAATAACCAGGACAAAGGCCTGATCGCGCGCGACCTCGACAGGCCGGTGTGACAGTCGCAGCGACACCTGCGTGCCTGTGGTTGTGCTGGACTTGATCTCAAATGTGCCGCCCAGCTCTTGGGCAAGTTCCCGTACGATGCCCAGTCCCAACCCCTGGCCATTGCGGGTTGCGGGCAGGTTTTCGCGTTGGCGCACCGCCTGAATCTGGTCCTGTGTCATGCCTCTGCCCCGATCCGTGACCTGCCACCAGCTCTCGTCGCCGGTCACGAAAACCGACAGCTGCACATACCCGCCGGAGGCCCCGTATTTTACTGCGTTGCTCAGGAAATTTCGCAGGATGCGCTCCAGCTTGGCGCGGTCACTCTCGATGATCCCCAGATCATTTTTTACTACGAAATCACAGCCTATTGCGGCAAATTGCGGGCGATACTCCTCGTCCAGCCGAGACAGCAGATCTGCCACGTCGATTTCGGTATGCGTCAGTCTTGATGCGGGTTGCTCCACATTCGAAAGCTCCTCGACCAGCGCCTCCTGACTGATCAATGCAAATCGGATTTGGCGCACCAAGACCGCCTGTTCCGGCGAAGTGGCCTGGCGATCCATCTCGGCCAGGAAGTTGCGCAGGGCCAATAGAGGCTGGGTCATATCGTGCTGAATTGCCTTCAGGGAACGTTTGGCCGCGTGTTGGTGCCTGGCGGCTTCGGCAAATTGCTCCAAAGCCTTTTCAGCCTGCCGACTGACCAATTGGGCTGCGAGCGCATCCCTTGTCTTTTGACTGGCCGTTAAATTGGTGGCGAAACAGAAGCTGAAATAGAACAGGATGAACCCGCCATAGATACGGATCACGCCATCTGTTGTGATCAAGAGAAACAGGCCGAACGGCAGGAGTGAGCATATGGCAATGGCGAGGTAGCCAGGCCGGTACACGGTTCCTGCCATGACCCCACCGGCGGTGATTGATGTCAGAAACAGCCCCGCCATAAAAGTCTGGAGTTCAGATGTCGGGCTGGCCAACTGGATCGCGCAAATGCCCCAAACCAGGCCGGTAAAGGCTGAGATCGCGATGTGGCCCATCAGGTACCGATCAACCTGTTCCGGGGTCTCCTCTGCCTGAGGCCAGGCGCGCGCGTAGAGAACCGTGATCACCACCATAATCGAAGCAAGGCCCGCCCATAGGACCGCCTCGCGGTAGAGACGCACGGAGGCGAGGCTGACGGCGATCAAGGCAATCAGAGTAAAGGCGAAGCGGGCGGAACCTCTGGCCCGCTCTCGCAACATACGGGCTTCTTCTGCCCGTATTTCGACCGGGGTCGGTGGAACAAGGGCCTGGCTCATGCTGGGGTGGTTGTGACCGTCACATCACCTGCCCGGCGCCAGAGATATCCTGCAACCGCCAGCCGCAGCACAGCGGGAAGCCCGGCAAAGAAGAATAGCAGGATGCCAAAGGTCTCCGGGCCATTTACGCCGGATTTGTCGAAACCGGCCAAACCCAGGATCGGAAAAGCGATCCCCATTGGCGCAACAAAGGCCATCTTGGAAGCCGCGTTTTTCAGGGCCAAATAGCTGGCAGCTCTTGGGTAGCCGCTGTCGGCTTCATCCCGAGCGACGATATCTGCAAGCATCGACGTTGGCATCACCGCATCACAGGTCATGCAGGCCCCCAGGCCGACACAGATCACCTGCATCAATAGGATGTCGCCGGCGCCAACCATGTAGCAGCCCGACAAGACACCGGCGCAAATCGTGATCGCGACTGTCCAAGTTCGGCGCTTGCCGATCATGCTGGAAAGCCAGATCCACAGTGGCACAAAGACTGCCGTGCCCACCAGCAGCAGCAAGAACATCTGACCCACCACCGCAGGTGCATTCAGAACATGGCTGACAAACAGCACCAATAGGCCGACCGTCATCGCGTTGGCTGCCTGCACGGCAAAGAACGCAATCATCAGCCTGCGAAACGCGCGCTCCTGCAAGCAGTTACGCCACGCAGTCCACAGGCTTAAACGGGTCCGGGCCTCCCGGCTTTGCTGTCGCGGCGCCCAGATCAGAAAAAACGCCATCGCGACAGGCATCGTTATGAGAAAGGCCAGCGCCAATGTGCGCAGCGACAGACCCATCTGCGCCCCAATGATCACGGGCGCCAGTGACGCGGCCAGGGCGCCCAGGATTTGAAACACAGCCTTGGTGCCAGCCAGCACCGAGCGCTCGTGCACATTGGGAGAAATCTCCAAACCAATGCTGGAGTAAGGCACATCAAAAGCGGTCACAAAAAGCAAATAGCCGGAGATCACACAGAACAGATACACCGGACCAACCCCATCCGGGGGCGAGAGCAGCAACCAGGCAAACAGCAAAACCCCGGGGAAAGAAAACAGCATCCACGGTACTCGGGGGCCGCGTGCGCCGAAGGTCCGATCGCTCAGCGCTCCAATCAATGGGTCCGTGAACACGTCAAACAAGCGACCAAACATAAACACGGCCCCTACAACCGCCAGCCCCAACCCCATGTCTATTGCGTAAAAGGTTGGCGCAAAGCTCACGATTGCGAAGCTGACCATGGCCAATGGTGCGCTGAGAACGCTGAAACAGAAAAGCTGCCAGCCGCTCATAACCCGATTGGTGGTTCTCATTATCTCCCCCAACTCATTTGGGTTATCTTGAACGCATTACTGTTTCCAATGGAATAACTTTCTGTTTCGCCCATAAAAATCACCCGTTCGGGTGATTGTCGCTCCCATCCTTAACTTATTAAAAATTAGCTTGTTTTTGCGTGTTTCTGGTCTCGGATCAGAGGTCGCAGGAAGGCTAGGGGATGGGGCCCGAAAGCTGTCCAATGACAATAACGGAGTATCACCATGGGATATCGCGGTCGTGGTTATCTGAGAAATACTGATATGGAAGTAGATGCGTCGGACGCATCCCGTGGACAATTCATCTGGACGCGCCGGGGAAACGATGATGTCACCGGCTCCGAGTACCGTGACCGTATCTATACCGGACGAGGTGACGACACCGTGGAAGGCGGCGGCGGCAACGATGTCATGTTTGGTGGCAAGGGACGGGACACTGCGGTTTTTTCCGGTTCTGTGCTGGACTATCAGGTTTCAGGTTTTGGCCGTGGACCCTGGACCTATGTCCAGGGCGAGGACGGCTGCGATTTTCTGCACAGTTTTGAAGTGCTGCAATTCGACGATTTCACATTTGATCTGGCGGGCGACAACGCGCCTCTGGTGATCCTGCGCGATGAGGGTTTGAGCACGTCGGAAGGTGACGCGCTGCAGTTCCAGGTGGACTACTACGATCTGGATGGGACATCGGTGGAACTGGTATCGGCAAGTGTTACCGGCGGCGGGACATTGACGGCGCAGGACAGTGGAGCCAGCCAGACCAGCCAAATCGGGGTCGGCGGCGGTGCAAGCCTGTCCTTTGATCCCGGGACCGCCTACGACAGTCTCGGCGCGGGCGAGAGCACAACCGAAACCGTGACGCTGGTGATATCGGATGACGAAGGCAATATCACAACTGTCACCTATGATATCGTGATCGAAGGACAAAACGACGGCCCTGTAGCCATGGCCGTGTCTGCGACCGTTGACGAAGACGGCCCGGCCGTCACCGTTTCGGCTGATTACTTGGACGTGGATGCCACCGACACCCACACATTCAGCATCGACACGAGTGCTACGCTGGGAACGGTCACCGACAACGGCGATGGCACGTTTGGCTATGACCCCAGCGGCGCGTTTGACAGCCTCGCGGTTGGAGAAACAGCAACCGACAGCTTCACCTACACTGTGGATGATGGCAATGGCGGCACTGCGACCGAAACCGTGACGATCACCGTCACCGGCCAGAACGACGCGCCGGTTGCCATGGCGGTAACCGATACTGCCGACGAAGACGGTCCTGCCATCACCATTGCGGCGGACTTCACAGATGTCGATGCCGCTGACAGCCACACGTTCAGCGTCGACACCACAGGCACGCTTGGCGCGGTCACCGACAACGGCGATGGCACGTTTGGCTATGACCCCAGCGGCGCGTTTGACAGCCTCGCGGTTGGAGAGACAGCAACCGACAGCTTCACCTACACTGTGGATGATGGCAATGGCGGCACTGCGACCGAAACCGTGACGATCACCGTCACCGGCCAGAACGACGCGCCGATCATCAATGTCGCAAACTCTGATCTGGTGGAAGAGATCGGCGCGGGCTTTACCACAACCGGCAGCTTTGACGCGCAAGATTTCATCGAGGCCTTTGATCCCACAAGCGGCACGGCTTCGATCCAGACGGTCGGCGGTCAGGATGCGATGCGGGTGAATATCAACACCGAAGACAGGCGTGCGCCACACACCGTTTTTGATATTGTCGAGCAAGGCGCGCTGGAGGCGAACGACAAGGTCGTCGTGACTGTTCAGGGTGAAGTCGCACGGACAGGCGGCGATCAGGACGTCTTTTTTGGTCTCACCGATGGTGTCGGCCAGATGTCGTATTTCTCTGTCAACAGCAGGGCGGGACGCCTGTATAACGGCGAGCTCAAGACGGACTCGCAGCCGGGAGACTCGCTACAGGATGGTGCGATTGAGCTGAACCTACTCAATCTGAGCGGCGGGCAGCAGAATACCTTTAGCCTCGAAATCGTCCTCGACGGTCTCAGCGATGTCATCTCGGTGTTCAGCAGTTCGGGTGCGCTGATTGGCACGTTTGATGGCTTTGACCCGGCGTCCTCAACACCCGATCAAACCAACGCGATTGATCCGTCTTTGGGTCTCAAGCTGTTTCTGGCGAGTGATGGTGACAACGAGACCAATTACTTTGTCGGCCTTGACTACGATATGGAGATCACCCGTCAGGGCACGATTGAATTCAACGATGTCGATGTCACGGATGAGCACACGGCAGAGATTGATGCGGTGCGCTTTGTTGGCGATGCAGGCGGGCTGACCTCGGCGCAGGCGCTGGCCCTGATCGAGCTCAGCGTGAACAGCACCGCAGCGCAAGCGTCCGGCTCTGTGGACTGGGCTTTTGACATAGGCGCGGTGGATGCGGCCTATCTGGCCGCGGGCGAGACGCTGATGATTGAGTATGATGTAACCGTGCAGGACGGCAACGGCGGCTCTGACACGCAAACCCTGTCGTTCACAGTGAACGGCACAAATGACGCTCCGGTGGCACAAGCGGTGACAGGCACTGTCGACGAAGATCCGCAGGTCGCCAGTTCCGACAGCGTCGGGGCCCAAACGATCCCCAATGCCGGGCGTTTCTATGTCTACGATTTCGACACGGGCACGGCGGCGTCTATCCAGCGCGACGGGGGCGCGAATTTCACCTTTGATCAGATCGCCGCGCAGTATCTCAGCGAGGGCAACGGGGTGATCGTCCAGCCCAACCCCAATAGCACCGGCTGGGCATTCGCGGGCGAGGTGTTCGTGGATGGGACGGGACAGACAATCGCCTCGACCGATTGGGTCATCAACGGGGGCAACGGCGATGTCGACCTGTCGAACCCTCAGTGGATCTTGTTTGCCGACACCAATCAGAACATCGACAGCATCGAGCTGGACATCGCAGGCTTGGATCTTGGAGGCGGTGTCACGGTGGATGCCCAGATTTCGGTCGGCCCGCTTAACTATGAGTATGCGCGGACCGATGATCTGCGCGTGGACGGGGTTCAGTTCAGCTCAACCCTGAATGGCCCCAGCCCCTCGGTCACGGTTGCAGCAAATGTCACCGATCCTGACAGCGATACCTTTGTGTTCACGATTGACGACAGCGGCACCCTTGGCGATGTCATCAACAACGGCGACGGCACGTTCACCTATTCCGCAGACGGTATGTTCGAGCATTTGAACAGCGGGGAGACGGCCACAGACAGCTTTGCCTACACGGTCGATGACGGCGATGGCGGTCTGGACACGGAAACTGTGACGATCACCATTTTGGGATCAGATGACATCCTGTTTGCCTAGGGGACCAGTACAGCAATCGAAGCAGGCACCACATCAAGGTGCCTGCTTTCGCACGGTTTGCGGTTGCAACTGTCCATTCGCCATACGTGTCTGGTGTCAGGGGGCGTTTCTGGCCGATGAGGCCGCCCGTGTCTGAAGCCCTGCCTTTCGGATGGGTGCGGAGTGTTGGACGTTTGGCATGACACGGCTGCCAATGCTCATTCCCCCCTTTGCCGGATGTGCCGTCAGCAAGCGGCACCTAAGATGAACCGGCGGCAAACGTCAGTTCGCGGTATTCGCTCGACAGCCGGTGCCGGAGCTTCCCTAGGCTATCGAAGTTTCCTCGACGGCTTTTCGGACGGTCTGGAAAACCTCCCTCAACTCACTCTTTGAAATGCCACCGAAAGCGAGCCGCAATGCCTGTGGCACAGCAACGGTTGTCGCAAAGGGGTCTGCTCCCGATGCCGAGATGCCGTGTTCTTTCAGACGTGTGACGATAGGCTCGGCGCGGCCACCCTTTTCCAACGGCAGCCAGGCAAAACCTGCATTCGGGTGCGACAGGATGCGCGCGCCACCCAACGCGGTCCGGCAGAGCTGCTGGCGCTCAGCGCCATCCCGTCTGCGGTTTTCCTCCGAAGCCACCAGCGTGCCATCTTCCACCCAGCCCGTGACCAGACCGGAAATGAGCGCCGGGGTGTTCCATGTTGTCGCCCGGATCGCTTCAAGCAGTCTGTCGCAATGGTTTGCAGGGGCGATCACGTATCCCAGGCGTAGCCCCGTGGCGAGGCTCTTGGAGAAGCCGCCCACATGAACGGTACGCTCCGGCGCAAGCGAGATGAGGCTCGGCGGCGGGTCCGGCTCCAGAAAGGCGTATGCAGCGTCCTCGATCACCAGAAGATCATGTTTGCGCGCGACGCCGATCAGACGGTGGCGCGTTGGTTCGTCCATGACTGCGCCCAGGGGATTATGGACGGTGGGCATCAGATAGATTGCCCGGATCTTTCGGTCGCGGCACTGTCTGTCCAGATCATCCGGGCTCATCACGCCGTCCCGCCCGTCAACCGGGATAAGGTCAACCCCCTGCAATGTCGCGATGGATTTGAAGCCGGGGTAGGTCAGCGTGTCGGTAGCGATGGCGTCACCGCGTTGAAATAGCCCAAGGGCGATGATGGCCAATCCATGCTGGCCACCGGAGGTGACCAACAGGCATTCGGGATCAATGGGACCAAGCGTTGATGTGAGATTTTCGGCGATGATCCGGCGTTCGTGGGTGCGTCCGCCATGGGGCTGGTAGCGCAGCATCGCCTCAAGATCACCCGTGGTCGCAAGCCGCCGAAGGCCAGCACGCAGCATATCTGCATCGGCTGCGTCACCCGGCATGTTGAAGACGAGGTCGACGAGACCATCGCTGACGGTCTGTCGAACACCAAGCGTCGTCGGCAGGTCAAGGTCGCGCACATAGGTGCCGCGACCAGCCTCGCCGACAATCAGCCCGCGACGTTCAAGCTCCCCGTAGGCGCGCGTCGCCGTGGCGAGGGCGACGTTGAACTGCTCCGCAAACGCCCGATGTGTCGGGAGTTTGGTGCCCGGGGCAAGCTTGCCCTGCCGGATCACTGCCGAGAGCATGTCGGCCAAGCGTATGTATCTGGATTTCCTCATCTCTTCAATGTAATTAGTACAATAGAAAAATTGTCATATTTAGAGGCTCATGGCATTCCGATCTGAAGTCAACCTTCAAGGTCCACCCCATGTCCAAACTCATCCCGATTTCGCTTCTTGCCTTTGGCTTGTTCACGGTGACATTCGCCGTGAACCTTCAGGCTCCGCTCTATGATGTCTATGCCGCCGAAAGCGATGTTGGGGCGACGGCAGTGACGGTCGCGTTCGCGGCCTATGTCGGAGGTCTCATGCCGACGCTGCTGCTGGTGGGCGGGCTATCGGATCGGATCGGTCGCCGGGTTCCGATTACACTGGCGCTGATCTTCGGAGTCGTCGCAACCGCGCTGCTGGTGCAGGTGCCAAGCTGGACAAGCCTGGTCATCGCGCGCTTCCTGCTCGGGATCGGGACAGGTCTCGCGACGACTGCCGGAACCGCCTATATGACGGAAATTCGCGGCGCGGAGCGCGCAAGGAGCGCCGCTCTGATTGTCACCTCCGCAACATCTCTCGGCTTTGGTGGTGGCGCTCTGGCGACCGGTATCAGCCTTGGTGTGCAGGGGCCAAGTTTGCTGCCTGCGAGCTATATTGCGCTGTTTGTGGCAGCACCGGTGCTTGCGGTCCTTGTCCTTGCATTGCCGCGGGTCGACACGCCCAAGTCGGTATCGGTTCTGCGCCTTCCGGTGTTCCCGGCTGGCGTTTGGGTTTTCGGGGCCGCGATGGCGCTGGCCTGGTCCACGACAGGTATGACCATTGCGGTTGTTCCGCTGGAACTCGCCGCGAACGACCTTGGCGGCTGGACGGGCCTTGTCATCTTTCTTGCGATCTTCGTGGGCTTTCTGTGCCAGCCGATTGCCCGCCGCATGACCAACGAACGGGCGCTCGCCCTCGGGTTTGTCCTGATCCCGCTCGGCTTTCTCGTTCTTCTGGCCGGTGTCTGGCTGAAGGTTCTGGCATTTGTTCTGATCGGCACCTGCATCACCAGTGCGGCCAGCTATGGCTTTACCTATCTCGCCGCTCTGGCAGAGGTCTCGTTACATGCGCCGGATGATCGGGCGCGGGCGACGGCGGGTCTCTTCGTCTATGCCTATTTCGGCTTCTCGCTGCCCGTGATTGCCAGCGGCGCACTGGCGGATAGGCTCGGCCTGCTGTCGGCCATGATCGTTTTCGCATCTGTCCAGATCGTGGCGACAGCGATCATCGTTATGCTATGGCAACGGCGACCCGTCCCGTCCAGCGCCGCTGTCAATGCTGGGTAGCAGCGCAACCGCTAGTTTTGAAAGCCACGGTCCGTCTAAGGTGCGGCATTGGGTGATTTCGGCGGGCCTGAGCCTATCACGGTTGGCCTGGGACAAGCTTGGGCTGGTCTCTCGGCGCCGCATCGCCTCAAGTATGCTACCGGCCCACTGTGTCCAATGCTGCTGATCGCATGGAAGTCTGTCTCATTCCGAAACTGCCTATCGGCTTATGCAACGACGCTTTTTAATAAACGTTCGGTCATCAGTGGTGCATCGACCCAAGGGTAATCAGGGATAGTGTTCATGCAAAGAGCAATGCCGATCATTCCCGATATGAGCGTGTCGGTCCTCACTCGAACATCGGCTGCGTCCGGAAGAACCTCTCGGATCAAATCTGAAAAGACTGCGAAATGTGCCAGAGTCTTCTCATCGCTCACGAAGGTACTGACATCCGCGCGGTTCACGTCGTTGGACATAAAGACAAGTCGAAAATGATCGGGATGATTGGTCCAATAGGCGACAAAGGTTTGTGCCGCCGACTGCAACCGTTCACTTGGAGCAGCGATAACCGTTAGCGTCTTCCGGATTTCATCTGACATGTCCGATAGGACGTCCGCCCAAAGGTATCGCAGGATATCTGTCTTGCCCTCGAAATGCGCATAGATCGTCATCGGCGCGCATCCAACCTCCTTCGCCAGACGCCGGATTGAAATCGCTTCGAAGCCTTCTGCTTGGTAAATCTCAAGCGCGTGCTTCCCAATTTTTGCCTGGAATCCAAGGATATCGGTCTCGCTTCGGCGAGGTCTGCCAGCGCGTCTAGCCATGGTTGGACACTCCAATTTAATCTGGAACGCGTCCCAAATAAATATTGCAATGTCAAGTTTTCATTAATATGGAACGCGTACCAATTATTATTCAGCCTCAGCGCCAACCTCTAGGAGACATGAAATGAAGAAGATCAAACTACTGAACGCGGTCGTCGTGATCATTGGTGCCGTCATTGTCCTCCTAGGTTTGAACGTCGGCCTTGGCGGGATAAAGACACTGGGATGGCAATCGACACGTGATTTCGTTTCGATCACCGATGCGGCAACATTCCATGCTCAAGATAGTCACATACGATTTATTGGTGGTGTCTGGTTTGGCGTCGGTGCTGTGTTCATGATCGGAGGTTTTGCAATGCGCCAGCTTCGCCCAACCTTGATCATTCTGTCGGCGATGATCGCAGTTGCGGGTCTGTTCCGACTAAGCGCCATGGACACCGGCGGGGTATTCAGCGCTGCCATTGCCCCTTCGTTCGCCTTCGAGCTTGTTGGTTTTCCGCTACTTGCATGGTGGCTGATGGTGTCTGCCGAACGAGAGGCCTAGGGTCAGGATCAGAAGGTTTCTGCTGCAACGCGTGATTCACGGTTCCGAAACGGAGCGGTGAATTGTCTGATTTTTTGGCTGACGGATGCCCAGGTGGCGCGCTTTGAGCCCTTCTTTCCCAAGTCCCACGGCGAGCCCCGCGTTGATGGCCGACGTGTGTTGAGCGGAGTATCTTTATCAATCGCGATGGGTTGCGCTGGTGCGATGCTCCTCGGGAGTACGGCCCGCATAAGACTCTCTACAGCCGCTGAACGCGCTGAAGCGAGAAAGGCATCTTCGCGCGGATGATGGCGGGCCTGGCCGCCGGGCACGGCGAAGAACAGGCCGTGATGATCGACGCGACGTATCTAAAAGCCCACCGCACAGCGATCAGCATGGCCGCGAACTATGGAGGATAAGGAACTGATCCAGTGGATCAATTCACCGACGAAGGGAGGTGCGGCCGCCTGATCCCTTGCCCGGCAGGGCATTGCGCAGCAATGTCCCGAGAGGGGGCGAGGCAAGTGTAGAATGAACACCAAGCTGCATGCCATCTTCGACAGCCAGGGCACCCGCTCGATCTGTTCGTTACCGACGGTCAGGTGCGACTACATCGGCGCGCGGGCGCTGCTCAGTGGTCTCCCAAATGTCGTTTGGCTGCTCGGGGATCCCCGCCCAGTGCAGACCGGACGGGGCTTTGTTCAATCGTTGATATCGTGGTCGAAGTGTTTCACCTGGCCTTTGGGGCCCTTGAAGAAGTGGCGCAAGACCAGCCAGGCGATCAGGGAGAGGGTGGCGTAGATCAGCAGCAGCACCGGCAGGGTGATGCTGCCTGCGGGGGTGGCGACCAGCAGCAGGGCCACCAGCACCGCGCCGACGGCAAAGCCTATCACGTCCTCGGCCCCGGCTTGACCCATATAGGAAAAGTCGGCGCATACTGCGGCAGCCCTGGTGCCCAACGCCCTGATCTTCATTTGCAAAGCCGAGCTTCTGGGCTGTTGGTCAAACCTCGGCCACCTTGTCGGTGGAGACGTCGGGTTTGATCGTCGCGATGGAGGCATCAATCCATTCGCGCGCCTTCACATAGGCGTCATTCTGCCCTGGGGTCGCGCGGCCGACGTTGAACCTGCGGTAGTAGCAGGTGCGATATCCCTGATAGGATTGCAGGATATCAAAGAAGGCCTGATCGCCGGGTCGGATCAAAATCCGAAGGCTGTCTGGCAGCGCAGACCCCTGTGGATCTGGCGGCGCGGGCTGACATCGTTGTGACGATGTTGGCCGATGGCGCGGCCTCTTATGCAGTGCATCTCGGACGCGGCGGATTGTTTGCCTCGACAGGCAGCGCGACCTTGGTGGAAATGGGCACGATGAGCCCTGACCACATCGCCGATCTGGTCGCAACGGCGCCAGAGAATATCCGGGTGATTGATGCGCCGGTTTCCGGGGCGACACAAGCTGCTGCAAGTGCAGATCTGCTGGTCATGGCCGGCTGCCGTGACGAAGATGCTGATCTTGCGGCCATATTCGATGCGGTGAGCCGACAAACCATCTATCTCAGTCAGTCAGTCCGGGGCAGGGGCTGTGATGAAACTGGCGGTGAATTCGCTGATCTACGGGATTATTCAGACGCTTGCCGAAACGATGACCCTGGCCGAAGCCTCCGGCATCACGTCTGAGCAGGCATTCGATGTGATCGTGGCCTCTGCGGCCTGTGCGCCAATGCTCAAATACCGGCGTCCGCTCTATCTGAACGAGGCAGATCACGATGTCACCTTTACCGTGGCACTGGCCCGCAAAGACATGGAGGTGACGGCACAGCTTGCAGATCGACGTGGCACTGCGATGCCGCAAGGCCGAACCACACTGGCCAAATTGATCGAGGCGGAAAAGGCAAGTTATGGCGCCCGCGATATGGCGTCGATATCGACCTACATGCGAAAGGATACACCATGAAAGCAGCGCTGTTTATTGGTGGCTGGTTGGCACGGGCATATGGGGGATGCGTTCCACGATCGCCCGACCTATCATTTCCTGATCGGCGGTCAGTTTGTGGCTCATCCCCTTGGATGGCCCGACAACCCGCAGCCGCGCGAAGACCATATTGATTACGATGTGACCATCTGCAAACCCGACGATCCGATTGTGCAAGACATTAAGAGTTTCCGCCTGACGACCGAGCAATACTATATGCTCGTCGATCCATCGAACGAGGTCCTGGCGACCAGGACGTTTTCGGGCGATCATCTGTGGTGGATCGAAGGCACCGTGATCCCGGTTGTCTGGAAACGCCGCTGGAACAAGGGCCGCGTCTTCTATTGCTCAATCGGCCACGAGTTGGACGACCTGAAGGTGCCGCAAGTCACCGAGATTATTCGCCGTGGGGTACTGTGGGCGGCACGTGGCGCTGCCTGATGACACGATATTCAAGTCATAATTATGAGGACACGATATGAAGCTTCTCCGCTACGGCGCGCCCGGCGCAGAAAAACCCGGACTTCTGGATGCGTCAGGCCGCGTTCGCGATCTGTCGGGCGTGGTCCCGGATATCTCTGGTGAGACATTGCGCCCCGCTGGGCTGAAGGCGCTGCACGGGCTGGACCCGGAAACGCTGCCGCTCGTTGACGGCACACCACAGGACGATCTGCGCCTTGGGGCCTGTGTCGGGAATATCGGCAAATTTGTCTGCATCGGCCTGAACTACGCCGATCACGCCGAAGAGGCGGGGATGCCGATCCCCGAAGAACCCATCATCTTCAACAAATGGACCTCTGCGGTGGTCGGCCCGAATGATGACATTCAGGTCCCGCGCGGTTCGGTCAAAACCGATTGGGAGGTCGAATTGGGCGTCGTGATCGGCGAACCGGGATCTTATATCGACGAGGGCAACGCGATGGACCATGTCGCAGGGTTTTGTGTGATCAACGATGTGTCAGAGCGCGATTTTCAGCTCAATCGGGCAGGCACGTGGGACAAGGGCAAAGGCTGCGATACCTTTGGGCCAACAGGGCCTTGGCTCGTCACAGTCGATGAGATCGCAGACATGGACAACATGGGGATGTGGCTGGATGTGGATGGCAAACGCATGCAAACAGGATCAACCGCGACATTGATCTTCAAGATCCCGCACCTCGTGTCCTATTGCAGCCAGTTCATGAGCCTGCAGTCGGGGGATGTCATTTCAACCGGCACGCCTCCGGGCGTGGGGATGGGTCAATCCCCGCAGCGGTATCTGCACGGCGGGGAGGTTGTGACCTTGGGTATCGACGGATTGGGCGAGCAACGATCAAAGGTTTTGCCAGCCTGACAGGATCGCAAATGACACCGGCTTACTGAGCCGGTGTCATTTGACCTGCATGCGCGTTTTCCGCGATCTTCTGGGCCTGATCGCGCAAGATGAATTTCTGGATCTTGCCGGTTGACGTGCGCGGGATCGGCATGAACACGAACCGTCCGGGCACCTTGTAGGGCGCAAGCTGGTCCTTGCACCACGCGCGCAGTGTGGCGGCATCTACATGTTCACCTGTAGCCAGTTCCACAAAAGCACAGGGCGTTTCGCCCCATTTTTCGTGCGGCATGGCCACCACGGCAGCAATCGCGACGGCGGGGTGACGATAAAGCGCTTCTTCCACCTCAATGGACGAAATATTCTCGCCGCCCGAAATGATGATATCCTTGGAGCGATCCTTCAGCTGAATATAGCCGTCCGCGTGCCGCACGCCGAGATCGCCGGAATGGAACCAGCCGCCTGCAAAGGCCTCTTGGGTGGCTGTGGGATTGCGGAAATAACCCTTCATGACGACGTTGCCGCGAAACATCACCTCGCCCATGGTTTTCCCGTCGCGCGGCACGGGCAGCATTGTGTCCGGGTCCAGCACATCCAATCCTTCCAGCGGCAGATAGCGCACGCCTTGGCGCGATTTCAGCCGGGCCTGTTCGGCGGGCGGCAGATCGGACCAGTCCTGATGCCAGTCATTCACCACGGCAGGGCCGTAGGTTTCAGTCAGCCCATAGAGATGCGTGACGTCAAAGCCTGAGGTTTTCATATCCGCCAGCAGCTTCTCCGGCGGCGGGGCGGCGGCGGTAAAGAATTGCACGGTATGATCAAGTTGGCGCTTTTCGGCCTCGGGGGCCGAGATCATCAGCGACATGACAATTGGCGCGCCGCACAGGTGGGTGACGTGCTCATCTGCCAAAGCGGCCCAGATTGGTCCTGCCCGCACCTGACGCAGGCAGACATGGGTGCCGATGATCGCCGACAGCGTCCATGGGAAACACCAGCCATTGCAGTGGAACATTGGCAGCGTCCACAGATAGACCGCATGTTTCGCCATCGACGTCGTCAGCGCATTGCCCTGCGCCAGCAGATAGGCCCCCCGGTGGTGCGAAACCACACCCTTTGGATCGCCTGTCGTCCCCGATGTGTAGTTGATCGAAATCGCGTCCCATTCATCCAGCGGCATCAGCCAGTCGAATTCAGGATCGCCCGTCGACAGGAAGGCCTCGTAATCCTGCGCATCTGCCTCGGTAACGGGTCCGCAGAATTCAGCGTCGTCGTATTGGATGACAAGCGGGCGCACTGTTGCCAGCGCCAGCGCATCCTGCATCAAGGGCATGAATTCGCGGTCTACGATGACGATTTTGCACATGGCATGGTCCAGCTGAAACGCAATCACCGACGCATCTAGCCGTGTGTTCACGGAATGCAGGACCCCGCCACACATGGGAACACCGTAGTGGCATTCCAGCATTGCGGGCGTATTGGCCAGCAGGGCCGACACCGTGTCACCGCGCCCGATGCCTTGCTCTGTCAATGCACAGGCCAACTGACGTGATCGCGCATAAAACGCCGCATAAGTGCGCCGCAACGGGCCATGCACGATCGCAGTGTGATCAGGAAAGACCGAGGCCGCGCGTTCCAGAAATGTCAGCGGCGTCAGTGGCTGATAGTTTGCCGGGTTGCGGTCCAGATCGGTGTTGTAAGGGTTTGCGGTCATGGCTCAGGCGTCCTGCCATTGGGGCGCGCGCTTTTCGATGAACGCTTCGATCCCTTCTTCGGCGTCTTGCGCCAGCATGTTATCGACCATCACAGCAGAGGCGTAATCGTAGGCATCGGGCAGCGACATCTCGCGCTGGGCGTAATAGGCGCGTTTGCCGGTTGCCAGCGTCATGCTGGATTTTGACGCAATCTTGCGCGCCAACTCCATCGTTACCGTTTGCGACGCGTCAGGTGCCGCGACGCGGTTCACAAGGCCGATTTCGGCGGCCCGCGCGGCTGAGGTCAGGTCACCGGTCAGCAGCATTTCCATCGCGTGTTTGTCCGCCACATTGCGCGACAGCGCCACCATCGGGGTGGAGCAGAACAACCCGATGTGAACACCCGGTGTGCTGAATTGCGCCGTGTCCGCCGCAATGGCCAGATCACAGCTTGCGACCAGCTGGCAGCCTGCGGCCGTTGCAATGCCTGTGACCTCAGCGATGACGGGTTTGGGGCAATTCACGATGCCTTGCATCACGCCTGCGCACATCGCCATGACATGGGCAAAATAGGCTTTACCACCATCTCCGTTCAAACGCCCAGCGGTCATCTCCTTGAGGTCATGGCCTGCACAAAACGCAGGGCCATTGGCCGCCAGGACAATGACCCGCACATTTGGATCGGTCCCGGCGGCTGCAAACGCAGCACCGAGTTCCGCCAGCATCGCCTCGGACAAGGCATTGCGCCGACGCACGTCATTCAGGGTCAGGCGCAATATTCCGGTCCCGTCCAGAACGCGCAGCAGGATGTCAGATGTGGTCACGGGGGGTATCCCTTATTCGAGCGCTAAAGAATGTTGATTTCGACACTGTCGGCGAGGGTGTTCGCAATAAAGCAGTAGCGGTGCGCGCGGTCCTGCATCTGCGCCAGTTCGGCGTCGCCCACCGTAAAGCCGGTGTCAAAACGCACCACCGGATGCAGATCAATCCGCGTTACCGACATCTGGCCCTTGGGGTTCTTGCCCAGATGGGCCTCGGCGTAATCGTGGTAGCTGGCCACCGGCCAGCCCGCCTTTGCGGCCAGCGCAAGAAAGGTCATCATATGGCAGCTCGACAGCGCCGAGGCGAGGGCCTGTTCGGGGTTTGTGTTCTCCGGGTTTCCGCCCCAATCAGGGGCGGAATCGACCAGCAGGTCATAGCGGTTGTTGTATTGCACGGTGTGCTCGTTCGAATAGGCACCGGTTTGCAATACGGGCGCTGCGCGCTGCCAGTGCAGCTCAATCGCGAGATCTGACATTTCGGTATTCTTTCATGTAGCAGGACGTTAAGCGGCAGCGATCTGTTTTTTGGGATCATAGAACGGGCGCTCGCAGATTGTTGCGCGGACGGGGCCGGATTTCGTGACGACCTCAACCTGTGCACCGATGTTGGCGTGTTCCGCTGACACCATGGCCAAGGCGATGTTCTGCTCCAAACGCGGGGAATAAACCGCAGAGGTGACCTTGCCGATTGCTTCGCCACCCGAATTGATGTCCCAGAATGTCGTGTTGGGACCCGCAAGAGGATCGCCGTCGATGATCAGGCCGATCTGCTTACGGCTGACACCTTCGTCCCTGATACGGCGCAACGCGGCCTTGCCGATGAAATCAGCCTCCATGTCGAGGTTCACCAACCGGTCAAACCCAAGCTCAAAGGGGTTGGTGCCCATGTCGGCATCCGCGTGATACGACAACATCCCACCTTCGATGCGGCGGATGGAGGATGTGTGGCCGGGCTTGAGGCCAAATTCCAGACCGGCTGCCATAATGGTTTCCCACAGCAGATCGCCTTTGGAGCCGTCGCGCAGGTAGATTTCATAGCCCAGCTCGCTGGACCAGCCGGTGCGGGACACGATCAGCGGGATGCTGTTCAGATCGACTTCGCGCAGCCAGTAGTAGCGCAGGTCCATGATCCCGTCGCCAAACAGCGCGCGCATGATCTCGCCGGATTTGGGGCCTTGCAATTGCAGCGGCGAGACATCCGGCTCACCAATCGTGACATCAAGGCCAGAGTTGACCGCAACCCCCTGCGCCCACAAAAGAATGTCGCTATCAGCAAGAGAGATCCAGAAATGGTTCTCGGCAAGACGCAGCAGGACCGGATCGTTCAGAATGCCGCCGTCGGCATTGGTGATCAGGATGTATTTGCACTGGCCGACCGCCATCTTCGACAGATCGCGGCAGGTCAGCATCTGGGTGAATTTCGCCGCGTCAGGACCGGTGATTTCAACCTGCCGTTCAACGGCCACATCACAGAGTATCGCGTCATTCACGAGGTTCCAGAAGTTCTGCTCGGGATCACCGAAATCGCGCGGGATATACATGTGGTTGTAGACGGAGAACCCCTGCGCGCCCCAACGCACTGTCGCGTCAAAATAGGGCGACTTGCGGATCTGTGTGCCGAAACCGAAATCATCTGCTTGCATTGGAACTACCTCCCGTTTTGTCCCCGACCGCTTTGATCGGAGACTGTCAAAACCTTTGCGAGATGTAGTCCAGGAGAGGCCGCGAAAGTGGTCCGAAGATTATCACTTCTCAGACCATTCAGGCCGTTTGGGGGGCCATATCAGGACCGATTGGGCCAGAGCGGCAATTTCGGACTTGCAGTGGCCAATTTCGAGAGGTTCGGCAAAGCTGATTTCACTTGGCGCGTGGCAAAATGGGTCATGTAGCGGTCAATGCCGAGGTCTTCGGCATGGAAATCTTCCATCAGGTCTTGAAACGCGGCGAGGCTGGGGCTGATGATCTTCATGATGTAATCGACCCCACCACCGGTGGCGATGCAATCAATGATCTCATCCCGGCTGTTGAGAAAAGCTTCAAAGCGCTCAAAATCAGCCTTTCGATGACGGCTGAGGGAAACCGTCACAATCACCTGCGCGAAATCTGCGAGCCGCTCCAGCGCGATATCGGCATGATAGCCGCGAATGTATCCGCCCGCTTTCAACCGGGTCAGCCGCGCCCAGCAGGGGGTCGCGGAAAGCCCGCTCAGCTCTGCCAGCTTGGCCTTGCTCAACTGCCCATGCTGCTGGAGCGCGCTGAGAATGCGGATGTCTGCTGCATCAAGGGCAAGTCTCTTCATTCGCTCTGGTCTTTCTTTGTGTGGAAGCACGGTCATATGACCGACGATCACATGCTAGATTAGGATATCCCTACCTGAAAGCCCTCCGTCAGCTCAGTGGCTTTGCGACCGAAATGAGCGCGACCACGTCCAGCTGATCGGCGTTGTCCGCCAATAGGGGGCATATCTCCGTTTGATATCAGCATGTCGCGGGTAGACGTTTCGCAACGGCAGAGCAGGCCGACCCGGAGCAGAAAAAGGTTTCGAGCCGCAGCCGGATCGCAGTTGCATAACATCCGATTGCAGACTGGACGCTGGACAGGATTTGCAGAGAGGAGAGTCTTGCAAGACAACATAGCCTCTGGCCGCTTCGGACGCTGTGTTGCGTTCCAGCAGGGGAGACGGGCGCCAGCTCCGAATGTCGCTATCTATACACTGCTGAGCCTGACGGTTGCGGCTGTTGTATTGGATTGCGGGACTGGTGAGGCTAGGGGGGATCCCCGCCCAGTGCAGACCGGACGGGGCTTTGTTCAATCGTTGATATCGTGGTCGAAGTGTTTCACCTGGCCTTTGGGGCCCTTGAAGAAGTGGCGCAAGACCAGCCAGGCGATCAGCGAGAGGGTGGCGTAGATCAGCAGCAGCACCGGCAGGGTGATGCTGCCTGCGGGGGTGGCGACCAGCAGCAGGGCCACCAGCACCGCGCCGACGGCAAAGCCGAGGAACATGAAGCCCGGCGCCAGCACCTCGACGATGGCGAGGCCGATGGCAATCGCGATCCAGACCCACCAGACGGAGAGCAGGGCCGTCATTTTCCGGCCCCTTTCAGCATGTTGAAGGCGTTGCCGAAGGCCTCAATCGCATTGGCGGGCACCAGGATGGTCTGTTTGCCTTCACCTGCGCCAAGGGCATTGAGCGCCTCGACCTGTTTCAGGGCCACCTGATATTGCGCGGCCTCCAGACCGTTTTCGGCAATGGCTTTGGCGACTACCCCGGTGGCATAGGCCTCGGCATCGGCCTGAATGCGGCGGGCCTTGGCGATCTGCTCGGCGGCGTAGAGCTCGGCGTCGGCGGCCAGTTCGACCGCGCGTTTCTGGCCCTCGGCCTTGGTCACCTCGGCGCGGCGGGCGCGCTCGGCGTTGAGCTGCTGCAGCATGGCGTCGCGGGTGGCCTGATCGAGGTTCACGTCGAGGATCTCGGCGCGTGTCACTTCGATGCCCCAGTCGTCAACGGCGCTTTCGACCAGATGCTGGATCTGACCGATCAGCTGCGAGCGGTTCGACTGCACCTCATCCAGGTCCATCTTGCCGATCTCGGCGCGCACGATGCCGGCCACGGTGGTGGCAATGGCGCCGTCAACGTCGCGGATCCGATAGACGGTCTTTTCCGGTTCCAGAATGCGGTAGAACACCGAGGTGTCGATCTGCACCAGCACGTTGTCCTTGGTGATGGCGTCCTGGCTGGCGTTGGGCAGCTGGCGTTCCAGGATCGAGACCTTATGGGCGACGGAGTCGAGCAGCGGGACGATGAAGTTGATGCCGGGGCCAAGCACTGCATGCAGGCGGCCAAAGCGTTCGACCACGTATTTTTCGGATTGCGGTACGATGCGGACGCCCTTGAGGATCAGGATGATCAGGAAGATCGCGCCCAGGATATAGATGATGTTCTGCGTCAGCAGGCTCAGCAGGAGTTCTTCGGTCATTATGCCTCGCAATAAATTTGTATGCTATGGTATGCAGTTGGGGGGTCGTGGACCCGGGATTCAAGCGTGGGGGGACGGCGCCCCGTTCCTCTTCTCTATGGCGTGTGCGGTGGTGGCAGGCAAGGGGAACGGCCCCGTCTGCGGCGCATCCGTGGCGTGCGGGGTGGGGGCTGGATAGGGCTGTCGGGGCTTTGGCGCGGGCTGCGGTCATGCAGGCTTGAAAACCGCACCGGGATAAGGCACATCCGGCAGGCTCTGCCGGTATGGTCCCGGATCGCGGCGGAGCAGGGTTCAGGTGGCAGATGATCCCGTAGGAAATTCCCCGCAGCGGCGGGACCACGCACAAGACAGCCCAAGGAAGAGAACATGGCGCCGAAAATCTCATTTGACCTGAAAGCCACCGATGGCAAGGCCCGCACCGGTGTCATCAATACGCCGCGCGGCGAGATCCGCACGCCTGCGTTCATGCCCGTGGGCACGGCCGCAACAGTGAAGGCAATGCTGCCGGAGAGCGTGCGTGCGACCGGGGCGGATATCTTGCTGGGCAATACCTATCATCTGATGCTGCGCCCCACGGCAGAGCGGATCGACCGTCTGGGCGGATTGCACAAATTCATGAACTGGGAGCGGCCGATCCTGACGGACTCGGGCGGGTTTCAGGTGATGTCGCTGGCGGGTCTGCGCAAGCTGACGGAAAAGGGCGTGACCTTCAAAAGCCATATCGACGGATCCAAACATGAGCTGACGCCGGAACGGTCGATGGAAATCCAGCGCCTGCTCGGTTCGGACATCGTGATGTGTTTCGACGAATGTCCGGCGCTGCCTGCCGACCGCGACCGGATCGCCGAGTCGATGCGCCTGTCGATGCGTTGGGCGGAGCGCTCGCGCGAGGCCTTTGGCGACCGTCCGGGCCATGCGCTGTTCGGCATTATGCAGGGCGGGCTGGAGCAGGATCTGCGCGAAGAAAGCGCCGAGGCGCTGAAGAAGATCGGATTCGAGGGCTATGCGGTTGGCGGCCTGGCAGTGGGCGAGGGGCAGGAGGCGATGTTTGACTGTCTTGATTATGCGCCCGGTTTCCTGCCTGAGGACAAGCCGCGCTATCTGATGGGGGTGGGCAAGCCTGATGATATCGTCGGTGCGGTGGCCCGTGGTATCGACATGATGGACTGCGTGCTGCCATCGCGCTCTGGCCGCACGGGGCAAGCGTTTACCCGCTACGGCGTCGTCAATATCAAGAACGCCCGCCACCAGGATGACCCGCGCCCGCTGGATGAGCAGTGCAGCTGCCCGGCGTGTTCGAACTATTCGCGCGCCTATCTGCACCATGTGTTCCGCAGCAACGAGATGATTTCGGGGATGCTGCTGACCTGGCATAACCTGCATTACTTCCAGGAAATCATGGGCGGCATGCGGGAGGCGATTGCTGCGGGCACCTTCGAGGCCTGGCAGAAGGATTTCCACGACACCCGTGCCGAAGGCGATATTGAGCCATTGTAGGGGCCGGCAAGGGGGATGCGCCCGGATTGTCGAAAACTTGAGCGAATGTTCATCGGCGGGTCCTGCCCTGAACACGTTTGCGCCACAAATCAGCGGTGATCTGTCAATCAGGCACTGATGACCAACGTGGAGAGATCCGATGAATGAGACGGCTTCAACTGGACTTGCGCATTGTTCGCTGATGATTTTGCTGGCGGCGGGCGTTGCTGTTTTTGCGCTTTTGGACCATGGCGGATCCTATGGGGAGCAGCCGGGGTCGCTGGCGCACCTGACGTCGGCCGCGCAGCGGTAAGGATTGCCGGAGCGCGACTGCACCCAAGGCAACGGCCTGATGTCGTGCGCTTTTTGCTGCGATCTTTGGTAGGGATGATCCCGGTCCGCGTTCACCGGTTATGAAGACCTCGCTGCTAGATTCCGCCAAAACGGGAAGGGTCGCGATGAGCTGGTTACAGGCATGGGGGAGCGTGGTGCTGCTGGGCGGCCTTGTGGCTGCCTCTGGCGCTGTGGCGCAGTCGGATCAGGCAGCTAAGGCGCCGGGGTCGCTGGCCGAGGCCTCAAGTTTTTTCAAGGCACCACCGCTTGATGGCTGCCGGATCGCATTTGACGATCTGATCAAGGGCGGCTCCAAAGCGCTGCGGGGCCAGTGGTTTGTGCAGAAGGGGCCGGGGGAAACCGGGCTGCCGGTTGGCGGCCGCGTCGATATGCAACCGCTGCCGCAGCGCGCGGGTGAGGTGCTGACACTGAGATTTCGCAATGGCCGTCTGGTGGCGGATTCTGCCGTGTCCGGGGTGATCCCCGTCGGCGTGCTGGACCGGGCGCCACCTGAGCCAGGCACGGGGCTGAGGGCCGAAAGCGTCGGCCGCGGCGATCTGGCGGATGGTGCGGAGGTCTTCCTCGATGAGCTGGGCATGGGGCGGCTGCCCTGCGGGGTGGAGCAGATGCTGCAACTGAGGCTGCAATCAGAACGCGACACCGGCACCGGAGACGTGTTGCGGCAGGATATCCGTCTGTTCCTGATTGATCAGACCCGGATGAGCGGCACCTACCGCGAAACCGGACCGGGTGGGCGGCTGGAACGCGGGGTGATCACCCTGATGCGGCGCTGATGCTGCGGGTCAGGTCATCGGCGGAGGCTGCCGCGCGCGGCCTTCACCATTTGCTCACCCTAGCTGCATTTGCGCCCTTGTGGTCCGGGCGCGCTGCGGGCAATGTGACACCAAACATTGAGGCACGGCGGTTGAAATCCCAACACCGCTGCACCAGATAAACAGCCAATGAGGAGACGCGCCGAAGCTGCCGATAATCGGGGCGGGGGCGTCTTGCCAAACCAAAGGACCGAGTATGCAAGAGCCACTCAATTCATCCTACCCCGTCCTGCCGCTGCGCGATATCGTTGTGTTCCCGCATATGATCGTGCCGCTGTTCGTCGGGCGGGAAAAATCGGTGCGTGCCCTGGAAGAGGTGATGACCGACGACAAGCAGATCCTGCTGTCCAGTCAGATCGACCCGGCGGAAGATGATCCGCAATCCGATGGCATCTACAGTGTCGGCGTGCTGGCCAATGTGCTGCAGCTGCTGAAACTGCCCGACGGCACCGTGAAGGTGCTGGTCGAAGGTCATGCGCGGGTGAAAATCACCGAATATCTGGACAACGACAACTTCTTTGAAGCGCGCGCGGAGTATCTCAGCGAGATTCCCGGCGATGTCACCACCGTGGAGGCGCTGCTGCGCACGGTCGGCGATGAGTTCGAGCGTTATGCCAAGGTCCGCAAGAACATCCCGGAAGAGGCGCTGAGCGCCGTTGGAGAGACCACGGAGCCGGCCAAGCTGGCCGATCTGGTCGCCGGTCATCTGGGGATCGAGGTCGACAACAAACAGGATCTTCTGGAAACCCTGTCGGTGAGCGAACGTCTGGAGAAGGTCTATGGCCTGATGCAGGGCGAGCTGTCTGTGCTGCAGGTCGAGAAGAAGATCAAGACCCGCGTCAAATCCCAGATGGAGAAGACCCAGCGCGAATATTATCTGAATGAGCAGATGAAAGCCATTCAGAAGGAGCTGGGCGACAGCGAGGACGGTTCTAACGAAGTCGCCGAGCTGGAAGCCAAGATTGCCGAGACCAAACTCTCCAAAGAGGCGCGCGAAAAGGCCGAGGCCGAGCTGAAGAAGCTCAAGAACATGTCGCCGATGTCGGCGGAAGCCACGGTTGTGCGCAACTATCTGGACTGGATTCTGGCCCTGCCCTGGGGCACCAAATCCCGCGTGAAGAAAGATCTGAGCCGGGCGCAGGATATTCTGGACGCCGATCACTACGGGCTTGAGAAGGTCAAGGAACGTATCGTTGAATATCTCGCTGTGCAGCAGCGCTCGGCCAAGCTGAAGGGGCCGATCCTCTGCCTTGTTGGCCCTCCGGGTGTCGGCAAGACCTCGCTGGGCAAATCGGTGGCCAAGGCAACCGGTCGCGAGTTCATCCGCATTTCGCTGGGTGGCGTGCGCGACGAGTCCGAGATCCGCGGTCACCGCCGGACCTATATCGGCTCCATGCCCGGTAAGATCATTCAGGCGCTAAAAAAGGCCAAGACCACCAACCCGCTGATCCTGCTCGATGAAATCGACAAGATGGGGCAGGATTTCCGGGGTGATCCGGCATCGGCGATGCTGGAGGTGCTGGACCCGGAACAGAACGCGACCTTCATGGACCACTATTTGGAAGTGGAATATGACCTGTCGAACGTGATGTTCCTGACCACCTCGAACAGCTACAACATGCCGGGGCCGCTGCTGGACCGGATGGAGATCATTCCGCTGTCCGGTTACACCGAGGATGAAAAGCGTGAGATCGCCAAGCAGCACCTGATTTCCAAGCAGGTGAAGAACCACGGTCTGAAGGCCAAGGAATTCGAGCTCACCGATGAGGCGCTGACCGAGATCATCCGCACCTATACCCGTGAGGCGGGGGTGCGGAATCTGGAGCGTGAGATCGCCAAAGTGGCGCGGAAATCGCTGACCAAGATCGTCAAGAAAGAGGCGGAGAGCGTTTCTGTCACGCCTGAGAATCTGGATGAATTCCTTGGGGTTGCGAAGTATCGCTATGGTCTCGCCGAGAAGGAAGATCAGGTCGGTGTTGTCACCGGTCTTGCCTATACTTCGGTCGGGGGTGAGCTGCTGAGCATCGAGGCGCTGCGCCTGCCGGGCAAGGGTCGGATGAAGACCACCGGCAAGCTGGGTGATGTGATGAAAGAGTCGATCGAGGCGGCTTCAAGCTATGTCCGCTCCATCTCTCCGCAGTTGGGCATCAAGCCGCCGCGTTTTGACAAGTGGGACATTCACGTGCACGTGCCGGATGGGGCCACCCCCAAGGACGGGCCGAGCGCGGGCCTTGCAATGGTGACGGGTATTGTGTCGGTGCTGACGCAAATCCCGGTGCGCAAGGACATCGCCATGACCGGCGAGGTGACCCTGCGTGGCAATGCAACCGCGATTGGTGGTCTCAAGGAGAAGCTGCTGGCGGCGCTGCGTGGCGGCATCAAGACCGTGCTGATCCCGCAGGAGAATGAGAAAGACCTGCCGGATATCCCGGATAACGTGAAGGAGGGGCTGGAGATCATCCCCGTCAGCCACGTCTCCGAGGTGCTGAAACATGCGCTGACCGATACGCCCGAACCCATCGAATGGGATGAGGCCGCAGAAGAGGCCGCCGCCGCTGCCAAGGCAGCATTGGGTGTTCCCGAGGATGGCGCCAGCGCCACCGCGCATTGATCCAGGCCACGGGTGCTGCCCCTAAGCTGTTGAGATCAATCCGCAATAGGTAACAATAGATGGGCGTCCCTTATCCGGGGCGCCCATCTGCCTTATGTCCTGTGAGATGCGTTTGCGACCTTCTTGAAGCAGGCGACCTGTCGGTTCGTCGACGGTGGGAAGAGGAAGAAATAGATCAGTTCGCCGCATTGTTGGGCCGCTTGATTGTCGCAACAGGGGATACGCTGGCCTGATACGACAGGGCGACGAGAAACCGGTTGTTGGCCGGTCCGCCGGGCGGTGGCTCTGGCGGAGACGCAGGCGCGGGCCGTGTCATTGGCGGGTGATATCGTCATAATCGCCAAGTCGCAGATAGGCGTATTCACGGTAGAGTTTGATCGTCGGGCGCAGTCCGAAGAGGACGGATCCTACCAGAAACAGCCATGTGCCGGGGGTGACGGTTGCGTCGTTGAAGAACAGGATTGAACCTATCACAAACAGCACCGCAGCGGAGACATCGACCATCGTGTAGGCGATTTCACAATAGGCGTAGATCTTCTTGTGGCGGTCGCTGCGATTGCGATTGTCGGGGTGGAACAGGGCCATCATGTCCTCCGTCGGTCTGTGTCGGCTGCTTTTACCCTAACGCGCGGGGGGAGGATTGGTTCAAAGGAGATCTTCATAGCGGCAGTCAGTGACCCTCAGGGGTTCCCCGCAGGTCTCGCAAGAAAAAGGGCGACCGCAAAGGGTCGCCCAAATCAGGTTTTATTATTGTTTTCCCGAGGTTTCGGGTTCTTCCGTCTGGCGCCCGCTCTTATTCGGCGGGCTTGATCCAAGGCGCTGCATTGGGCAGCGCATCTTGGATGTTCGGGGCGGGCGACAGGGTCGCGATGCCGGGTCAGGCCGCTTTGGGCGCCATTTTTGCCTGCACGGTGGCGATGGCCACGGCGTCGGGGCTAACGTCATCGGCGGTGGCCTGCTTCAGGATTGCCGCCATGGTGACCTCCAGCGCCTCAAGCCGTTCGGCCACAAAGCTGTTGCGGTTGCCGATTTTCAGGATCTCGGTGGCGACATTGATAATGCCGCCGCCATTGGCCACGAAATCGGGCGCGTAGAGGATGCCGCGTTTGTGCAGTGCGGCTGCATCCTCGGCCGAGGCCAGCTGATTGTTGGCACCGCCTGCGACCAGGGCAACCTTCAGCTGCGGAATGGTTTCGTTGTTGAGGATGCCGCCGATCGCGCAGGGGGCAAAGATATCGGCCTCCACCGCGTAGATCTCATCGGGGGCGACAGCCGTGGCGCCAAAGGCGGCAACTGCACGTTCAACCTGTGTGCTGTTTACATCGGTGACGATCAGCTCGGCACCGGCCTTGTTGAGAAAATCGCAGAGATACCAGCCGACATGGCCCAGGCCCTGAACCGAAACAACCCGGTTTCTGAGGTCGATCTGGCCGGTCTTATGCGCCCAGGCGGTGCGGATCGCATTGAAGATGCCGCGCGCCGTGATGGGTGAGGGGTCACCGGAGGCATATTCACCATCGGCAAGCCCGGCGACGGAGCTGGTTTCCTCGGCCAGGATGGCCATGTCCGCGGGGCTCATGCCCATATCCTCGGCGGTGATGTAACGCCCGTCCAAGCTGTCGATGGCGCGGGCAAAGGCGCGCAGCAGCTCCGGGGTTTTCTGGGTGGCGGGATCGCCCATAATCACCGCCTTGCCGCCGCCAAGCGCGAGGCCTGCTGCGGCGTTTTTGTAGGTCATGCCTTCGCTCAGGCGTTTGACATCGGTCAGCGCGTCATCGGCGCTGGCGTAGGGGCGCATCCGCAGCCCGCCGGCCGCCGGGCCAAGCAGGGTGGAATGCACGGCGATAAAACCGGTGAGACCGACCGAGGCATCCTCGACGCGGTAGATTTCTTCATGTGTCGAGGTGGCGACGGGGGTGATTGTGGCTGTCATCTTTGGATTGCTCCTCCATTTCACCGCAGAATACCGCCACGCAACCGCCGGTTTCCTCCAAAATACGTCGCAGTTATTGATGCTGTTGGTGGTTTTCCCTAATATCGGGCCAAAATTAGGGGGAAACACGTGGATAAGATTGATCGCAGGATTCTGGCCGCCCTGCAGGAGAACGGTCGGATGAAGATCGCCGAGCTGGCGGAGAGAGTCGGCCTCTCTGCGACGCCCTGTGCGCGGCGGGTCGCCAATCTGGAGGACAGCGGCGTGATTTCGGGCTATTCAGCGCGGGTCGATCAGGCCGAGGTTGGCCTGCCGGTCACCATCTTTGTCGCGGTGGAGCTGGAACGCCAGTCCAGCGAGGGATTGCAGGCCTTTGAGGCGGCGGTGCGGCGGTTCGATCAGGTGATGGAATGTTATCTGATGACCGGCAGCCGCGATATTCTGCTGCGGGTCGTGGCGCAGGATCTGACCGATTTCGATCAGTTTCTGGAGCATCGTCTGATGCGGGTCCCCGGCATTCGCAACACCCGGTCCAGTTTTACCCTGCGCACGATGATCTGCCGCAATGTGCTGCCGCTGGAGTAGGAGGGGGCAGCGCCCGTGCGGCGCAAAAATCGCAGCGCAGCGGGATTTTTCATCACCCCCCTCTTGCAGCGACGCGCGACCGGCGGTATGACCGCCGCCAAGGGTGATTAGCTCAGTGGTAGAGCGCTTCGTTCACATCGAAGATGTCAGGAGTTCAAATCTCTTATCACCCACCATCCTCCTTTTGCAGTGCCGATTAGCTGACCTCTGCGTCTTGTGGTGCGGACGTGGTGTCGCGTTTCGCGCTTGGTTCTTCTCAGGCCGGAGAAACCTGTCTAGATGTTTAGGCAAGGGCCCGAGGGTCGGGCATCAACGAGGGCGGGCATGGACTATCCGAAGATCTGGTTTCTGCGGCATGGGCAGACGGAATGGAACGCCGAAGGGCGCATTCAGGGACAGCTGGAATCGCGGCTGAGTCCGCTGGGGATTGAGCATGCGCAGCAGCAAGCGGGGCTGATGGCGCCGATTCTGGCACAGGGGCCTGCCTGCTATGTCTCGCCGCTGGGGCGGGCGCAGCAGACGGCGCAGATCGCGCTTGGCGGTCAGCCCTATGTCACGGACGCCCGGCTGGCCGAGGCGCAGGCCGGCGTGTTTCAGGGCATGACCCGTGCCGAGGTCGCGGCTGAATACCCGGATATCTACGCCGCCAACCCGCTTAATCTGGATTTGTTCTGTGCGGCGCCACAGGGCGAGGGCTTTGCTGCGTTTCAGGCCCGGATCACGGATTTCCTGACCGGGCTGAGTGAGCCGACCGTTGTGGTGGCGCATGGGCTGTGGGGGCAGGTCCTGCGCGGGGTGATCTGCGGCTTGTCGCGCGCGAAAATGGCCGCCTTGCCCAATGAACAGGGCTGCATCTACGAGTTGTCGCAGGGCATGGAGCGGGTGCTGCGCTAGGGGCGGGAATTTTTTCGCAGATTTTTGCGATTTGCCTCTTGCGCAGAGCGCGCGCATTCTCTAAATCCGCGCTCACCGGGTCGTTAGCTCAGTTGGTAGAGCGCTTCGTTTACACCGAAGATGTCGGGAGTTCGAGCCTCTCACGACCCACCATCCCCCCCTTGAATTCCATATCAATAAGCTCTGCCAGCGCCAAAGTTGCGAGACATATGGTTTCGCAGTAGGCTCATGTCGCTCCTTCGGTGAATTGCCCGCCGGAGGGGAGTTTTTTTACCGAGTATATGACGTGGAGTTTATGTCGTGAAATATTTTGCAATCCTTTCAGTCGTGGTCTCTGTCCTGTTCTGTCTGCCCGCAGCGGGGCAGGCCGGGTCCTACAAACCAATCAAGACCGAGGCGGAGTTTCTCGCTCTTGTCGGTGGCAAGACCCTCAGCGCCGATTGGGGCAGTATGCAGATCCTGCCCAACGGGAAAATCAAGGGAAAGACCAACCAGGGCAAGCTGGTTGGCGCCTGGCAGTGGAATGGCGCCCTGTGGTGCCGCAATGTCCGCATCGGCAAGCAGCCGGAGCGGGGGACGGACTGCCAGAAAATCGGTGTCTCTGGAAATCAGATGCAGTTTATCCGTGAGCAGGGCCGGGGCGCGGCCGTTGTCATGGTGATCTCCAACTGATCAGGACTAACCGCTGGCGCGGCTCTGGTACGGCGCGCCATCGGTGCTGTCTGCGGCACCTTGCGGCTGGATGGCGCTGTTGTTGTCGCCGCGTGGCTCCGTGATCCGCGGATCTGAGGTTGGCTGTGATTTTCCTGATCGATTATCCCTGGTGTCCGGCGGGACGCCAGATGGGAATTTCGGAAAAACAATGGGTTAGGCGGTAATTTGGCGGTGGCTTTGTTTTTTTTCACGGAAACCGGAGAAAATGCCAAAACACCGCTTGACGATCCCTCGGTGCTGCGAATATTACAGCCCAACATTCAGCGGCGACGTTGGATGGAACAGCAAGCGGTTGTAGCTCAGTTGGTTAGAGTACCGGCCTGTCACGCCGGGGGTCGCGGGTTCGAGCCCCGTCAACCGCGCCACTGCTGTCCGCCCCGGATCCGGGTTAAGGGATCCAGATGAAAGTAAATGCGCGGTTGTAGCTCAGTTGGTTAGAGTACCGGCCTGTCACGCCGGGGGTCGCGGGTTCGAGCCCCGTCAACCGCGCCACTTTCATACGATGCCCTGTCGTTCAGGGTCCGCCCCGGAGGGGATATATAGGTCAGGCTGCTGCCTGATTTGCCGAAAGGCCCATGCGCGGTTGTAGCTCAGTTGGTTAGAGTACCGGCCTGTCACGCCGGGGGTCGCGGGTTCGAGCCCCGTCAACCGCGCCACTTTCTCCCCTAAATTTGTGGATGAACGCTCCCTGCTTCGGCGGGGTTTTTGCGTTTGTGGGGGGCGTTACTGTGATTGCCCCGTCGAGATGTGGTGCGCGCCGGAACGCACACCACTGGCCTTGTTATTTCGTGGTCAAAGCATCCAGCACCCGCGCCCAGGAGCGAATACCTTTGTGGAAGCTTTCCAGATCGTATTTCTCATTTGGGGAGTGGATGGCGTCATCTTCATTGGCAAAGCCGATCAGCATCGCATCCATACCGAGGATGGATTTGAAGAAGCCGGCAATGGGGATCGAGCCGCCCATGCCGCAGAATACGGCTTCGCGGTTCCATTCATCCGACAGCGCACCGCGGGCGGCTTCGAACTCGGGGCGGGCGATATTCATCACCGAGGCACGCGAGCCCTCCAGGTCATTGTCCCAGACCACCTTGCAGTCAGGTTTCAGCCGGTCTTCGACATGTTTGCGGATCTTCAGGCGCAGCGCATCCGGGTCCATGTCGCCGACCAGACGGCAGGTGATCTTGCAATGCGCCTCAGACGGGATCACGGTTTTGGAGCCGGCACCGTTGTAGCCACCCCAGAGGCCGTTCACCTCCAGCGTTGGGCGGGCCCATTGCTGTTCCAGAACCGAGCGGTCCTTTTCCCCGTGGGCCTGAGTATAGCCTGCGTTGGAGAGATAGTCCTTTTCATCAAAGCCGCAGCCTTCCCACTGGCGCAGCTGCTCTTCCGGCACCTCATGCACGCCCTCATAGAAGCCCTCAACCGCGACCTTGCTGGTGTCTTCGTCATAGAAGGACGCGACGATGCGGCTGATTTCGCGCAGCGGGTTGAGGCCGGGGCCGCCGTAATGGCCGGAATGCAGGTCGATGCGCGGGCCGATCAGGGTGAACTCATCCTTCAGCATGCCGCGCAGCTGCGAAGAGATCGACGGCACCCCGCGCGACACCATCGAGGTGTCGCAGATCAGCGCCAGATCCGCCTTCAGCTCGGCTGCGTGCTGTTCCATGAAGGGCACGAGAGAGGGCGAGCCGCTCTCTTCCTCGCCCTCAAAGAAGAAGGTGATACGGCAGGGCAGGGTGCCATTGACCGCCTGCCAGGCGCGGCAGGCTTCGACAAAGGTCATCAGCTGGCCCTTGTCATCCGAGGCGCCACGGCCGCGAATGACGGTGCCGCGCGCGGTCTCTTCCAGCTGCGGCTCAAACGGGGGGGTGGTCCAGAGGTTCAGCGGATCCACCGGCTGCACGTCGTAATGGCCGTAGAACAGCACATGCGGCAGCGCCTCATCCTGAGGGCCGACGTGACCCACCACCATCGGGTGGCCGGGGGTGACGCGCTTTGCCGCCTCGATGCCGATGGATTGCAGATCCGCCACCAGCCAATCGGCAGCCTTGTCGCATTCGGCCTTATAGGCGGGATCGGTTGAGATCGACTGGATGCGCAGCAAATCCATCAGCCGCTGCGTCGCGGCATCAAGGTCGCTGTCAATCCGGTTCAGGACGTCGTTCAAGGACATGGTCAGGGGGCTCCTGCAATTGATGATTGGCTCGCCGCGAAGCCTAACAGTGCCCGTCGGCAGGGGCCAGAGGCCGCCCACCTGTGATGTGCCAGTGATAAGCCTGTGATATGCGTCGGTTTGTAGCGTCAAACGGGCGTTACAATTCTTGCTGCCGTCGGCGCAAAGGTCTATTTGACCTGCATCAAGGCTGGACCGGCCCCTTCACCGTATTTGATTGATCAAACGGAGGGATCGGGTTATTTATTCGGTAACGTGAATATATCAGCCCGACCACAGCTCGCGCCAGATCCGCTGGTGCCAACTATGCCATGGAGATGCCGGTGGACTATACCGCGAAACTCGACCAAGCGATTGCTCAGCTTCACACCGAAGGTCGCTACCGGACATTTATTGATATCGAACGGCAGAACGGTCAGTTTCCACATGCGGTCTGGACCCGTCCAGACGGCAGCAAACAGGACATAACGGTCTGGTGCGGCAACGATTATCTGGGCATGGGTCAGCACCCGGTTGTGCTGGAGGCAATGCATGGGGCCATTGATGCCACCGGTGCAGGCTCCGGCGGCACCCGCAATATCTCGGGCACGACGGTCTATCACAAACAGCTGGAAGCCGAGCTGGCGGACCTGCATCAGAAAGAGGCGGCGCTGCTGTTCACCTCGGCCTATATCGCCAATGATGCCACGCTGAGCACGCTGCCCAAGCTGTTTCCCGGTCTGATCATCTTTTCCGATGCGCTGAACCACGCCTCGATGATCGAAGGTGTGCGGCGCAATGGCGGGGCCAAGCGCATCTTCCGCCACAATGATGTTGCGCATCTGCGGGAGCTGCTGGCAGCGGCGGATCCTGCCGCCCCCAAGCTCATCGCCTTTGAATCGGTCTATTCCATGGATGGCGACTTTGGCCCGATTGCCGAGATCTGCGACCTGGCTGATGAATTTGGCGCGCTCACCTATATCGACGAAGTTCATGCGGTTGGCATGTATGGCGCGCGCGGTGGCGGTGTGACCGAACGCGACGGGCTGATCGATCGCATCGACATTGTGAACGGAACCCTGGCCAAGGCCTTTGGCGTGATGGGCGGCTATATCGCCGCATCGGAAAAAATGTGCGATGCCATAAGATCTTATGCGCCGGGCTTCATCTTTACCACGTCGCTGGCCCCGGCGGTAGCGGCAGGGGCGGCGGCCTCGGTTGCCCATCTGAAGACGGCGCCGGAACTGCGCGAACAGCACCAGTTGCAGGCACGGATCCTGAAGATGCGGCTGAAGGGGCTTGGCCTGCCGATCATCGACCATGGCAGCCATATCGTGCCGGTGATCGTCGGCAACCCGGTCCATACCCAGAAGCTGAGCGACATGCTGTTGTCGGATCACGGGATCTATGTGCAGCCGATCAACTTCCCGACAGTGCCGCGCGGCACCGAGCGGCTGCGCTTTACCCCATCCCCGGTACATGGTCCCAAAGAGATTGACGCCCTGGTCAAGGCAATGGATGGGCTCTGGTCGCATTGTGCGCTGAATCGTGCCGAAATGGCGGGCTGAATCATAGCGCTGTGTCAAAATGGTAAGATTGTGGTAGTATGACCATAATCAAAGGGCGCAGGCGAATCGCATTCCGCGGATCCATGACGTCCTAAATGTCGAATGCGGCAGGCTAAAATGGGACAGCAGGCATGATCGGGCGCCTTACTCAGCGCAAATCGAAGACGCACGACGAATCGCCAAGGCCTCGCAGCTTTGATGATTACGAGCTTCGGTTGGGTGACATTATGCGCGGTGAACGGGCCACGATGGGCAAGTCGCTGCTGGATGTCCAACGTGAGCTGCGGATCAAAGCCTCCTACATCGCCGCGATTGAGAATTCTGACCCGACTGTCTTTGACACGCCGGGTTTTATTGCGGGTTACGTGCGCTCTTATGCGCGCTATCTCAATATGGATCCCGACACCACATTTGACGCCTTCTGCCAGGAAAGCGGTTTCCAGGTGGCCCATGGCATGTCCGCCGAGGCATCAGTGCGCAAATCCGCCGGGAAACCGATTGCAACCGGCATGGGTGGGCTGCGCAGCGATGCCTTCACCTCTCCCAATACACCCTTCGTACCCGCAGCCAGCAGCGTCTTCAGCCAGATCGAGTTGCGCGCGGTGGGGTCGCTTGCGGTGCTGGTGGCGCTGATCGGCGGCATTGGCTACGGCGGTTGGGCGGTTCTGAAAGAGGTCCAGCAGGTGCAGATGGCGCCGGTGGATCAGACCCCCATCGTGCTGGCTGATCTGGATCCGTTGGCCGGGGCTGCCCGCGAGGGGGATGCCCAGAACGAAGATCCCGCACTTGAGGCGCTGGATCGGCTCTATCGCCCGCAGGCGCTGGACGTGCCGGTCATGGTGCCGCGCGACGGCCCGATCGCGACGCTTGATCCACGCGGCTTCGGCAATTTTGTCATGCCGGAGCTGCCCTCGGTTGCGCTGGCAGATGCCAGCCTCAGCACGGCAGCACCGCTGCCCGCCATGCCGCAGGTCGTGGAAGAGACCGCGCCCGCGCTGCAGATGGTCGCCGTGCGCCCGTCCTGGGTTCAGGTCACTGCCGTGGATGGCAGCGTGATCTTTGAAACCATCATGGAGCCGGGTCAGCATTTCGAAATTCCCGCCACCGAAGAAGCACCGCTGCTGCGCACCGGCGAAAGCGGCGCGATTTACTTCGCAGTGAACGGCGCCCACTACGGACCGGTCGGCGAACGGGGGCAGGTGACGAAGAACGTCGTGCTGTCCTCCGATGCGCTCACCGAACGGTTTGCGCTGGCCGATCTGAGCGAGGATCGCAACAGCGCACTGGCCACGCTGGTCGCTGAATTGCAGGCCAGCAGCCTCACCGTTCCCGTGACCGAGACCACGGGCGAATAGGCCCCGTCCGGCCCGGATGTTTCCAGCCGGGGCGTCTGACCTGCCTTTGCCGTACAGCTGACCTTTCTGAGCCCGGGCCTCCCTCATGGGCCACGCGTGGTGATTGCGACATCTGGCCTGCGACCTTCAGGATTGCCTGCCTCCCATTGAAGCTGCGCGAGACTGCGCGTATTTATGCCCGGAACCCTGAACAGCGCGGACCGGACCTCATGTCGATCAACCACATTCGCCCCTGGCGCCACATCGAACGCCGCAAAAGCCGCCAGATCCATGTCGGCAATGTGCCTGTGGGTGGCGATGCGCCGATTGCGGTGCAGACGATGACCAATACGCTGACCACGGATGTTGCGGCGACGGTGGCCCAGGTGCAGGCCGCAGCGGAGGCTGGCGCCGATATCGTCCGGGTCTCGGTCCCGGATGAGGCCTCCTCCAAGGCACTAAAGGAAATCGTTCGCGAAAGCCCGGTGCCTATCGTTGCCGATATCCATTTCCACTACAAACGCGGCATCGAGGCCGCCGAAGCTGGCGCTGCCTGCCTGCGCATCAACCCGGGCAACATCGGCGATGAAAAACGCGTGGCCGAAGTGATCCGCGCGGCCCGCGACCACAATTGTTCGATCCGCATCGGCGTCAATGCCGGTTCGCTGGAAAAACACCTCCTCGACAAATACGGCGAACCCTGCCCGGAGGCGATGGTGGAGAGCGGTCTCGATCACATCCGTATCCTTCAGGATCACGATTTTCACGAGTTCAAGATCTCGGTCAAAGCCTCCGACGTTTTCATGTCCGCCGCCGCCTATCAGCAGCTGGCCGAGGCAACCGATGCGCCGATCCACCTTGGCATCACCGAGGCCGGGGGCTTTGTCTCCGGCACCATCAAATCCGCCATCGGCCTTGGCCAGCTGTTGTGGATGGGCATCGGTGACACGCTGCGGGTCAGCCTCTCCGCCGATCCGGTGGAAGAGGTGAAAGTGGGTTTTGAAATCCTGAAATCCCTCGGCCTGCGCCACCGTGGCGTCAATATCATCTCCTGTCCCAGCTGCGCGCGGCAGGGGTTTGATGTGATCAAGACGGTGGAGGCGCTCGAAAAGCGCCTGGAACATGTGAAGACCCCGATGAGCCTCAGCATCATCGGCTGTGTGGTGAATGGCCCGGGCGAGGCGTTGATGACAGACGTGGGTTTCACCGGTGGCGGCGCGGGATCCGGCATGGTTTATCTGGCCGGCAAGGCCAGCCACAAGATGTCCAATGATCAGATGGTGGATCACATCGTCGAAGAGGTAGAGAAAAAGGCGGCTCAGCTGGATGCAGAGGCCGCCGCGGCGGAATAGATCCGCGACCACCAACTGACAACGAGATGAGCAAAAGGGCGCTATGATGACATCAGCGCCCTTTTCTCGTGTCTGTTTCGCCCGTCATCTTTCCAGAAATACTCCGGGGGTCTGGGGGCTGGCCCCCAGTGAGACCTGTGTCTGGGGGCTGGCCCCCAGTCCGCCCTGCATATAGGGGGCAACCTGCGTCACACCCCCAGAAAAAGATCAGCTGCGGTTCTCGCGGATCTCGGCGACCATGATTTCCATCTGATCGGCGGGCAGGTAGCCACGCAGCAGCTCATCGCCAAGGACAAAGGTCGGGGTGCCCGAAATCGCCAACTGCTGGGCCAGCGCGCGGGTTTCCTGCAGCTGACGGGCAATCTCGGGATCTGACATCCGCGCGAGGATCGCATCGGCGTCCAGACCCAGCCCCTCTGCCAGGCGGCGCAGCGTGCCTTCGTTCGGCTCGCCTCCGAGGGTGATCAGCGCGTCATGCACCATCTTGTAGGCTTCATCCCCGGCGACCATCTTGGTGGCGATCGCAAACCGCGAGGTCAGCACGGAAGCCTCGCCGAGGATCGGGAATTCCTTGATGATCAGGCGGATATTGCCATCGCCGGAGACCAGTTTTTCCACCTCTGGCGCGGCGCGGCGGCAGTAGCCGCAGCGGTAGTCCATGAATTCGACCAGCGTGATATCGCCCTCGGGGTTGCCGCCGACCCAGGAAAACCCGTCATCATGCAGCGCGGTCATATTCTCGGCCACCAGCGCATCGTCGCGGGCGGCCTCATCGGCGGCCTGCTGCTGTTCCAGCTTGCTGACAGCCTCCAGGATCACCTCCGGGTTCTCCAGCAGATAGGCACGCACCTCGGCGCCAAAGGCGGCGCGTTCCTCGGCGCTCATCTTGCCGAGGTCGAGCGCCGAAGCGGCAGGAGCGATCATCAGCCCAAGCGACAGGGCGGCCGCCGACAGAACAGGCAGCGCCGGGGCGGGAAGGCGGGCAATACGGGTCATCTCGATTTCCTTTTTTCGTGTTGTTCGGCGGCAATCAGCACATCTTGTGCACGTCGCCAGGCAGGGGATCCGGTGGGCAGCTGCGCGGTGGCCCGTTTGGCATGGAGACCCGCATCCTTCAGCCGACCCTGTAGCGCATAGCGCTCGGCGGTGGCCAGTGCTGCCATGCCGGACTGGCCAAGTTTCGCGTAGGCCTGCGCCATGTCCCGCAGCATGTTGGCGTTGCGGAAATCCTGCGCGCGGGAGGCCTCAAGGGATTTCAGCGCCGCTTTCGGCTGGCCCGCCGCCAGTTGCGCGCGTCCGAGGCTGGCGAGGATCAGCGGATCACGCCCCGCCTTCTGAACGGCCCGGCCATAGGCGGCAAGTGCCGGCTGCCAGCGGCGGTTCTCCATCAGGATCTGGCCTTTCAGCTCCTGAAAATAGGGATCGGAGGGGCGGATCGCGAGGGCGCCGTCGATGGCGCGCAGGGCCTTGTTCAGATCGTTGCGGCGGTGATGGGCGATGGCTTCGCGCATCAGGCGCACATCCTTGTAAGGCTCATCCCCGATCCGGCGCAGGGTCCATTTGGGTGACCGGGTAAAGGCTGACAGCTTGCCGCGCACCCGCGCAAACCAATAGATCGCGTTGGCATCGGGTTTGGCGCTGTCACCGTGGCTCGCAAGATAGGCCTCGGCGGCGCGGATCCGGTCGCGGCTGAGCGGATGCGAGCGCATATAGGGATCCTGATTGACCGGGCTCAGCAGCTCTTGCCCGGCAAAGATCTTATGCACATCGACCAGTCCGCGCGGGCTGACACCGGCCCGTCGCAGGATGCCTGCGGCGGTGCGGTCGGCGGAGGCTTCCTCGGCGCGGGTATGAGCCAGAAAGCCGCGCAGCGCGGAGGATTGCGTGCCAAGCGCGATTCCGGCGGCGGCTTCCCCGGCGCCAGCGGCAGCCGCCAGCACCGCAAGAGCCGCGCCAAGCCCCGCCGCGGAGCGCGCAGAGCGCATGTTCTGCATCCGCCGGGACAGGTGGCCATTGGTGATATGCGCGGCCTCATGGGCAATCACCGCCTGCAGCATCTCGGGGCGGTCCACCTTCAGGATCAGCCCGTAATGTATGAAAATCGTTTGGGAATCGATGACGAAAGCATTGAAGGAGCCGTCATTGACCACCAGCACCCGCACCCGTTTGGCATTCAGCCCGGCGGCGCGCAGCACCGGGGCTGCCAGCTCGTTCAGTCCGCGTTCGATATCAGGATCGCGCAGCAGCGAGATCGAGGCCGCCTGCGCCGCGGGGGCCAGTGACCCCGCGACGAAACACAGCGCGGCAAGGGCCAGAGCCGGGATTGACGTGAGGCGGGAGAAGCGGTCAAAGGTCATGGCCGCACCATGGGAGATCAACATGCGAAACTCAAGCCGGTCCAACGTGGATCCCTTCATTGTGATGGATGTGATGGACGCCGCACGCCGGGCCGAGGAAGCTGGACGCCATATCATTCATATGGAGGTGGGCCAGCCCTCAACCGGCGCGCCGGATGCCGCGCGCAGGGCGCTGGCGGAGGCGCTGGATCGCGACAGCCTCGGCTATACGGTGGCGCTGGGTCTGCCGGCGCTGCGCAAGCGGATCGCGCAGCTATATGGCGACTGGTACAATGTTGATCTGAATCCGGAGCGGGTGGTGATCACGCCGGGCTCTTCGGGGGCGTTCCTGCTGAGCTTTACTGCGCTTTTTGACAGTGGCGACCGGGTCGGCATCGGTGCGCCGGGCTATCCCTCCTACCGTCAGATTCTGCATGCGCTGGGGCTGACGCCTGTTGATATCGAAACCTCGCTTGATCACCGCCTGCAACCGGTGCCGCAGGATCTGGCGGGGCTGGATCTGGCGGGTCTGATGGTGGCCTCACCGGCCAACCCGACCGGCACCATGCTGGACCGGGATGCGATGGCGGCGCTGATTGATGCGGCACAGGGGCAGGGGGCGGCGTTTATCTCGGATGAGATTTATCACGGCATCGAATATGACGCGAAAGCGGTCACCGCACTTGAGGTGACTGATGAGTGCTATGTGATCAATTCCTTTTCCAAGTATTTCTCCATGACTGGCTGGCGCGTGGGTTGGATGGTGGTGCCGGAAGACCACGTACGGGTGGTCGAGCGCATCGCGCAGAACATGTTCATCTGCGCGCCTCATGCCAGTCAGGTTGCCGCGCTTGCGGCGATGGACTGCGGTGCGGAGCTGGAGGAGAATCTGGCGGTCTATGCGCGCAACCGGGCGCTGATGCTGGAGGGGTTGCCAAAGGCCGGGTTTGACCGGATCGCGCCACCGGACGGGGCGTTCTACGTTTATGCGGATGTTTCCGAGCTGACCAATGACAGCCGCGCCTTTGCCAAGGAAATCCTGGATCAGGCCGGGGTGGCGGTGACGCCGGGGCTGGATTTCGATCCCAAGCGCGGCGCGACCACCCTGCGGTTCTCCTATGCGCGGTCGACGGCGGATATCGAAGAGGGGCTGGCGCGGCTCAAGAGCTTTATGGAGCAGCGTCGGGTCTGAGAGCGCGTCGCGAAAGGGCAGGCCGTGCGGGGCAAGCGGATGAGGCTGGCAATCAGGCCTCGCGATGGCTTAGTCTTTGGCCAAAAGCCGTGCCGCCACCAGCCGCGCGGCCATCCTGTGTCCTTATGGCAGGGCAATACAAAAAAACGGGCGGAGCAACAGCCATGAGCAGACCTATAAAAGCCCTCGCAGCGCTGCTGCCGGCCCTGGTGATCGCGATGACGCCGCCGGTTGTCGCTGAGGAAACAGCTGCTGCCAGCAGTCAGATCAGCGGGCAGGGCTTCAGCGGTCTGGCGCGGATCCTGCCGCAGGACAGCCGCGCCGCCGATCGCCGCTCGGGGGTGGATGTGACATTGGCGCTGAGCCAGGGGGTGCCGTATCGGCTGTTCACGCTGGATGGCCCGCCGCGCGTGGTGCTGGATTTTCAGGAGGTCGACTGGAGCGGCCTCGGCGCCGAGGCGCTGGTGACAGAGGACGGCATACGGACGGCGCAGTTTGGCACCTATGTGCCGGGCTGGTCGCGGCTGGTGCTGGAGTTGACGCGCCCAATGCAGGTCGAGACGGCGGCGATGGAGGTTGATCCGGTGACAGCGGCTGCGGGGCTGACCGTTGCCCTGCGCGAAACGAGCGCGGAGCAATTTGCCAAAACCACCGGCGCGCCGCGCGATGCCCGCTGGGATCTGCCCGCACCAACGCCAATGATCGCACCCGAGGATAAGGATTCGCTGGCGCCGCTCTTGGTGGTGATTGATCCGGGTCATGGCGGCATTGATCCGGGGGCGGAGGCCTTTGTTCAGGGCGGTCTGGTGCAGGAGAAGGATCTGATGCTGCAATTCGCCATCGAACTGGGCGAGATGCTGGTGCGGTCGGGCCAGTTCAATGTGCAGCTGACGCGCGACGACGATTACTTCGTCTCGCTTGAGCGGCGGATCGCGCTGGCGCATCAGGCCAAGGCGGATCTGTTCCTGTCGCTTCATGCCGACAGCCTGTCGGAAGGGCGCGCTCATGGCACCACGGTCTACACGCTGTCGAAAGACGCCTCTGATGCGGCCTCGGCGACGCTGGTGGAACGTCATGAACGCGGTGATCTGCTCGCGGGGACCGATCTGAGTCAGGTCGATGACCGGGTGACCGATGTGCTGCTGGATCTGGCGCGGGCGGAGACACATCCGCGCAGTCAGGCGCTGGCCCGGGCGCTGGTCAAGGGGCTCAAGACCCAAGGTGGGGCAATGAACCGCCGACCGCTGCGCGAGGCGGGCTTTTCTGTGCTAAAATCGGCCGACATCCCCTCGGCGCTCGTGGAAATCGGATTCCTGTCCAGCCCGCGCGATCTGGCCAATCTGATGGACCCGGAGTGGCGCGAACGCACGGCGCGGGGAATCCTGAATGGGCTTTTGTCCTGGCGCATTGCCGATGATGAGACCCGCCCGCTGGTGCGTCAGTAGCTGCCGCTCGCCGGGATCGCCGGTCAGGCGGAACGGATCTGGCGCAGGGGCGTTTGATATCCGGGGACGGTCAGCGTCGCTTTCCCCCTGTTTTCTCCGGGTCAGCGGCATCAATATGCCGTTTCCCGTTTTGACCCCACGCGCCGCTGCACCTATATAGGCGGCACTGCGCGAGAAAGGCTCTACAGTGGTCAGATATATTCTATCGTTCTTTGGTTCCATCTTCAGCACCATCACGCTGGGCATCGCGATGATCGCGCTGACCATTGGTGCGGTGTTCTGGATTTATGGCCGGGACCTGCCCAGCCATGAATCGCTGGCGCAGTATCAGCCGCCGACGATCAGCCGGATCTACTCCGGCGAGGGGCAGCTGATTGACGAATTTGCCCAGGAACGCCGCCTGTTCACGCCCTCCGAGGAAATTCCCGATCTGGTCAAACAGGCTTTCATCTCGGCCGAGGACAAGAATTTCTACAGCCACAAGGGCTATGACATGCGCGGCATCGCCGCGGCGGCGGTCGAGGCGGTGCGCTCGCGCGGGTCGAACGTGCGCGGCGCCTCCACCATCACCCAGCAGGTGATGAAGAATTTCCTGCTCTCCGGGGACCGCAAGGCGGAGCGGAAGGTGAAGGAGCTGATCCTGGCTTCCCGTCTGGAAGATACCCTGAGCAAGGAAGACATTCTCGAACTTTACATGAACGAGATCTTTCTGGGGCAGAACTCCTATGGCGTGGCCGCAGCCGCCCAGACCTATTTCAACAAGACACTGAGCGAACTGGCCCCGCATGAGGCCGCGACGCTGGCCGCCATGCCAAAGGCGCCGTCGGATTATCACCCGGTCCGCCAAAAGGACCGCCTGCTGACCCGCCGCAACTACGTGCTGCGCGAGATGCGCGAAAACGGCTATATCTCTGATGCGGTCTACAAGGTCGAGGTCGATCTGCCGCTGCGCTCGGTGCAGAATGGCGATTTTGAGAGCTTCCGCACCGCGCTGCCGCCGCGCGATTATTTTACCGATGAAATCCGTCGTCAGCTTTCGGAGGATTTTGGCGAGGGCGAATTCTTCACCGGCGGCTTTACCGTGCGGGCGACGATCGACGAGGAGATGCAGGCCGAGGCCGCTGTTGCGCTGCGTGCGGGTCTTCAGGACTATGACCGGTCGCGTGGCACCTGGCGGGGCACTGGCGTGACGCTGGACGCCGATCTGCTGGCATCCGAAGACAGCTGGCGCGCGGCGCTCAGCGCTGCTGCCGTGCCGCGTGATATCGAACTGGGCGGCAAATGGCATCCGGCGGTTGTGCTGGAGATCGGTGACCAGAGCATCAGCGTAGGCGTCGAGGAGGTGGCCGAAATCGGCTCGGTTCCGCGCTCTGACATCAAATGGATGAAGGGCAGCTTCAAGGACAATCTCGCCACCGGGGATGTGGTGCTGGTCCGCGCGGTCGAAAAGGACGGCGCACTGCAACATTGGTCGCTGCGTCAGGTGCCGGAAGTGCAGGGCGGCTTTGTCGCGATGGATGTGAACACGGGCCGGGTTCTGGCCATGCAGGGCGGGTTCTCCTACCAGCATTCGGTGTTCAACCGCGCGACCCAGGCGCAGCGCCAGCCGGGCTCCAGCTTCAAACCCTTTGTCTATGCGGCAGCTTTGGACAGCGGCTATAGCCCTGCGACCATCGTTGTGGACGCCCCGATCGAGATCAACACCCCGCAGGGGCTGTGGCGCCCCAAGAACTCCACCAACAAGTTCTACGGCCCGACACCGCTACGGACCGGAATCGAGATGAGCCGGAACCTGATGACCATCCGACTGGCCCAGGAGGTCGGCATGGAGGTGGTTGCAGGCTATGCGGAGCGTTTTGGGGTCTATGACAATATGGGGGCTTTCCTTGCCAACTCGCTGGGGGCCGAGGAAACTACACTCTACAAGATGGTGGCGGCCTATGCGATGTTTGCCAATGGCGGCGAACGGGTGCAGCCGACACTTGTGGACCGCATTCAGGACCGCCGGGGCGAGACCATCTATCGCCATGATGACCGTGACTGCGTGGACTGCGCCTCGCCTGCGCTGGCACCGGGGCAGGCGCCCCGGATCGTGGACAACCGCGAGCAGGTGATGGATCCGATCACCGCCTATCAGCTCACCTCGATGATGCGGGGCGTTGTGGAGCGTGGAACCGCCTCCAGCGTGATCAACCTGCCGGTGCCGACCGCAGGCAAAACCGGCACCACCAATGACTCGCGCGATGTGTGGTTTGTCGGTTTTACCTCCAATATCGTGGCGGGCTGTTACATGGGTTATGACCAGCCGCGTCCGATGGGCCGCGGCGCCTATGGTGGCACCATGTGTGGTCCGGTGTTCCAGCAGTTCATGCAGAAAGCGACGGCCAAATATGGCGGTGGTAAGTTCGCGGTGCCGGAGGGCGGCCATTTCATCAAGATCGACCGCTACACTGGTGCGCGCCTTGCCGATGCGGCTTCGGGGGCCAATGTGGTAGCGGAGTATTTCCGCGATGGTGAGGAGCCGATCTTTGGCCTGGCATTTGACGGTGGTTTTGCGATGGGGTCGAACCTGCCGCTGTTTGAGGAAGCCGCGCAATCAGCGCGCCGGGTGACCACATCGGATGGTGGCACGGCGGTTCTGGGACCGAAGGCGAGTTTTGGCACCATCAGTTCCGGCGGGCTTTACTGACGCCGACTGTTTTGGGCGAACCTATCTGTTGGGCGGGGCGTGGAAATCATGACCCCGCCCGTTTTATGCTGTGCGGTGGCGTGGTGCGCCAATCGCGCTGCTGCCTGCTGCGTCGGCTTGCCCGCAGGGCGCGGGTGGTTTATCACGCAGGCCTGATACGTGATTTCAAGGGATTGCCATGCGCGCCGAAACTCAGAACATCGTGGCCGATATCGAAAAGTCGCTGGAGCTTTTGGCGCAGCGTCTGGATTGGGAAACCGCAGAGTTCCGCCTGGAAGAGTTCAACGCCCGCGTTGAGGATCCCAACCTGTGGGACGACGCCGAGGCGGCGCAGGCCCTGATGCGCGACCGGCAGATGCTGGTTGATGCAATCGACACCTATAAATCCATCAAGCAGGATCTCAGCGACAATATGGAGCTGATCGAGCTGGGCGAGATGGAAGAGGACGATGAGGTCATCGCCGATGCCGAGGCCGCGCTGAAGGCGCTGAAGGAAAAGGCCGCCGAAAAGGAGCTGGAGGCGCTGCTGGATGGCGAGGCCGACAGCAATGACACCTTCCTTGAGATCAATGCAGGCGCAGGCGGCACCGAAAGCTGCGACTGGGCGTCGATGCTGGCACGGATGTATGTCCGCTGGGCAGAGAAAAAGGGTTACAAGGTTGAACTTCAGTCCGAAAGCGCGGGCGAAGAGGCGGGGATCAAATCCGCCGCCTACAAGATTTCGGGCCACAACGCCTATGGCTGGTTGAAGTCGGAAAGCGGCGTGCACCGTCTGGTGCGGATTTCCCCCTATGACTCCGCAGCCAAGCGCCACACCTCGTTCAGCTCGGTCTGGGTCTACCCTGTGGTGGACGACAATATCGAGATCGAGGTGAACCCGTCGGATATTCGGGTGGATACCTATCGCTCCTCCGGTGCCGGTGGCCAGCACGTCAACACCACCGATTCTGCGGTCCGCATCACCCACGTGCCCACCGGCATCGTGGTCACTTCCTCCGAGAAGTCGCAGCACCAGAACCGTGACATCGCCATGAAAGCGCTGAAGTCGCGGCTCTATCAGCTGGAGCTGGACCGCCGGAACGCCGATATCAACGCCGCCCATGAGGCCAAGGGCGATGCCGGCTGGGGTAACCAGATCCGTTCTTACGTGTTGCAGCCCTACCAGATGGTGAAGGATCTGCGCACGCAGCACGAGACCTCCGACACCAAAGGTGTGCTGGACGGCGATCTGGACGGGTTCATGGCGGCAACGCTGGCGTTGAACGTCGCCGGAAAGAGCCGCTCGGAAGCGCAGGGCGAGTGATCTCGACGCGGCATCCTGCCGCTTTGCGATAGCAGCACCCCCGGTTGAGAACTTGCAGACCCGTTTGCCTCGGCAAGCGGGTTTTCTTTGTGTTTTGCTGCGGCTAGGCTGACATCATCTGCCAGCCAGGAGCCCCCGGAGATGACCCAGATCCAGACCAGCGCCCGCGAGATCCTGCGCGATCTTTCGACCGGGCGTCGTCGCGCAGAGGCGCTGATGGAGGAGACGCTGGACCGCATCGAGGCGATCAACCCGAGCGTCAATGCAATTGTGGCCCTGCGGGCGCGAGACGTGCTGCTTGCCGAGGCGGCCGCTGCCGATCGGGCAGAGACGCGGGGGCCGCTGAATGGGCTGCCGATGGCGGTCAAGGATCTGGCAAATGTGGCTGGTGTTCCTTCGACGCAGGGTTCGCCATTGCTCGCAGATTTCGTGCCGCAGACGGACGATCTGATGGTGGCGCGGTTGCGGGCGGCGGGGGCTGTGATCATCGGCAAGACCAACACCCCGGAATTCGGCCTTGGGTCGCATACCTATAACCCGGTCTACGGGGCGACGGCCAACCCCTATGACCGCAGCCGCAGCTGCGGCGGTTCCTCCGGCGGCGCGGCGGTGGCATTGGCGACCGGGATGGTGGCACTGGCGGACGGGTCCGACATGATGGGATCTCTGCGCAACCCTGCCGGCTGGTGTAATGTCTACGGTTTCCGTCCCAGCTGGGGGCGGGTTCCGAATGAGCCACGCGGCGATCTGTTCCTGCATCCGCTGTCCACCAATGGGCCGATGGCCCGCAGCCCCGAGGATCTGGCGCTGCTGCTGGATGTTCTCTCCGGTCCCGATCCGCGTCAGCCGTTCTCGACCGGGTTTGCGGCGGCGGATGGTGTCGCCCCCCTGCCTGCCGCGCGACCGATGCGCATTGGCTGGCTTGCGGATTGGGGCGGTGCCTATCCGATGGAGGCAGGCATATTGGAAACCTGCGAGGCCGCGCTGGAGGTGCTGCGCGGCTTGGGGCATCAGGTCGAGCCGATTGCACCGCCTTTTGCAGCGGAGCGGATCTGGCAGAGCTGGAGCACGCTGCGCTCCTTTTCCGTGGCCTCTGGTCTCAGGGTGTTATCCGGGCAGCGGCAACAGCTGAAAGCCAGCGCCCAATGGGAGTTGGAACGGGGCATGGCGCTGAGCGGGCAGGAGGTTCAGGCAGCATCTGATTTGCGGTCGGACTGGCAGCGTGTCGCGGCGCGTCTGTTTTCACAGTATGACGCGCTGGTGTTGCCGACCGCGCAATGCTGGCCCTTTGATATCACGCTTGAGCACCCGCAGGCGATCAACGGCACCGCGATGGACAGTTACCACCGCTGGATGGAGGTGGTGACACCGGTCAGCCTGCTGGGCCTGCCCTGTCTGGCGGCTCCGGCGGGGTTTGGAGCTGGTCAGCTGCCGATGGGCCTGCAGATCTTTTCCGCCCATGGCCGCGACCGTGACCTGCTGGCGCTGGGGCAGCAGTATCATCTTGCGACCCGCTGGCCAGAGCGGCGCCCGCCCGAGCTGCCGTGCTCGGACACGCCCCCGTAAGGAGATCCTCATATGGACGAAAAAGCCTTTGGCGTGCCGCAGTTGCAGCCGATGACCCTGTCGACCCTTGGGCAGGCGCTGCGGCGCGGATGGGCTGATTTTCGGGCCAAACCGGGCTATGGGCTATTCTTTGCTGGGGTCTATGTACTGGCGGGCTGGATCATGGCCTGGATTACGGTTGCGACCGGCACAACCTTCTGGCTGGTTCTGGCGGCCATCGGCTTTCCGTTGGTCGGCCCTTTTGCCGCGGTCGGCCTATATGAGGTCTCGCACCGGCTTGAACAGGGGCGGGCGCTGGGTTTTGGCGCGATCCTGAGCGTTGTGCTGCAACAGAGCCGCCGTCAGCTGCCGTCGATCTGCGCCATCATCATCATTGTCTTCCTGTTCTGGTTCTTCCTTGGTCATATGATCTTTGCGCTGTTTCTGGGCCATTCGACGATGACCAATATCTCCAGCTCGCCCGAGGTTTTCCTGACGGCAAACGGGATAACCATGCTGCTGGTCGGCAGCCTGGTCGGGGCGGTATTTGCGCTGCTGCTTTACATGATCACAGTGATTTCCCTGCCGTTGCTGCTGGATCGTGAGGTGGATTTTGTCACCGCGATGATCACCAGTTTTTCCTATGTGCAGGCCAATTTTCTGGTGATGCTTGTCTGGGCCGCAGGCATTGCCATAGCCACATTCTTGGCCATGGTGCCGGGGTTTCTGGGGCTGTTTCTGGTGCTGCCATTGCTCGGCCATGCCAGCTGGCATATCTATCGGCTGATCGCGACCGCAGCCTGAGCGGCAGCTAGCGAAACCGGGTTCCCACGCCGAGCAACCGCTGCTGAAACGGGCTCAGCTCATGCTGTTCTATGAACCCGGCCCGGCGCGCGGCGCCGAGGATGGCGGCGGGATCCTGGCCGAGATGTTCATAGACCATGCGGGTTACCCGGTCCGACGTATCGCTTTCGCGGCTGGTGCGCGCAACATAGCCTGCCCAGATGTTGGCCTGCATTGACGGCACATTGGCAAGATAGTTGAAGGAGGAGGTCCGCCCGCCACGCCGCGACAGCAGAAAGGCTACCCCATCATCATGGGCCGAGGCGTAGCCACGGAACTCTCGTGATTGCGGATCCGACGGCAGGCCCTGGTAGCGCATGGCGGATTTCGCTTCATAACCGCGTAGGTAGGTGATGCCTTCGGTGCGAAAGACCAGCGCCAACCCCAGGATATAGCGATCCGTGCGTACAAAGCTGCGGCGTACGAACTGATAGAGGCCGGAGGGAAAGAATGCCTCGGTCACATTGGCAACGCCGGGGCCAAGAAAATCGCCGAGGAACGGCCCCTGAAGGATCTGCCCTTTGCAGGAGAGCTGATCGACGGGATCCAGCAGAATCCGCGCATCAACGTCAAAGAAATTGCAGATCCGGTCCAGCACGTCAGGGCGGGGGAAGCTCTCGCCGGTCAGGTAGCGGTTGAACTGGGTGCGATTGATCCCGAGGCGTCGAGACAGATCCGAAATTGAGCGGTAGCCCTTGGCGAGTTGACGCAGGTTGGCACCGAACATATTGCGCAGTTCCGCCGGCGAACGATCGGCCTGGTTCAAGATTGGCTCCCTCTGTGTCGTGGACCGGGTGTTACACCAGATCTTGTGGTTTCCCTAGGGACTCCCTAATACCCTTGTAGATAATACATGAGGATCTGACGCTATCCAGCATCAATTTTGCGCAAACCGGACACAAATTGACACAGATCTTGTTACAGGTTTTTGGTGTTCCTTTGCCATGATTTATCCCAGAATAGCTCGGGACCAATGTGAGGTATGATATGATTGGCGTCGTTCTTTGGACGGACTACGATCTGCGGCAGGCGGTGATCTGGAGCGAAGATCACGGTGATCTGGTATATTATCGCTGGACCTCGCTCGATGAACCCATAGAGCTGCGCAAGGGTGACTGCGTCGCTTTTCGGGTTGAGACCAAGGGCGCGTTGCGGTTCGCCAGCGATCTGCATGTCATCCAAGAAAGCCAGAGTCCGGAACTGGCGGCGAAGCTTGGCGATGCCGAGCATGAAGCCAGCCAATCGCTGCCCAACAGCCGCTCGGAGGCGACGGTGATGACCTGGGAGGACGCGCGCCACGATCCCTTGTTTGTGGATCCCTCGGTCTACCCGGAGCATAACGCCCATGAGGTAAAAGCGCCTGTTCGTGGTGCCGGTGATAGCCAGCCGTCCAGCGCGACCATTTTGTCCTTCCCTGACAAACAGGCCCGCGACGCCCGCGCGCAGGCGAAACGGCGCAGCGCTGATCGAAAGCTGATCCGTAGCTGATCTACAGAGCGGATCCGCCGCTGGAGCGTGATCGGATCAGTTTGTATGGGACACGAAAAAGGGCTGCGCGATGGCGCAGCCCTTTTTGTCATCCTGTCGGAATGATCAATTGCCGCGCAGCAGGGCAGCTACGCCGGTGCGGGCGATCTTGGTCAGGCCCAGCGGGCGCATCATCTCGGCAAAGGCGTCGATCTTGTCCGGTGCGCCGGTCAGTTCAAAAATGAAGCTGTTGAGCGTGGTGTCGACAACCTTGGCGCGGAAAATATCCGCCAACCGCATGGCTTCCACGCGCTTGTCGCCTTCGCCGACCACTTTCACAATGGCGAGTTCCCGCTCGACAAAGGGGCCTGCGACGGTGAGATCGGTGACTTCATGTACCGAAACGATCCGGCCCAGCTGCGCCTTGATCTGCTCGATCACCTGCGGCGTGCCGGTGGTGACGATGGTGATGCGCGACAGATGGCCGGTGTGATCGACCTCGGCCACGGTGAGGCTGTCGATGTTGTAACCCCGACCCGAGAACAGGCCGATCACACGGGCCAGAACACCGGGTTCGTTTTCCACCAGAATGGTGATGGTGTGACGTTCCTGAACATCCGAAAAATTCGGGCGCAGGTTATAGGCAGAATGGCTGGTGGAGCCTTTTTTGATGTGTAGGGCAGACATTTACGTCCCTTTCCTAGAAATCGGGGCAGGGCGATAGCGCCCCGCTGTATCTGTTCCTGAACCGGGTTAAACCAGCACCGCGCCGCCGGATTGGATGACGCCTTGGGTCTCGGCATCGCCCAGCAGCATTTCGTTATGCGCCTTGCCCGAGGGGATCATCGGGAAGCAGTTTTCGTGCTTCTCCACCAGACAGTCAAAGATCACCGGCCCGTCATAGTCGAGCATTTCCATGATCGCATCATCCAGATCCTTTGGATCCTTGCAGATGATGCCCTTGGCGCCAAAGGCCTCGGCGAGCTTGACGAAATCGGGCAGGGCTTCGGACCAGGAATGGCTGTAGCGTTCGCCGTGCAGCAGCTCCTGCCACTGGCGCACCATGCCCAGACGTTCATTGTTGAGGATGAACTGTTTCACCGGCAGGCGGTACTGCACGGCGGTGCCCATCTCCTGCATGTTCATCAGCCAGGAGGCCTCACCGGCGACGTTGATCACCAGCGCATCGGGGTGCGCGACCTGCACGCCGATCGAGGCCGGTGTGCCATAGCCCATGGTGCCCAGACCACCGGAGGTCATCCAGCGGTTGGGATCCTCAAAGCCGAGGTACTGTGCGGCCCACATCTGGTGCTGCCCCACTTCGGTGGTGATGTAGCGGTTGCGGTCCTTGGTCAGGGCTTCCAGACGCTCCAGCGCGTATTGCGGTTTGATGGAGGTCTCCGAGGCGGTGTAGGACAGACAGCGAATATTGCGCCATTCGGTGATCTGCTCCTGCCATTTTGCGATGGCAGCGCTGTTCACCTTGCGGCCGCGGCTCTTCCAGACTTTCAGAACGTCTTCCAGCACGTGGCCGATGTCGCCGACGATCGGAATATCGACGCGGATCACCTTGTTGATCGACGAGGGGTCGATGTCGATATGCGCCTTGGTCGATTTCGGGCTGAAGGCATCCAGACGACCGGTGATGCGGTCATCAAAGCGGGCGCCGATATTGATCATCAGGTCGCAGCCGTGCATGGCCATATTGGCCTCGTAAAGACCGTGCATCCCCAGCATCCCGAGCCAGTTCTTGCCCGAGGCCGGATAGGCCCCAAGCCCCATCAGCGTGGAGGTCACCGGAATGCCTGTGGCCTCGGCCAGCTCGCGCAGCAGCTGGCTGGCGCCGGGGCCGGAGTTGATCACGCCACCGCCGGTGTAGAATACCGGGCGTTTTGCGGTTTCCATAGCCGCCACCAGCTCGGTGATGGCCTCCAGATCGCCCTTCACCGGCGGCTGGTAATGCGACGCGGCGGGTTTCGGCCCCTGATAGGTGCCGGTGGCAAACTGCACATCCTTCGGGATGTCGATCAGCACCGGGCCGGGACGACCCGCGGTGGCGACATGAAAGGCCTCATGCAGGGTGCTGGCCAGCTTTTCGGTGTCTTTCACCAGCCAGTTGTGTTTGGTGCAGGGGCGGGTGATGCCCACGGTGTCGGCTTCCTGAAAGGCATCGGAGCCAATCATGAAGGTTGGAACCTGACCGGTGAGAACAACCAGCGGAATGGAATCCAGCAGCGCGTCGGTCAGGCCGGTCACCGCATTAGTGGCGCCGGGACCGGAGGTCACCAGAACAACACCGGGCTTGCCGGTTGAGCGGGCATAGCCTTCGGCGGCGTGAACCGCGCCCTGTTCATGGCGCACAAGAATGTGCCGGATATCATTCTGCAAAAAGATCTCGTCATAGATCGGCAGAACGGCACCGCCGGGGTAGCCAAAGACCGTGTCCACCCCCTGATCCTTCAGGGCCTGAACAACCATTTTTGCGCCGGTCATCTCACGTTTCATCTGCTTTAGCTCCAATTGGCGGCATCGTCCGTTTCGCATAAAAAAAGCCCCCGATTTCTGGTCGGAGGCGCATGGGTTCGATTATGGTCTACCGTTACCGGCCCATGCGCGTGGTTCCTACGACTACGACTAGGATATTCATCGTGTTGGCTCCTTTAGCGTTGCAGCGGACCTTAGGACCGGTGGCCGGGGGCGTCAACAGGGAAGTGAACCGAAAATACCCCAGTTTCGGACATTTTGTTGCGCTGGCGGGGTTCCTTGCGACATTTTCGCCTTTCGCGCTGCTAAAAATCGGACCACTTCGGCCCTAAAGTCGAAAATCTCCCTGAACCAAAGGCCAAGGTCAGATCGCGCGCGGCGGCGTTTTGCCAAATTGCGAGGCGCATCGGACCTAGTTTGCGGGAGTTTCTGCTGCATTGCGGCGCAATTTTAGCTCTGCCACCAGGCGGCGGGGTGGGCGGGTCAGAAACTGTGACCGGTGCCCTGCAGCACGCCATGTTCCAGCGCGTAGCGTGTGAGACCGGCGGTCGAGGAAATGCCAAGCTTGCGTTTGATGTTCTTGCGATGGGTTTCCACGGTGCGCACCGAGATATCCAGCGCCAGGGCAACGTCCTTGTTGGATTTACCCTGTGCGAGTTCGAGCAGAATGGTCTGCTCACGTCCGGTCAGCGCCTCGCGGGCGGGGTCGTCCTTGGGCTTCAGCGAGCCTTCGGCGCCGGTGCAGAGATATGTCTCGCCACGCATCACCGTGTCGATGGCCTGGCGGATCTCCTCGGTTGGGACATCTTTCAGCACATAGCCCATGGCCCCATGCGCCAGCGCGCTGGAGATATATTCGGGGCTGTCGTGCATGGACAGGATCAGGATGCGGGTGGCAGGGGTCTGCTCGAGGATGATTTCCGTGGCGCTCAACCCGCCCAGTTTCGGCATATTTAGATCCATCAGGATCACATCGGGTTTCAGCGCGCGGGCCTCGGCCACCGCCTCTTCGCCGTTGCAGGGGATGCCGACAACCTCGATATCGTCATAGCTTTCAAGGATGGATTGAATGCCCTCGGCGACCATCGGGTGATCGTCAACGATCAGAACGCGAATGGTATTTGGCATGGTCTCCCCCCTCATTTGGCGTGGCGCGGTCCAGCCCGTCGCGTGCATCCACCGGTGCGGCGGCGACAGTCTGGCAAGAGCGCCGATTGGCTCAGGACACCCGCTTGGACGCCGGTTTGGAGGCATCACCCGGGGGCAGCAGATGGCTCAGCGGCAGCAGGACCTCGATCACGGTGCCGCTTTGCGTGCCCCGTGATGACAAAATCCTGAGGGTGCCGTCAAGCTGTTCGATTCGTTCCTGCATATTGCGCAGCCCGATGCCGGGCCCGCTGCGGTCCTGAACCGGCGGCAGGCCGCGGCCATTGTCGGTGATCCGCATAGTGGCGCCGCGCGCGTGCCCGCGCAGATCCATGGTGACCTCCGTCGCCTCGGCGTGGCGTTCGATATTGGTGAGCGCTTCCTGCGCGATCCGATAGAGCGCAATCTTGGCATCCCCGTCCAGACGGTTGCGGAACACGACAGTGCTGAAACGGGTCTCGATGCCGGTGCGTGCGGCGAAATCATCGGTCAGTGCCTTCAGCGCCGGGCCAAGGCCGAGATCATCCAGCACACCGGGGCGCAGGTCGCGGCTGATGCGGCGCACCTCGGTGATGGCGGTGCCCAGATGCGAGATCCCTTTGTTCAGCGGATCCTCGACACGGTCAAAATCTCCCCGCGACAGGCGTCTGCGCGCGTTGTCCAGCGCGTAACGCACCCCGACGAGGAGCTGACTGATCCCGTCGTGCAGCTCGCGCGCCACCCGGCCGCGCTCTTCCTCCTGGGCGTCGAAAACCCGCTGGGTCAGCTCTTTCAACTTGGCGTCCGCCAGACGACGCTCGCGGATGTTCAGCACCATGCCGGAGGCGAAGACCAGCCCCAGTGCAAACAGGGTGATGCCACCGATGTAGTAGAACGTACGGCGCACACGGGTCTCGACCTCGGCGCGCGAGGCCGCGACAGAGGCCAGCACATCGTCAATGAACACCCCGGTGCCGATGGCCCATTGCCAGTCCTGCAAGCCCAGCACATAGGCAACCATCTGCGCCTCTTCGCCGGTTGAGGGTTTCTCCCACATAAACGTGTGCCATCCGGCGCCCTGACGGGCCAAGCGGATGAATTCATCCACGACCGGTGTGCCGCGGCTATCGGTCAGCCCCTTCCAGTTGTTGTTGATGAACTCGGTCTGGCGCGGGCTAACCAGATTGGTGCCGTCGTAGTCATAGACAAAGAAAAACCCGTCGCGGTCATAGATCATTGCACTGAGGATCTGGGTGACCTTTTCCTTGGCCTCCTCGTCATCTGGCGCCGCCAGACCGTAGATGTGCGAAAACCCATTGCGGGCCTGGGTCACATAGTTGCGCAGCTCGGCCATCTTGGCCTGCAACAGCTGCTGTTCCAACGCTTTGATCTCGCGTTCGGCCAATGCGCGCGACTGCACGGAGACCAGCACGGCAATGGCGGCCCCGGCCACGATCAGCGGCAGCGTCGCCAGCAGGGACAGCTTCTGGGCGTAGTTGGGTCGCAAGAATTGGGGGATCAGCTGCATGGTCGAATCGTTACGCAATCCGCCCGGAGAATCAAAGCCCCCACAGCTGCGCTCAGCGCGCAATTCTCGGGATCGGCCTTGGCGGTTGTCACAGGCTGCCCAGATTTTGGCCAAATAATTTGTCCAAAATGCGGTTTTCTACGCAGTAGTAGGTATTCACATGACGCAGCGTACAGCTAGGCTTGCGTCACTCGACAAGACCCGCCTCGGGCACAGACCCGGGGCAATCCAATTAAATGGGAGGAGAAACCTATGGATCGTCGTTCCTTTTTGAAGACATCCGCGCTGGGGGGCAGCGCCGCTGCAGCAACCACTCTGGCCGCACCGGCTTATGCGCAGGGCAAGCGTACCCTGACCATGGTCACCACCTGGGGCCGTGGCGCCGCGGGCGTTCATGACTCCGCACAGCGCGTCGCAGATTCGATCACCGCCATGTCCGATGGCGACCTGACCATCGACCTCAAAGCTTCCGGCGAACTGGTTGGTGCATTTGAGGTATTTGACGCGGTGACCGCCGGTCAGGCCGACATGTACCACGGTGCCGACTATTATTTCACCGGCCAGCACCCGGCCTATGCCTATTTCACTGCCGTGCCTTTCGGCATGACGCCGCAGGAACTGGTGAACTGGTACTACCAGGGCGAAGGCATGGCCCTGCATGATGAGCTGGGCCAGATCTTCGGTCTGAAATCCTTCCTTGGCGGCAACACTGGCCCTCAGGCCGGCGGCTGGTTCAACAAGGAAATCAACAGCCCCGAAGATTTCAACGGTCTGAAGTTCCGTATGCCGGGTCTGGGCGGCAAGGCGCTCGGCAAACTGGGCGCATCGGTTCAGAACATTCCCGGCTCCGAAGTGTATCAGGCGCTGTCCTCCGGTGCGATCGACGGCACCGAGTGGATCGGCCCCTGGGCAGATGAGAAGATGGGCTTCCAGGAAATCACCAAGGTCTACTACACCTCCGGTTTCCATGAGCCGGGTGCGGCGCTGTCCGTGGCGACCAACCGTGACGTGTTCGACAGCCTGTCGCCCGCGCATCAGAAAATCATCGAAATCGCGGCGGCCGAAGGTCACCAGTGGAGCCTGTCGCAGTTCATGAACAACCACGGTGCGGCTCTTCAGCGTCTGCAGACCGGTGGCGTGAAGACCCTGGAATTCCCTGACAGCGTCTGGGATGCCTTTGGCTCCGCGACCAAGGAAACCCTGGACGAGTTCATGGGTGACGAGCTGTTCGCAAAAATCCGCAACAGCGTCGAAGCGTCGATGAAAGCCTCTTCGGGCTGGATCACCAAATCTGAAGGTGCCTATCGCACCCAGCGCGACCGCGTTCTCGGCTAACCGCCCCAAGAGTGGGTTCAATCGGATCCTCCGCATCGGCGGGGGATCCTTTCGCAATAGCAGCCGACACGGATGGCTCGCGCCATTAGTGTCCATCGGGTCCCAGGATCCGTGCGGCCTGATTATTATCCCTATGATGACGATCCAGACCGCCCGCGCTGCACGCATTTATTCGAGGGAAAAATGCAGGACGAAAGTGGCGTTTCCTTTTTCGGGACCTTACTGGACGGCCTGATCTGGCTGGTACAGAACATCGCGGGCGCCTTTTACAACTTCGGCTATGCCGTCGCCAACCCGCAGCTCTGGCTCGACTGGTCGGACAAGGCTTCCATCATGCGGTTCGTCTACTATGGCGGGTCGGTTGAGTTCTTCTTTGTTGTCTTCACCGCGTTTCTGGTGCTGACGGCGGTCGGCATGTATCGCCGCTCCATCATGTGGGGGGTCGTGCGCGGACTGGAGGGCTTTGCCAACACGCTGGGTCGGCTGTTTGCCTGGGCAGGTCTTCTGATGGTGCTGCAACAGATCATCATCGTCTTCATGCAGCGGGTGTTTGCGCGCCCGGACATGAGCTTTGGTCTGGGTATCGCGCTGGAAAAAGACATCAGCTGGTTCGCAGAAGAACTGAAGCTTTACAATGCCTTGGTGGTCTGCCTTTGTGTCACATACACCTTTGTGCAGGGCGGCCACGTGCGGGTCGATCTGATCTACTCCGGCATCAGCTTCCGGGCCAAGCGGATGGTTGACATGCTGGGATCGCTGATCTTCATGATGCCCGCCGCGGTGCTGACCTGGATGTATGGCTGGTACTTCCTGTGGCGCCACCTGATCGTGCCGAAGCCCTCGGCCTCGGACACGCTGGAGCGTCTGGTGATGAAATCCCGCGCGCTGCGCTGGAACATCGAGACCATCGGCTTCAGCCCCAATGGGTTCAACGGATACTTCCTGTTCAAGATCCTTCTGGTGACATTCGCCGGTATCGTCTTCCTGCATGCCATCGCGTTTTTCTACCGCTCGTATCTTGAGTTTGTGGAAGGCCCCGGCAGCGAGAACAAACACCTCGACAAGGACAGCCTTGGTGAAGGTGAAGAAGCCTATGAAGGCGCGCATTAAATAAGGGACAGCCCCCATGCTATTCGGACTTGATGGCGTTGAAATCGGCCTGATCATTGTCTTCTTCTGCCTTTTCGGAGGCATTCTCTCCGGCTTTCCAGTGGCCTTTGCCATTGGCGGAGCCGGCATCATCTCCTTCGGGATCATTGCGGCGCTCGACAGTGCCGGGATCCTGGTTCACCAGGCCATCGACACCTCGTCGCAGGTCTATCGCGACCTGGTGGGCTCCGGCGTCAAGCCGGATGTCATATCGGTGTTCAGATATCCTGAACTGCCACGGGTCGCCGAGGCGGTGTTCCCGCAGGGTTGGGAAGTTGCGATGGACCGCAACATCTCCTTTGTCGTGAACCGTATGAACGAACGGGTTCTGGCCGGTGCCTCGATCGAGACCCTGCTGGCAGTGCTGATGTTCGTCCTGATGGGCATCACGCTGGAACGGTCGAAGATCGCCAACGACCTGCTGACCACCATGGCGCGCGTCTTTGGTCCGCTGCCCGGCGGTCTGGCAGTTTCCATCGTGGTTGTGGGCGCTTTCCTTGCGGCCTCCACCGGGATCGTCGGCGCAACCGTGGTGACCATGGGCCTGCTGGCGCTGCCCACCATGCTGCGCAACAACTATTCGCCGGAACTGGCGACCGGTGTGATCGCCGCCTCGGGCACGCTGGGGCAGATCATTCCGCCCTCCATCGTGATCGTTCTTCTGGGCACGCTTGCGGGGGATCTCTATTCCACCGCACAGGAAACCCGTGCGCAGGAATTCGGCTGCTCCGATGCGCTGACCTATCTGGGTGAGCCAGCGGTTGTTTCGGTCGGGACGCTGTTCCAGGCCGCGCTGCTGCCGGGTATCCTGCTGGCGCTTCTCTATGCGCTCTATGCCTTTGGCTATGCGCTGCTGAATCCGGAAAAAGCTCCGGCAGTTGTGCTTGAGGGCGGTACTGGCGAGCCGATCACCCGTGGCGAAGGCCTCACCTGGTTCCTCGGTGTGCCGGTGGCGCTGATTGCAGGTGCGTTGCTGCTGGGCCAGGTGAACCTGATCGGTAGCCAGAACATCACGGTTTCGACCTTCTCCGATGCGGGGCAGACGGCATCGCTGCGCACCAATGTGGCTGCGGACTGTCAGGCGGCAATGATTGACCTGCATGGCCAGGAGGCCTGGGATGCCGCCGTCGCCGAGCAGAAGAGCATCGACGACGCAGGCGGCGTTGCCCAGGCAACCAAGCTGACCGAGGACGAGATGGCCGCAGCCCGTGTCGCCAAGATCGAAGCCGCGGCTCCGATTGGCACCGGTCTGACCGTGCTGATGGTGCTGATGGGGCTGACGCTGGCGGTTGGTCGCGGGGTTTCGCCCTCGCGGGATCCCAAGCCCTTGATCCTGGGGGCGATTGGCGTGCTGCTGATTGCGCTGGTCGATATCGTGGCAATTTCACCGACCACGACGCCCGGGGTCACCGTGCTGCTGATCGCGCTGCCAAGCCTCCTGGCGCTCTATGGGTGCAAGGTCGCGGCGGTGCGCAGTTCACAGAATGATCTGATCCGCGTGGTGTTCCCGCCGCTGATCCTGATCATTGCGGTGCTGGGGTCCATTCTGGGCGGCATCACCAACCCGACGCCCGCTGCGGCGCTGGGGGCTGGGGGCGCCATCATGCTGGCGGCCTACCGCAAGCTGCAGGACCAGGGGAAATCCGGCTGGATCATCATCTGGGCAACCCTTGCGGTGGCGATCTGTATCCTAGTTGGTGTCAACTTCGATCTGCGGATCAATGGGCAGGATGGGGTTTCGGCAGAGACCATTATCGCCTTTGGTGTGGCCTATGGCGCCTATCTCTTTGCGCTCTTCGGGCTGCTCTACGGTTGCTGGGTGCTGTTTAAGGGCGGGGTGCTGACACCGGTGGTGCGCGAAACGGCCAAGGTCACGTCGATGGTCTTCACCATCCTGATCGGCTCGCAGCTGCTCAATCTGGTGGTGATCTCCTTTGGCGGGGAACACTATATCCAGCAGTTCCTCAAGAGCTTTGACAGCGAGCTGAAGGTCTTCCTGATCGTGATGGTGGTGCTGTTCATCCTTGGCTTCGTGCTCGACTTCCTGGAGATCATCTACATCGTGATCCCGATTGTCGGGCCGGTGATCTACGGCGGCTCCTTCGATCCGAAGTGGGTGACCATCATGGTTGCGGTGAACCTGCAGACGTCGTTCCTGACGCCGCCGTTTGGATTTGCGCTGTTCTATCTGCGCGGGGTGGCACCGAAGGAGGTGACCACAGGCCATATCTATCGCGGGATCCTGCCATTTGTGCTGATCCAGGTGGTGGGTCTGGGGATCCTGTGGATGTTCCCCTCCATCGTGACAATCGTGCCGGCGCTGATGCCAAACTGATTGCAATCAGCCAAAGACGACAAAGGGCCCCGCTTGCGGGGCCCTTTTTTCATGTCGGCACCGGGGCGAAAGCAGAAACAGGGGCGCTGCCCCTCTGCGCCATGCGGCGCATTCACCCCGGGATATTTGACGCCAGAAGATTGGCCATGCAGCCGTTTGCCGATGGCAGCTGAAGGGGCGGTGCCGAATGGGACCGGCGCCCTGCGGTTCAGGTGAGCTGGAGCAGATCCCAGCGGTTGCCGAACGGGTCGCGCCAGACCGCAACCCATCCGTAGGGTTCATGGCGGGGTGCTTCGTCGAAGGTGACGCCTGCGGCCAGCATGGCGGCATGGTCTCGGGCGAAGTCATCGGTGTGCAGGAACAATCCGACGCGGCCGCCAAATTGATTGCCGATGATGGTCTTTTGGGCATCACTGTCGGCCCGGGCCAGGATCAGGCTGCCCTCACGGGCGCCCGGCGGCAGGATCCGGACCCAGCGCTTGCGCCCCTGATCGACATCTTCGGCCAGCTGCCATCCGAGGGTGCCGCAGTAAAACGCGATCGCGCTGTCGTAGTCCGGGACGATCAGCGTCACGGCATGAAGAGATTGCATTGGGTTACCTGCTGTGGCTGCGCGATTCCGGCAGGTGAATATTAGCGACCTGTTCCGCAATCGGATCGGTCGACAGCGGGTGCGCCGTGTCATCAAAGGCGTCGGGATCGGTCATCGGCTGCCAGGCGCCGCGATGATAGACTTCAAGCCCGGTGAACTTCGCCTTGTAGCCCATCTTGGCGCTGCCTGGCACCCAATAGCCGAGGTAGACATAGGGCAGCCCGGCCTCGCGCGCGATGTCGATGTGATCCAGGATCATGAAGGTGCCGAGCGAGTTCTGCGGCAGATCGGGCCGATAGAAGGAATAGACCATGCTCAGCCCATCCTCCAGCACATCGGTCAGCGACACCGCCGTCAGCGCGTTGCTGTCGCGGTCGATATATTCGACGACGCGGCTGCGAATGGGCGTCTCCTCGATCATGGCGGCATATTCGAAGACATCCATATCGGCCATGCCGCCATCGGCGTGCCGGCTGTCGAGGTAGTTGCGGAACAGCGCATATTGATCTTCGGTCGCCCAGGGAGAGGTCGCGCGCCGATCCAGCCCGGCGTTGCGTTTCAACGTGCGTTTCTGCCCCCGGCTGGCGGTGAAGGCGGCGACATTGATCCGGGCAGACAGGCAGGCGGAGCAATCGGAGCAGGATGGCCGGTACAGAACATTCTGCGAGCGACGGAATCCCTGCTGCGACAGGCTGTTGTTGAGCTGTTCGACACCATCGCCCTGCAGGGCGGTGAACAGTTTGCGCTCCATCCGATCTGCCAGATAGGGGCAGGGCTGCGGCGCAGTCACGTAGAACTGTGGGGCAATCGGCAGAGTGTGGCGCATCAGGCGGTCAGGTGTCCGTTTGGGCTTGGCACAAATGGCCCCGAGTGTCGCGCGGGCGCCGAGTACTGATCACGGAGCCGCTGACAGATCGGGGCATTCTGGCCACAGGGTTATCTTGAATGATAGCAATGCCATCGCACTGCGCCAAGAGGCCAGTTGGGATTAAGGTTTACAGATTGCCCATCTTCGCCTTGAACCAGACGGTGGATCAGCGGCGCCGGTTCAGCATGACGGTGCCCATCACCGCATCCGTCAGCCCCTGACCGCGCGCGGACATCAGCATCATGAGGATGGAGATCACCTGCAGCAGCGGGAAGGCCATGGAGACTGTATATCCGGCGGTATGCAGCAATGCGCCCTGACCGTCGAGCTTGCGTCCCGACAGGTCGCGCAATTCGATGCCTGCGACGGCCATGCCCCAGGTCGCGGAACCAGAAGCGATGGTTGCAGCACGATAGATGAAACCGATCACCAGATAGAGCAGCGGCCAGATGAACAGCCCGGTAAAGGCGGTGAAAACCACGGCGATACTGGCAAGAACGGTGATCAACAGGCTGTCGATAAGCCAGGCAAACAGACGTTTGGCAGGGACCAGCTGATAGAAATCAGCCTGGTAGTCTGGATCGGGCAGGGCGGTCATCAAAGCTTCCTTATCGCGATAACGGGGTCGAAAGAACCGGGGCGGGGAACCGGGCTCATGGTTTGGCCGTCTGGCCAGGGTGGCGGCTGACACGAGGGCTGATCATCAGCTATGGCGCCAGGCCGCTCCCGCCGGGATAGGCCCCGCCCAATGCGGGCGGAGCTGGCGCTGGTCAGTGACGCTTGCTGCGCGGGCTGTCCGCGTCATCCTCTGCATCATCGATTTCGATGGCCTCATCGTCGTTCTGCAGCGCGCGTTCGTGCATGAACTGATCGAACTCCGATTTGTCCTTTGCAGCCCGCAGACGTTGCAGGAAGGCTTCGAAATCATGCTGTTCCTGCTCCAGCCGTTGCAGCGTATCGGCCTTGTAGGCGTCAAAAGCGCTGTTGCCGGACGGGGTCATCGCGGACATGCCATGACGGGCCCAGGATTTACGGCGTGTGGTGCAGGATTTCGAGAACATGCGCTTGCTCCAGATCATGTAAAACAACAGGGCGAGGCCAACCGGCCAGAAAAAGACGAAGCCGAGGACCATGGCGGCAATCCAGGCGCCTTTGCCTTTGCTGTCGAGCCAGGATTCACTGCGGGAAAACCAGCCCTGTTCGGACGGGTGCGGGGCGGTAGAGGTGTAACTCGTCATCGGGGTCTCCAGGTTAACGTTGCGAGGTTCGGCGTCCATGTAAATGCGCTTCACATTATGGAATATCGGACTGCCCTCACACGGTTTCAAGCCTGCATGTAAACATTTTTCACATTTTCGCAGATCGAAACAAGTAACCTGTTGATATGTTTTTATTTATTGATGATTTTGTGGCTAACGGGAGATAAACGGCTGCGCTTTGCTGTCAGACTTTGTGATACATATCCGATGACCTGAACACGCGTTGTATCGCCATTTTGGCAATACTAGGGTGCCGGTCGGTCACTGGTGCACTGGTTACTAAGACGCTGTCTGACATGCCCCCGGAACTTGAGCGCAGCCGCAGTACCAGCATTAATGTCTCATTCATAAAAGGGCTATTCCGGTATTCCTTACCTTACGTAAACTTTTGAACTCTGGCAGGGCCAAAGGGTGGTTTCCTCAATTGACGACGGCGGCGTCTCACCCCAGTGTCTGCGGATGGGACAGTCGATTGATATTCAGCGCCTTCCACGGGCATTTGATGCGGATCTGGCCGGCGATGCGCTTGCGCTTGTGCCGGACCTTGGCGGCGATGAGGCGCGCCTGGTCGCAGGGGCGGCGGGCTCCAGCCCCTATCTGAAGGAGCTGATCACCCGCGAGGCCACCTGGCTGGCGCCCGCACTGGCGGATCCGCTGGTCGCGCTTGGTAAGATCATGGAGGCTGTGCGCGGTTTGGCACCGGATCAGCTGAAGCCGGGGCTGCGGCAGGCCAAGCGCCGACTTGCGCTGCTGAGCGGGCTTTGCGATCTGGCCGGGGCCTGGGATCTGATGCAGGTGACCACGGCGCTGACGCAATTTGCCGAACTCTGCGCCGATCGGGCGATCAAGGCGGAAATTGCCGCACTGATCCGCCGTCAGAAACTGCCGGGCCTGACCGAGGCCGATGTGGAGACCGCCGGCGGGTTGACCCTGCTGGCCATGGGCAAGATGGGCGCCTATGAGCTGAACTACAGCTCCGACATCGACATGATCTGCCTGTTTGACGAGACACGGTTTGATCCGGCCGACTTCTATGAGGCGCGTCAGGGCATGGTGCGGGCGACGCGCAACATGTGCACGGTACTGAGCGAACGCACTGCCGACGGCTATGTCTTCCGTACCGATCTGCGCTTGCGGCCCGACCCGGCGGTTACACCGGTGGCCATGGCGATGGAGGCGGCGGAGCGCTATTACGAGAGCCTCGGGCGCACCTGGGAGCGCGCCGCCTATATCAAGGCGCGCCCCTGCGCCGGGGATCTGAAGGCGGGGGCCGAGTTCCTGCAGACGCTGCGCCCCTTTGTCTGGCGGCGGCATCTGGATTTCGCGGCTATTCAGGACGCCCATGACATGCGTTTGCGGATCCGCGAAAACAAGGGGACCGGCGGGCCACTGACGGTGCCCGGCCATGACATGAAACTGGGGCGTGGTGGCATCCGCGAAATCGAGTTCTTTACCCAGACCCGACAGCTGATCGCCGGCGGGCGGGATGAGAGCCTGCGCCAGCGCGGCACGCTCGATGGGCTGACCGCGCTCGCGGCCAAGGGCTGGGTGCCGCAGGAGGCCTGCGCGCAGCTCAGCGCGCATTACATTGCCCACCGCGAGGTGGAGCACCGCATCCAGATGGTGCATGACGCCCAGACCCACCGGGTGCCGCAGTCCGAAGATGGCATTGCCCGGATTGCCTGTCTGATGGACCGCGACCCGCAGGCGCTGCAGGCGGAGATCCGTGGGCGGTTGCAGGAGGTGCATGAGCTGACCGAGGGGTTCTTTGCCCCGGATGTGCCAAGGCCGCAACCGGCCGCGGCGGTGCCGGAGGCTCTGGATGGCGATATCCTGGCGCGCTGGCCGACCTATCCTGCGCTGCGCTCGGCGCGCGGTGCGCAGATATTCGAGCGGCTGAAACCGGAGCTGCTGGCGCGACTGTCCCGCACCGCCCAGCCGGCCGAGGCGCTGGTGGCGCTGGATGGGTTCCTGGCGGGGCTGCCTGCCGGTGTGCAGCTGTTTTCACTCTTTGAAGCCAACCCGCAACTGATTGATTTGCTGATAGATATTGTCGGCACCTCTGGTACGCTGGCGAGCTATCTGTCGCGTAATTCCGGGGTATTCGATGCTGTGATCGGCGGCTCGTTCTTCAGTGACTGGCCCAAGCGGGAGGGGCTCTGCCAGTCGCTTGCGGCGGTGCTGGCGCAGGAAGAGGATTATGAAACCCAGCTGGATGCCACCCGGCGCTGGTGCAAGGAGTGGCATTTCCGTATCGGGGTGCATCATCTGCGCGGGCTGATCGATGCTGCCACCGCAGGGGCGCAATATGCCGAACTGGCCGAGGTGGTGATTGCCGGGGTGGCGCCGGTTGTCCTGCAGCAGTTTGCAAAGAAACACGGAACGCCTCCAGGGCGCGGGGCGGCGGTTCTGGCCATGGGATCGCTGGGTGCGGGGCGGATCAATGCGCTGTCGGATCTCGACCTGATCGTGATTTATGACCCCGGAACCGCGGAGGCCTCGGAGGGGCCGCGACCGCTGGCGACACGCCCGTATTATGCGCGGCTGACCCAGGCGCTGATCACGGCGCTGACTGCGCGTATGTCGCAGGGGCAGCTCTATGAGGTGGACATGCGGTTGCGACCCTCCGGCACCCAAGGCCCGGTGGCCACGAGCCTCGAGAGCTTCTGCGCGTATCAGCGCAATGACGCCTGGGTCTGGGAACATCTGGCGCTGACCCGGGCGCGGGTGATGGCGGCTGTGCCAGCACCGGGTGCGGAGGGGCTGGCGCAGGATATCAACGCATTTCGAGCGGGTTTTCTCGGGGCGCCGCGCAGCCGCGCGGCGATCCTGCCCGAGGTCGCCAAAATGCGCGCCCGTCTGGCCGCTGCCAAGGTGCCGACAGGTCCCTGGGACGCCAAGACCGGCGCGGGTCGGCTGATGGATATCGAGCTGATCGCCCAGGCCGGGGTCCTGCTGAGCGATGCCACCGGGCAGGACGTGGCCGCCGGACTGGCGGGCGCTGTCGCCTGTGGCTGGCTGGATGCCGCAGATGCAGCGGAATTGCAGCGCGGCTATGATCTATTCTGGTCGGTACAGACGGCGGCGCGGCTGGTCTCGGGCAAGGCAATTGATGCACGGACATTGGGAGAGGGCGGCGCGCTCTTTCTGTGTCGCAGCACCGGCTATGACGATCTCGCCGCGCTGGAGGCGACGCTGACCGAGAGCTACGGCAGATGCGGTGACATCATCGCCGCCGCATTGGAGAGAGAGGGGGCGACAGGCCATGACGAATGAGGCGACGGTTGATGCGGCGCAGCTGGCGCGTCTGGATCCCAAGGGGTTGATCCGGGAAAGCTACCGTATCGAGGGGATTGGCGAGGGCGAATGCCGCAGCATCTTTCTGGATTGGGCGCTGAGCCTGCCTGATGGGGTCGACAGCCGTGTGGCAACCATCGCGCTCGTGGAGCAGCTTGCGGCAGTGCATCCCGATCACCCGATGACGGCTGTTCTGCGCGAGGGGCAGGAGGCTGCCGACAGGCCTCGCAGGCGCGGCGGCTGGCGTTCCCGTCCGCGGTGAACTCACTTGCGCCGCGCGGGATCGGGCCGCAGAGCCTGACGCGACCAAGGCATCGACCCTGCGTGGCGGATGCCCTTTCAACCGCGCGTCGTTGGGAGTAAGAGAGGCGCATGACAGCATCTTCCTCCGCGCCCGAGCGCGCCCGCGTAAAACTGAAACCCAAAGCCAATGCCCGTGCCCTGCGCCACGGCTTTCCCTGGGTCTATGCCAATGAACTGGTCACCGACCGGCGCACCCGGAAACTGGCACCCGGCACCCTGGCGGTGCTGGAAGACGACGCGATGACGCAGATGGGGCTGGTTGCGGTCAACCCCGAAAGCAAGATCATCGCGCGGATGCTGGACAGCGATCCTGCGGCCGAGCTGAGCGTGGAGTGGTTCAGCGCCCGCCTGCGCCGCGCGCTGGAGCTGCGCGAACAGCTGTATGATGCGCCGTTCTACCGGCTGGTCCATGCTGAATCCGATGGTCTGCCCGGCGTGGTGATCGACCGCTTTGGCGATACCTGCGTGGTGCAGCCCAATGCCGCTTGGGCCGAAGCCCATATCGAACCGCTGACCGAGGCGCTGGTGGCGGTGACCGGGGTGACAACGGTATTGAAAAACGCCTCGGGCCGTACGCGCAGCCTGGAAGGGCTGGACGATATCAGCACTGCTCTGCGCGGCACCGCCCCCGAGGCGCCGGTAGAAGTGTCCATGAATGGCGCCACCTATATGGCGGATCTGACCGGCGGGCAGAAAACCGGCCTGTTCTACGACCAGCGCGACAATCACGCCTTTGCCGCCAAGCTGGTCAGGCCGGGCGCAAATGTGCTTGACGTGTTTTCCCATGTCGGCGGTTTTGGTCTGGCGATGCTGGCGGCTGGCGCGGCGACGGCAACCTGTGTAGACGGATCCGCTCCGGCGCTGGATCTGGCGCGGGACGGCGCAGGTGCCAGCGGTTTTGGCGATCGGTTCAACGCACGGCAGGGCGATGCCTTTGAGGTGCTGGCCCAGCTCGCCGAAGAAGGGGCGCAGTTTGATGTGGTGATCTGCGATCCGCCAGCCTTCGCACCGTCGAAACAGGCGCTTGAGGCGGGGTTGAGGGCCTATGAGCGGATTGCCAAACTGGCCGCCCCTCTGGTGGCGCCGGGTGGTTATCTGGGGCTGTGCTCCTGCTCGCATGCGGCTGACCTCAGCCGGTTCCGCAATGCCTCGGCGCGTGGCATCGGGCGCGGCGGGCGGCGCAGCCAGCTGCTGCACACCGGGTATGCCGGGGCGGATCATCCACAGCTGCCTCAGCTGGCCGAAAGCGGCTATCTGAAGGCCGTGTTCTTCCGGCTCGACTGATCTGTTGCGGTTGATCAGGCCATGAAACTGCTGCTGGACGCCTGTGTCCTCTATCCGACCGTGATGCGTGAGATGCTGCTGGGGGCGGCCCGGATTGGCCATTTCACCCCGCTGTGGTCACAGCGCATCCTTGAGGAATGGGCGCGGGCGGCGCGCAAGATCGGTCCTGCGGGGGAGCCGCAGGCGCGGGCAGAGATCGCGCTGATCTCTGCGGCCTGGCCAAAGGCTGCCGTCACCCCGACAGCGGCGGTTGAAGCACGACTTTGGCTGCCGGACGTGGCCGATATCCATGTGCTGGCCGCCGCCATCGCCGGCCATGCCGACGGGATCGTGACCGTCAACAACAAGGACTTCCCGCGCCACACGCTTGCCGAGGAGGGGCTGGAACGGATCGGCCCGGACCAGCTGCTTTATGATCTGTGGCGACAGGATCCGGACGGGATTTCGGGCGTGGCAGCGGCTGTGCTCGCCGAGGCAAACCGGCTGTCAGGCGGCGGCTGGGAGCCGCGCCCGCTGCTGAAGAAGGCGCGGCTGCCAAGGGTGGCGAAGGCGCTGTCGACCTAGCGTGCTCAGCCGATGAGACCTTGGCGCGGCTCAGATGTCGCCCAGCACCTCAGCGGCGATCTCAAAGGATCGCAGCCGTGCATCGTGGTCATGGATCTGCCCGGTCAGAATGATCTCATCCGGTTGATACCGCTCAAGAATACCAGACAGTTCGGCGGCCACCGTGGCCTTGCTGCCGGTCGCGGAAATCCGCAGCGCCTCATTCACCCCGTGCAGCACCGGCGGGGCGATATGCTGGGTGATATCCTCCACCGGAGCCGGCAGCTTGCCGGGTTTGCCTTCGTGCAGCCGTGCAAAGGCCTGCTGCATGGTGGTTCTCAGCCGCTGCCCTTCGCGGTCGGTATCGGCGGCAAAGACGTTGACCGCGATCATGGCGCGGGGGGCGTCGAGATGCTCAGATGGCTGAAAGCCGCTGCGATAGGCGGCCAGCGCCTGCTCCAGCGCGGCGGGGGCAAAGTGCGAAGCAAAGGCATAGGGCAGCCCCAGCTGTGCCGCAAGCTGCGCCCCATAAAGGCTGGAGCCGAGGATCCACAGCGGCACCCTGGTGCCCTGTCCCGGAAAGGCCCGCACCCGCGCTTCGGGTGTTTCGGGGCCAAGGTAGTTGATCAGCTCGATCACATCATGCGGGAAGGTATCGGGATTGCGCTCACCGGTTTGCAAGCCCCGACGCAGGGCGCGGGCCGTCTGCAGATCCGTGCCGGGCGCGCGTCCCAGCCCAAGATCAATGCGGTTGCCATATAGGCTGGCCAGCGTGCCAAAGGCTTCGGCCACCATATAGGGGGCGTGGTTGGGCAGCATGATTCCCCCGGCACCGACCCGGATCGTTTTGGTCTGTCCGGCGATATGGCCGATCAGAACAGCGGTGGCGGCACTGGCGATCCCCGGCATATTGTGATGCTCCGCCAGCCAGTAGCGGTGATATCCCCAGGCCTCGGCCCGCTGTGCCAGATCAGTGCTGTTGCGCAGCGATTGAGCGATGTCATGGCCTTCGGGTACGGGGGCAAGGTCAAGAACGGAATAGCGCATGGTAGGTCTCCGGGAGCCCGCCCAGGCGGGTCGTTAGGTCTTGTGTCCGCAGGGACATATCTGACTGAAACGCCTGCAACGGGGGATTGGTTGCCCACAGATGGGGATGGCGGCCGCACGGGCCAAGGGGGATGACGCGCCCGGTTGCGCTTGATCTTGTGTAAATTTCAGTGAACCAATGGTTTGCGGCCTGATCTTCAGCTCTTTCCCTTACTCCAGCGCTGTTCGAGCCGGTCCAGCGCGGCAATACGCTCCTCGGTCTTGGGGTGGCTCATCAGCCAGGCGGGCGCCATGCCGCTGCGGGCCTGTGTCAGCTCTTCCAGCTTGCGAAACAGGCTTTTCTGCGGAGCGATGCCGATCCCTGCCTTGGTCAGCAGTGCTGCGGCATATTCATCGGCCTCATATTCATCGCTGCGCGACAGCCGTGCCGCCAGCAGTGAGGTCAGCACATTGGCAATCCAGGGCCCGACAAAAGGCACGAAACGGCCGATGATAAGCATCAGCGCCGTGCGCAGCGCGTTCTGCCCGGAAAAATCAATCATGCGTTTTCGTGCGTGCCCCAGCGCCACATGGCCCAGCTCATGTGCAATCACCGACGCCAGTTCAACATCGCTGACCTCGCCATTGCGGTATTTGCGATAGAACCCACGGGTGATGAAGATCCGGCCATCCGGCGCCGCCAGCCCGTTTACCGGATCGACCTCGTAGATATAGACCGGGATATGGCTGATGCCGAGCGCCGCTGCCATTCGATCCGTCAGCTGGCGCAGGCGGGCATCGGCCAGCTCGGTCGATTGCTGATCAAGGGCGCGATGGGTGCGCCAGACCGACAGGCGGTACATGACCAACCCGTAGATCACGGCGAGAAGGATGGGGGTTAGACGCAACATGCTTTAGGATATGGGGCTGGCGGTGAGAGCGGACAAGGCGCGTGGCCCGACAGACCGCGCGGTGGGCAGCGCGTCAGTCATCGCAGGATGGCGTGGCCGCGCGCGCCTCTGCCTTTACCTCGTCCCAGAGCGCGTCCATTTCCGCCAGGTCACTGTCTTCGGGACGTTTGCCGCGGTCGGAGAGCTTGGCCTCGACCCCTTCAAAGCGGCGGGTGAACTTGGCATTGGCGGCCCGCAGTGCGGCTTCCGGCTCCACCCCCAGATGGCGGCCCAGATTGGCCATCACAAACATCAGATCGCCAAATTCCTCCTCCACCTCGGCCTGGCTCAGGCTATCGCGGGCTTCTACCAGCTCGGCGGCCTCTTCAACGATCTTGGCGATCACATTGTCCGCCGACGGCCAGTCAAAGCCGACACGTGCGGCGCGTTTTTGCAGCTTGTAGGCGCGCAGCAGGGCGGGCAGGCCGACCGCCACACCGTCCAGCGTCCCCTGTTGCGCCTTGCCTGCGCGCTCCGCGGCCTTGATCGCCTCCCAGTCAGCGGTCTGCTGGTCGGCGGATTTCTCGCGGCTCTCGTCACCAAAGACATGCGGATGGCGCGCGACCATCTTGTTGGACATGGTGGTGACCACATCCTGAAAGGTGAAATGCCCGGCCTCTGCCGCCATCTGCGCATGAAACACCGACTGGAACAACAGATCCCCCAGCTCGCCCTTCAGCTCATCCCAGGCCTCGCGCTCAATTGCATCGGCAACTTCGTAAGCTTCTTCAATGGTATAGGGCGCGATGCTGGCAAAGTCCTGTTCAATATCCCAGGGGCAGCCATGCTGTGGGTCGCGCAAGCACGCCATGATCTGCAGGAGCCGGTCGATACCGGCGGTTTCATCGTGGATCAGGTTGGTATCGGGCATTGCGGCGGCTCTTGTTCCTGTGTCAGATGCATCAATCCCGAGTCTGACCAAGGAGTCCACCCCCATGCCGGTTGTGAACCGAATTGCCGATTATGCCGAGGACATGACAGCCTGGCGGCAGCATCTGCACCAGATCCCCGAGCTGGCGCTGGATCTGCCGAAAACAGCGGCCTTCGTGGCGGAACGGCTGCGGGACTTCGGCGTTGACGAGCTGCATGAAGGGATCGCAAAGACCGGCATCGTGGCCATCATCAACGGTCAGGAGAGCAGCGCGGCGGATGCCCCCTGTATCGGTCTGCGCGCCGACATGGACGCCTTGCCAATCCCGGAGGAGACCAGTGCGGCCTATGCTTCGACCCATGCCGGCAATATGCACGCCTGCGGCCACGATGGGCATACGACAATGCTGCTGGGTGCGGCGAAATATCTGGCGGAAACACGCAACTTCAAGGGCCGGGTGGCGCTGATCTTCCAGCCCGCCGAGGAGGCCATCGGCGGTGCGCGCATCATGGTCGAAGAGGGGATCATGGAACGGTTCAACATCGGTGAGGTCTACGCGCTGCACAATGCGCCGGGTCTGCCGGAGGGGCATTTCATGACAACTCCGGGTCCGCTGATGGCGGCGGTGGATAGTTTCCATATCCATATTCAGGGCGTTGGCGGCCATGGCGCGATGCCCCATGAAACCCGCGACCCGGTGATGGCGGCCTGCGGCATCGCCCAGGCGATCCAGACCATCGTCTCGCGCAACCATTACGCGCTGGATGATCTGGTGGTGTCGGTGACGCAGATCCACACCGGCACGGTGGACAATGTGGTCCCCGATACGGCCTATATCAACGGCACCGTGCGCACCTTTGATCCCAGGGTGCAGGAAATGGTGATACGCCGCATGGGTGAAATCGTGGCCGGGCAGGCGGCCAGCTACGGGGTCGAGGCGGAACTGGACTATGAGATCGGTTATCCCGCGACCATCAATGACGCGGCCAAGACCGATTTTGCGGTCTCCGTCGCGGCCGAGATCGCAGGCGCGGAGCATGTCGAGGCCGAGGCCGGCCGCGAGATGGGGGCGGAAGATTTCTCTTATATGCTACAGGCCCGTCCCGGCGCCTATCTGTTTCTGGGCCAGGGCAATAGTGCCGGGCTGCACCATCCAAAGTACGATTTCAATGACGATATCGCACCGGTCGGAGCCTCGTTTTTTGCCCGTCTGGTCGAGAAAGCACAGCCCGCAAGCTGATCTGGCGACAGCGCGGGGGCTTTCAGATGACAAGGCCACGCGCATTCGCTAGGAGATGGCCATAACCCGAGAAGAGGGAGCAGTCTGCATGGCGCTAGAAGACGCAAAGAAACAGGTCGATCAGGCCTTCACCCGCGACGACCTGAAGGGGTTGAGCTTTGAAAACACCTTTGGCGGGGCGACGTCCTTTCTGCGGCGCCGCTACACCAAGGACCTGACCCATGCGGATATTGCCGTCACAGGCATTCCCTTTGATCAGGCGGTGACGAACCGCCCCGGCACCAGGCTTGGCCCCCGCGCGGTGCGTGAAGCCTCGGCCCTGCAAAGCCCCGACGCCCCCTATGGCTGGGACATTTGCCCGGCAAGCGAGCTGGCGATTGTCGACTACGGCGATCTGGCCTTTGACTACGCCAATGTCGCGGCCTTCCCCGACACGCTCACCGAGCACATCCGCGGCATTCTGGCGACCGATACGGCTTCGGTGGCCATCGGTGGCGACCACTATGTGTCCTTCCCCATCCTCAAGGCCTATGCCGAGAAATACGGCCCGATTTCGCTGCTGCATTTCGATGCCCATAGCGACACCTGGCAGGATGATGATTTCAGCCGCGTCGATCATGGCACGATGTTCTACAAGGCGGTGAAATCCGGCATCATTGACCCCAAGACCTCGGTTCAGGTGGGCATTCGGACCACCAATGAGGACAATCTCGGCGTGCCCACCATCGACGCGCCCACCGTGCATGAGATTGGCCCGGACGAAACCGCGCGCCGTATTCGCGACGTGCTGGGTGACCGGCCGGTTTACCTGACCTTCGATATCGACTGTCTGGATCCGGCCTATGCGCCGGGCACCGGCACGCCGGTCTGGGGCGGTCTGACCTCGGCGCAGGCCGACGCCATCCTGAAAAACCTGCGCGGTATCAACATCCTGGGCGGCGATGTGGTTGAAGTGTCGCCCCCCTTTGACACCACCGGCGCCACCGCCATCGCAGGCGCGCATGTCGCCATGAGCATTATCTGTCTTCTGAGCTGGAGAATTACGGGCCGATGACTGACTTTAACCAGCCGATCAGCGGCAATGATCTGGCGCGGTTCTCCGGGCCGAACACCTTTATGCGGCTGCCGCAGGCGACCTCTCTGGAGGGGCTGGATGTGGCCATTCTGGGTGTGCCGATGGATATCGGCACCTCCTGGCGCTCAGGGACCCGCTTTGGGCCAAAGCAGATCCGCGCCGAAAGCGCGATGATCCGACCTTATAACATGACCAGCGGTGCGGCGCCCTTTGACAGTCTGAACATTGGCGATATCGGCGATCTGGCGATCAACACGTTCTCGCTGCCCGACAGCCTGCGCATCATTCAGGAAAGCTACAGCGCCATCCTGTCCAGCGACGTGACGCCGGTCGCGATGGGTGGCGATCATTCGATCACCCTGCCGATCCTGCGCGCGATTGCGGAAAAATACGGGCCTGTCGCATTGGTCCATGTCGATGCCCATGCGGATGTGAACGACGATATGTTCGGTGAGCGCGAGACCCACGGGACGGTCTTCAGGCGCGCCTATGAAGAGGGGCTGATCGTCGCGGACAAGACCTATCAGATCGGCCTGCGCGGCACAGGCTACGGGGCGGATGATTTCAAGGAGGCGCAGCGCTGGGGGTTTCAGCATTTCCCCGCAAGCGAGCTGTGGAACCGCTCCCTGCACGGGATGGGTGCGGAAATTCGTCGCGATATCGGCAATAGGCCGGTCTATGTCTCCTATGATATCGATAGTCTGGACCCGGCCTATGCACCGGGTACCGGCACGCCGGAAATCGGTGGGCTGACCACACCGCAGGCGCTGGAACTGATCCGCGCCCTGCGGGGTTTGAATATTGTGGGCTGCGATATGGTCGAAGTATCGCCGCCTTATGACACGTCGGGCAACACGGCGCTGACAGCGGCCAACCTGCTGTATGAGCTGCTCTGTGTGCTGCCGGGTGTGACAACCAAATAAGGCCGGCTGTCCAGTGGCAGCCGCCACGAGGGAGAGCGGACCATATGGGTCGAGTGATGATATTTGTCTGGCTGAGCATCGCGGCGGTTGTTGTGGTGCTCGGGTTTATCCGGCTGGCGCCCAGCGATCCGCTGGACTGGAACACCCAGCCTGAATTCACCGAAGACAAGACCTTTCGCGGTGGCGTGTTCCGGGTGCTGCGCAGTGGCGAGGACGGGCTGGAGCGGTTCCACAACGTTGCCAGCAACGCTCCGCGCACCCGTGTGCTGGCCGGTTCGGTTGAGGATGAGATGGTCACCTATGTGACGCGTACGCGGTTTCTGGGCTTTCCCGATTACACCACCGCGCGGCAGGATGGCGATCTGCTGAAAGTCTATGCCCGTCTGCGGTTTGGCCGCTCCGATCTGGGCGCCAACAATGACCGGATCAACAGCTGGATCGCGCAGATGGCGCCCGCACCGCAATAGCGCCCTGATGCGGATCTCCCGGCCGCGTATGCTGCCCGGCCTGATATGACAGGCCAATCTCAACAAACGCATATCGGAGGGATCAGATCCGTGGCAGCGGTTCCGCAGCCGTCGAGATGGCCGGCGCCGTATCAGCCTCAGCCGCAAGGCAGCCCGCCTGAACTTCGCGCCACATCGGCACATTCAGCGACATCTGGCATTGGGCCGTGAACATGCGCCCGTCGACCTGCAGGCAGACAAATTCGCCCAGCTCAACCCGGCTGCCGCTCTTGTCGGTGCAATAACAGTCGATCGTGCGCCCATTTGGCGCGACAACATCGGCCTGAATGGGCGACGCGGTTGCGCTCCAAGCCAGCGCAAACCCCAGCAGATACAGCAAAGAGCGGGGCAGGCCTGGTGTCGCAGGGGTCAGCCACCCAAGCTCAGGCAGGCGGCGCTGCGCATGATCCTTTCCCGCAATATGAGGACTGGCATGTTGCATGACCCTAGCATATCACAAGGGCAGCCTTGCGCAAAAGACAGATCGATATGGATATTGCACGCATGATCCCCGAAGACCGCCTCGAGCAGATTTTACAACGGTTTCAGTATCTTGAGGCCGCAATGGCAGAGGGTGTCGCAGGCGGCGATATTGCGGCTCTGGCCAAGGAATATTCCGATCTGCGCCCGGTTGCCGAGCAGATCAGCGCCTATCGCCGCCTGCTGTCCGATCTTCAGGAGGCAGAAGACATGCTCGCCGATCCCGATATGGCGGCGCTGGCGGAGGAGGAGCTGCCCCAGCTGCGCGCGGCGTTGCCCGAGGCCGAACATGCGCTACAACTGGCGCTGCTGCCCCGGGATGAGGCCGACAGCCGCCCGGCCATTCTGGAAATCCGCCCCGGCACCGGCGGCGATGAGGCGGCCCTGTTCGCCGGGGATCTGCTGCGCATGTATCAGCGCTACGCCGAGGCGCGGGGCTGGGGGTTTGACATCATCGAGGAACAGACAACCGAACTCGGCGGGCTGAAAGAGGTGGTCGCCCATGTCAAAGGCGAAAACGTCTTTGCCCGGTTGAAATATGAGTCCGGTGTCCACCGCGTGCAGCGCGTTCCGGTGACCGAATCCGGCGGGCGCATCCACACCTCTGCCGCCACGGTTGCGGTGCTGCCCGAGGCGGAGGATGTCGATCTGCGCATTGATCCGGCGGATCTGCGGATCGACACCATGCGCGCCTCCGGGGCCGGTGGCCAGCATGTGAACACCACCGATTCCGCTGTGCGGATCACCCATATTCCCACCGGTATTATTGTGGTCAGCTCCGAGAAATCGCAGCACCGCAACCGCGAGATCGCGATGCAGGTCATGCGCACGCGGCTTTACGATCTGGAGCGCCAGCGCATCGACAGTGAACGGTCCGCCGATCGCGCCAGTCAGGTCGGCTCTGGCGACCGGTCGGAGCGGATCCGTACCTACAACTTTCCGCAGGGCCGGATGTCGGATCACCGTATCAACCTGACGCTCTATAAGCTTGACCAGATCATGCAGGGCGATCTGGACGAGATCATCGACGCGCTGACGGCGGACGATCAGGCGCGGCTGCTGGCCGAGATGGGCCAATGAACGCGCCGCAAACAGCCGCGCAGGCGATGGCTGCCGCTGCGGCCCGGCTGCGCGCGGCCGGTGTGCCGGACCCGGCACGTGATGCGCGGATCCTGCTGGCCCATGCCGCCCGGATCGAGGCCAGCCGCGTGACCCTGATCGCGCCCGAAGATCTGGCGCCTGAAATCGCCGAGCGCTATGAGCAGCTCATCGCCTTGCGCGCCATCCGGGTGCCGGTGTCTCAGCTGATTGGCGAGCGGGAGTTTTATGGCCGCCGCTTTAAGGTCTCCGGCGATGTGCTGGATCCGCGTCCTGAAACCGAAACCCTGATCGAGGCGGCGTTGGCCGAACCGTTCTCGCGGGTGCTGGACCTCGGCCTTGGATCGGGCTGCATTCTGGTCACCCTGCTGGCCGAGCAGCGTGCCGCGACCGGCGTTGGCGTCGATCTGAGCGAAGCTGCCTGCCTTCAGGCGAGCGCCAATGCGGTGCTGCACCGGGTTGAGGCGCGTGCCGAAATCCTGCGGTCGGACTGGTTTTCCGCCGTCGAGGGGAAGTTCGATCTGATTGTCTCCAACCCGCCCTATATCGCGCTTGACGAAATGTCGGAGCTTTCGGATGAGGTGCGCGCCCATGAGCCGGAGATGGCGCTGACGGATGGCGGCGACGGGCTTGGCGCCTATCGGACCATCGCCGCCGATCTCGGCGATCATCTGGCCGCAGGGGGGCGGGTCTTTCTGGAGATCGGCCCGACGCAGGGTAGGGCGGTCAGTGATCTTCTGCTGTCGGCCGGGTTGAAAGAGGTCCGCATCCTGCCGGATATGGATGGGCGCGACCGGGTGGTCTGTGGCCGCAGCTGTGGCCAAAACAGCTCCTAAACCCGTGAAAATGGCCTGAATTTGTAGTTTCGTAAGAAAAAGCACCGATAATCGCCTGGACCCCCTTGTCTGAAAGGGCGGAACATGATTACTCAAAGAAGTCGCTTTAGGGTGAGGTAAAGAATACCTCCCGGCGACATCAAGCCCAAAATGGTCGATGATCCGGCGCAGAGGCGCGCTGGTATGGATCCACGACAAATACAATCAAGGCTGACGTTAGGCATATGAGATCGTCCAAATCACGTTCGCGTTCCAAGTCGAACCGGAACCGCCCAGCAGGCGCAAATGTTGTCAACCGCGTGTTCGACAGCTCCGGCCCCGAAGGCAAGGTACGCGGAACGCCGCAACAGATCATCGACAAATACAATCAGCTGGCGCGCGATGCCCAGCTGAGCAATGATCGCGTTGCCACCGAGAATTTCCAACAGCATGCTGAGCATTACCTGCGCATGCTGAACGAAGCGCAACGCGAAATTGATGCGCGTCGCGAAGAGCAGGAACGCCAGAACCGCGAGCGTCAGGCTGAGCGGGACCGTGAACGCGCAGAGCGTCTGGAGCGCCAGGAACGCGAGGCGGGCAGCCGCTCCGACGATACGTCCGCCGCGCCCCAGCCCGACGTGATGGATCCGCGCGATGGCAATGGTGACAGTGGCCTGGTGGAAACACCCGAGAGCCGCGATCAGTCCGCCGCCGCCGCCGCCGCCGCCGCCGCCGACAGCGACAGCAAACCGGCAAAGCCAGCAGCGCGCAAACCGCGCAGCCGCAAGCCCAAAGCTGAGGGCGACAAGCCTGACAGCAGCTCGACCGATGAGGCAAACGCGGACGCGCCTAAGGCGGGCGCCGATGCCCCGGCAGCAGATGGGACCGCGGCACCGGAACGCAAACCAGCACCTCGGCGCAAGCCCAAGCCGAAACCCACGGCTGAAGACGCTCCCGAAGCGGCCGAATGATCCGCAGACCGACCGTTCGACCGGATCGACGGATACAGGGATAGATAAAAAGCCCGGTCTCAGCTGAGACCGGGCTTTTCTCTTGTCAGTCACATTGCGGACAGCCTGGGATGGATGTCGTTGCCTGTCTGGCGTGGCTGGTCAGGATTCGTTCTTCAGGCTTCGCGCCAGCGCGCAGAAGGCTTCCAGCCCGACCTGTTCCGCCCGCTCGGTTGGTGGAATGCCCACCGCCACAAGGTGATCCTCAATATCGGGGCTCACGCTCTTGAGACTGGCGCGCAGCATCTTGCGGCGCTGGTTGAAGGCGGCGGCCACCACCTTGTTCAGGGTGCCGGCATCTGCCGGATACCGGGGTGCCTCCAGCGCTTTCAGATGCACCACCGCGCTATGGACCTTGGGTGGCGGGCTGAAGGCCTCCGGCGGCAGCGACAGCACGATGCGGGCATCGGCGCGCCATTGCGCCAGCAGCGCCAGTCGTCCATAGGCCTTGCTGCCGGGCTGCGCGACGATCCGTTCGGCGACCTCGCGCTGGAACATCAGCGTCAGGCTCTGCCAGAAGGGCGGCCAGGCCTTTGGTGTCAGCCAGCGCACCAGCAGTTCGGTGCCGACGTTGTAGGGCAGGTTGGCGGCGATGCGGATGGGCGGTGTCAGATGGGTGAGCGGGTTCACCTCCAGCGCGTCACCTTCGATGACCTGCAACCGGCCCGGATAGGCCGCGGCCACCTCTGCGAGTGCGGGGATGCAGCGGCTGTCCTTCTCCACCGCCAGCACGCGCCGCGCGCCTTCGGCCAGCAGACCGCGGGTCAGACCGCCGGGACCGGGACCGATTTCCAGCACGTCGCATTCGCTGAGGTCTCCGGCCTGGCGGGCAATTTTTGCCGTCAGGTTCAGATCCAGAAGAAAATTCTGCCCCAGCGATTTGCGCGCCGAGAGCTGGTGGGTCTCGATCACCTCACGCAGGGGAGGAAGGGAGTCGATAGCGCTCATATCATCTGTACCTTGGGACGGGGCGCAGCGGCTGCGCCTTAGATTTTCATGCCTCCGGCGGGGATATTTCCGGCCAGAAGAAGTTTCAAGTGCTGCTGGCCGCGTTCGGGGTCCGGCGCTGCGCCATGGATTGCGCCAGCCGCAGCGCCTCGATCAGGCTGGAGGGGTTGGCGATCCCCTGACCGGCGATATCGCAGGCAGTGCCGTGATCCGGCGAGGTGCGGATGAACGGCAGCCCCAGCGTGACATTGACGCCGCGATCGAAATCGAGCGTCTTGATCGGGATCAGCGCCTGATCGTGATACATGCAGATCGCCGCGTCATAACGCGCGCGTGCAGCGGCATGGAACATCGTGTCGGCAGGGTGCGGCCCAGAGAGCGTATAGGCGCCGCCCTGCATATCGGCAATCAGCCCGCGCATCCAATCCAGCTCTTCGTGGCCCATGGCGCCATCTTCACCGGCGTGGGGGTTCAGCCCCGCAACTGCAATCCGGGGGTGGGCCAGGCCAAACTGGTCCCGCAGCCCCTGCGCGGTGATTTCAATCGTGCGGCGCAGGCCGTCGGCCGTCAGCTGCTGCGGGACCTGTGATAGGGGGATATGGATGGTGGCGGGCACCACCCGCAGCTCCGGGCTTGCCAACATCATGACGACATTTGGCGTGCCGCCCAGATGGGCGAGAAACTCGGTATGGCCGGGGTAGGCAAATGCGGCGCCGTCAATCAGCGCCTTCTTGTGGATCGGTGCGGTGCAGAGCGCGCTGGCCTCGCCGGATTGCACCAGCGCGACACCGGCCTCAATGGCGCGGATGACACCGGCGGCATTGTCGGGGTTGAGCTGTCCGGGCACGGTTGGGGCGGCAAAGTTGACCCGCAGCACAGGCATAGCGCTGGCACTGACATCGACGGCCTCAGCGGCATTGTCGATCTCTTGCCAGTCTGTTCCCGTGGGCAGGTGTCGCGGATCGCCCAACCACAGGAACGGGCAACTGTCGCGCAAGTCCTGCCAGGCTTTGACCGCCAGTTCCGGGCCGATACCCGCCGGTTCCCCACAGCTGAGCGCGATGGGCAAGGGGCGGGCAGGGCGGCTCATTCCCCGCTGATCCGCGCGTCGGCTTTCAGCTGTTCCAGAAGGCTGTCGGCAAAGGCGCCGAGCCGTTGCTGGGTCAGCGCATTGCCGACGCTTTCGCGGCTGGCTTCGGCGTTCACTTCAGCGGTGCGGCCACAGAGCATCAGCAGCATCAGGGTCTGGCCATTGTTGCGGGTCAGCGCCAGCGAGGTCTCATTGGGATCGAGCTTGGCAAGTTCAATGGCGATATCCTGCGGGATCTCACCCGGCGCCAGGGTTTCGCGGTCCAGTACAGAGGGATCCTGACCCTTGGCCACACCGTAGAGATCATCGCAGCTGTCAACCGCATTGACCACCTTGGTGCCAGCGGCCAGCGCCTCGGGGGTGCGGCCTCCGGGCAGATAGTAGGCCGCGTATTCGATGGCGGCATAGCTGGGTGCGGCGCCGCTGGTTTCGCGCAGATCACGCAGCTGGAACAGGGCAACCGCGCCATCCAGCGGCAGCGGCGCAGTGACTTCACCGGGGCGCAGCGCCAGGACGACCTGTTGCAGCTGGGGGGGCAGGTTGGTCAGCGGCATCCAGGGCAGCCGTCCGCCGCTTTGCCGGGTGGCCGTGGCCGAATATTGCTGCGCGGCCTGCGAAAACGCGCCGGTGGTGGTGATCCGGCTGACCTGTTGGGCGATATCCTCGACCTGGGCGGCATTCTGCGCGTTGATCGGCATGATCAGCTCGGACAGGAGCACCTCGACACCACCGGAACCGGCAAGCCCCATGGCGCGGTCGATCTCTTCCTCGCTGGGGCGGGCCTGTGCAAGGTAGCGCGCAGCGATATATTCGCGCCAGGCAATGCCGACGCGGGTGAAATCGCGCAGGGTTTCAGGCGCCACGCCATTCTGACCCAGCACATTCAGGAATTCCTGCAGGCTGAGATTGGCGCGGCCGGCCAGTTCGGTCATACCTGCGACAATTTCTTCTTCGGTCGGCTCGATCCCGGCCTGGGCCAGAACGTCGAGTTTCAACCGGTCCTCGATGAGGTCTTCGCGGGCTTTTTCCAGCGGATCGCCCGGATCGCGCAGCAGGGTCAGGAACCGGGCGCGCTGTTGCAGCTCGTAATTTGTGACCACTGCGTCATTCACCGTCACCGCCGGGGCAAACAGCCCCTGTGCCAGGGCGGCGGGGGCGGGGGCGAAGATCACCGCCGCTGCCAGCGCCACGGCTGTTGCGGTCTGGGTCAGTCGCTGAACGAAGGGGGCCGCATCCTGGGGCCGGAAACTCAGGTGTTTTTGCATGATCGCCTGTACTTCTTGCTGCCGCTGTCCACGGAAAACCCGTTTAACGCGATGGTAAAGCCGAAATCCGTTGTCGGCTCAACACTTGTTGTCGATGTATAGCGCCGGTTGACCGAAAGATCGACCGTCACGCATTCGTTGGAATAGACCAGCCCGAGGCCTGCGCGGGTGGCCCGGGCGTCAGAGATGTCGTAGCGCAGATTGGCGCTGGCGGTCCAGCCGGGGCTGACCTCATAGGCACCGTCGAACCAGAGTTCGGAGACCTCCTCGGCGCGGCCTTCGGCGGGATCGGTGCCCAGCCACATATAGGTGCCGGTCAGGCGGCTGCGGTCGGTCATCCAGTCGCCGCGCACCTCCGCCTTGGAGAAGTTGAGTGAGCCGTTCAACAGGCCCCGCGTGGTGATCGCCAGATCATCGTTCAGCTTCAGCTGCGCGGCCATCAGGAGGTCGGAGGAGGTGCCGCCAAGGCCGGAGCTCTTGGTGAACCGACCATCGTCGCTGTCGCGGAACACCTGCCCGATGGTGGCAGAGGCCTGCCAGCCACTGGGCGAGAACCGCGCCCAGTTCAGCCCGAAAGCCACCGTCACCCCGTCCTCGCGCGCATCGGTGGCCGGAAACCGCGACAGATCCAGCAGGTTGCCCCGGTCGAACTCCACGAAATTGCTTTCGTCGTTGGGGACAGCGGTATCGCCGGTATCGGTCCAGCCGATCTGCAGGATCGGTTCCAGAAACTGCGTGGCGCCGGACTGCTCCCGCCGGGTCATCGGCAGGCGGAAGGTGAGCGCGCTGCGTGGGCTGAAGCGCGAGGTGTTATTGGCAAAGACATCGTCGTCATAGACCGCAAAGGCATCCGCCGCAGCGCCCAGCGACCAGTCCGCCACCAGCCCGTTGGCAAAGCGCCAGCTGCGGTTCCAGTCCACATCAAATGTCGCCCGGCCAATATCGCGGCCGCCCGGATCGGTCAGGTTGCCCCGGATGTCGGAGGTTCGGTTATGACCGTGGGTTTCCAGTGACAGGCGCAGCTCGCCGCCGATCGGCGTCGGGAAAAACCGTCGTTCATAGTAGAGGTTGCCGACGGAGGACGGGATCAGATCCTGATTTTCGCTATCGCGCAGTGTCTTGTAGGAAATCGCGCTGGCGCGGAACAGGCTGTCGCGCTCGACCTTTGTCACCACAACCTCGGAGCGGAGGCGGTCCAGATCACGCAGGCCGTAGTCGACCAGATAGGCATCATCCGACACCGTCTTGAGATCGAACCGCAGCTTGAACGCATTGGGCAGGTCAAAGGTCCCCTCGGCAAAGACATAGCCGCGATCCTCGCCCCGGTAGAGCTCATCCCGGGTATAGGCGCCGTTGATTTCGATCTCGCCACGGCGGAAGGCCTGACGATAGCGCATGTCCAGCGTCCGGGTACGCGACGACAGATAGGGCGACAGCGTCAGGTCACGATGTGGGCCGATGGTCAGGAAATACGGCAGTTTCACCCCGGTGCCGAGGTTCGAGGTGGTGCGGATCGACGGAATCAGAAATCCATTGGCCCGCTCCAGCGTCGGGTCGGGCAGGCGGATGCCGGGGAAATAGAACACCGGCGTGTCCAAGATCCTCAGCTGGGCGTTCTCCAGATAGAGCTGGCGCTCCTGCTGATCGTGGGTGATCCGCTCGGCCCGGATCTGCCAGAGCGGCGGCCGCCCGTCGGTGCAGACATGGCAGGAGGTGACGGCGGTTTTGTAAAGCTGCGTGTAGCGGCCGCCAACGCGGGTCATCTGCAGGGAGGCCAGTTGCAGCTGCTGCTGAAACACCATGCGCGCGCCGACCAGCAGGCCATTGCGCAGATCCCGGTCCAGCTCGGCAGCATCAGCCAGAATGGTGATGTCGCCGCCTTCGTCGATGCGAATGGGGCCTTCGATCTGCAGGGCGCCTTGGGTCTGATCAAAAGTGATCTTCCGCGCCCGGAGCCTGACATCGCCCTGGAACGCTTCGACATTGCCTTCGGCCACCAGGGTACGATCCGGGGTGATGAACAGCTGGTCTGCCACCAGAATTGCGGGCGTATCAGCCGATTGCGCAGCGGCGCCGGGGCGGGCGCTCTGGGCATGGGCGACATCGCTCAGCGCCAGCTGGCCAACCGCCAGCCAGGGCAGAACCGTCGAGAGTAGCAGGGCGCGGCGCATGTTATCCGTCCTCGGCATGTAAGAGTAACCCCATCGTCAGCAGGATCGCCGCCACCGGCGGTGCCCAGCCGGCCAGCGCCACGGGGATCTGGCCGTTTTCCCCCAGGATCTGGGCGAAATTGCGCAGGAAATAAAGCCCGAACCCCAGCAGCACCGCTGTCAGAACCGCCAGACCGGTGCCGCCAAACCGCGTATGGCGCATGGTAAAGGCGGCGCCAACCAGCGCCATGGCGATCAGGAACAGCGGTCGCGCCAGTTCCACCTGCAACCAGACCTCATAGCGCTTGGTGGAGAACCCGGCCTCGGACAGCTCGCGGATCGTGGCGGGCAGATCGTAGACGGAGATCCCGGTCGCAGTGCCCAGCGTGTCGCGAATCCGCTCCGATGTCAGCGTGGTCGAGAGGCGCAGTGTCGGGTGCCGCTCGGCGTTGGTCTCGGGGTTCACACCCACGATGAGCGGCCAGACCTTGGCCTTGGTCAGCACCCAGTCGCCGCCATCCAGCGTCGCCTGTTCCGCAAGCGTCTGGCGGATCGGGCGGCCTTCGGGGCCGTAAGAAAGGATCGTCACATCATGGAGCGTGATATCGCCGGTATCGCCGCTGTAGCCGGTGGCGTGGATGACCGATTGCCCCAGCGCGCCGCCCTGCCGCAGCCACAGGCCCTCACCGGTAAGCGACAGCGCCGCCGGGCCGCCGTTGCGGTAGGTCTCCGCCAGATCGCGGTAGCGGTTGGAGGTCGCCGCCACGATCGGGTTCAACGTGCTGACAGCCAGTACCCCGATCAGCGCCGCCAGCAGCACCGGAGCCGCCAGCGCGCGGATGCCCGAACGGCCAATGGCGCGGGTCACCACCAGCTCGCTGCTGCGCGCCAGCCCGATGAACAGCACGATGGTGGTGAGGATCATGATCAACGGCAGAAATTCACTCAGCGCCGCAGGGGTATTGAGCAGCGTCAGGCCAAACAGCTGGCCCAGCGACAGGTCCTGCGCCTCAAACCGGCGGATCTGCTCATTCAGGTCGATCAACATCACAAGCGTTAACAGGACGCCGCAAATCACTGCAAACCATTGCAAAAAGCGGCGCGCGTAATACAGATCCAGGGTCATGTGGCGCGCTCCCTGCGGGTTTGGCGGCTATGGCGCCGCCGCGCCAGCAGCGGTCCCAGCGGCTTGGCCGCCAATTGCAGAAACGCCAGCCCGACCAGCAGCCCGATCAGCGTCGGCAGGTAGATCAGCGGCCAGAAATCGGCGTTGCGCAGCACCGGCTCGGAGACCACGCCGCGCAGCCCCTCGACAAAGATCAGTAGCACAAAGGCAAGAAGCGCCTGCCGCCAGACTCCAAATCGCGAGAAACCGCCCAGCATCAGGGAGGCAAAGCCGATCAGCACCACAGCGACACAGACCAGGGCACGGGCAAACCGCAGGTGCAGCTCTTCGGCCAGCGCGCCGGCACTATAGGGGCCATCGGCGATCAGCTTCGGCATCTGGCGCAGCAACTCAAGGCTGGGGATGGCGCGGATATTGCGGGTCTTTTCTTCAGCTTTGTTGGCAAGGCTACTGATATCATAGGAAAAATCGGAAAAAATGGTGGAAGACAGGCGCTGGGTCTCAGCGTCGATACGCTGTGACATGCCATCAACCATCACCAGATGGGTCCTGTCGTCGTCGCGCACCAGATAGGCCTTGCCGCCGGTATAGGTGACGCTTTCTGCCGGGCTGCGGCGATCGGACAGGAACACGTCATTGAGCGTCCCATCGGGGTCAATCCGACCAATGTAAAAGGTGACGCCGCGCGCCGGATGCAGGAAATCACCCTCGCTCAACAGCTTGGCCGTCACATTGCGGGCGACCTCGGATTCGCGCTGCTCCAGCGTCGCGATGGAGGCAGGCAGCAGAACATGGGTCAGGATCGACATCATCAGCGCGGTGATCAGGCCAAAGGCCAGCGCCGGTTTCGCCATCTGCCAGGGGCTGGTGCCGGTGGCCCGCAGAACCGTCAGTTCGCTTTCGCTGTTGAGCCGGTTGGTCACCCAGACCGATGCGGCAAAGGCCGCAACCGGCAGCACCATACGCACCAGATTCGGCAGGGCAAGGGCGGTGAATTCCAGGAAAACCAAGGCCGACTGCCCGTCGCCGATCAGCCGGTCAAACAGCACCACCGCGCGGTTGATCCAGAATACGGCCACCAGAATCAAGGCAAAGAACCCAAAAAACAGCAGGTATTGGGACAGCACATATCTGTCGTATCGTGACACGCGATCCCCCCAGATCCTACTGCCCTTGTTTTGAGGAGACCTTAGAGGATTTGTTGGCCGGGGAAAACTGCATTCTGCGGACGCGCGACAGTCGGCCGGTGGCCGCCCGCTAGCCCGTTCGGCGCATCCTTCGACGGCGGTCAAACCATATCTGGCCCTAGTCATTGTCGCACAGGCAGGCTACCTGTTGGGGATTGAGGAATTGACCCTGACAGGAGCCCCGCACATGCGTCCGCTGACCCCTACACGTTTTGTCGAATTTGATCCCAAGACCCTCTCCGAGATTGAGGGCCGTGTGGTGGTTCAGATCACCCCGGAGGGGACATTGGGGCAGGCAGCGCGCACGGCAAACCGGTTGACCAAAGGGGCGCTGGCACGTCTGGTTGAAGCAAAGGGTTTTGAGAAGACCAAGGCGGGCGATGTGGTTTCGCTGGCCTGGCCCGCTGGCATGAAAGCCGAGGCGCTGGATATTCTGGTCACCCCGCGCAAGATCAGCGCGATCGAGGCGCGCAAGGCCGGCGCCAAGCTGGCCGCGCGCAGCGATGGAAAATCGGTGACGGTGATGGCAGGCTCCATGCCACGCGCTGCGGATCTGGCGCTGGGGATGGCTCTGCGCGACTATCGCTTTGACGATCACAAGACCGGCGACAAGGCCCCCTCCGACGCTGAGGTGGTGATCGCCCATAAATCCCCCGCCGATGTCGAGGCCGCCTATGGCCCGCTGGCAGCCGTGGCCGAAGGTGTCCACATGACCCGCGATCTGGTCAATGAGCCGGCCAATGTGCTGACCACTACCGAATTTGCCAATCGGCTGGCGGAGATGGAAAGCCTCGGACTGAAGGTTGAGGTGCTCGACGAGGACCAGCTGGAAGAGCTGGGCATGCGGACGCTGCTCTGCGTGGGGCAGGGGTCCGACAGCCCGTCGAAAGTGGTGGTGATGCAGTGGAACGGCGGCGAAACCGATGCCGCACCGCTGGCGCTGGTGGGCAAGGGCGTGGTGTTTGACACTGGCGGCATCTCGCTGAAACCGGGCGCGGGCATGGAAGACATGACCATGGATATGGGCGGTGCCGGCGTTGTTGCGGGCACCATGCGGGCGCTGGCCCTGCGCAAGGCGAAAGCCAATGTGGTCGGTCTTGTCGGGCTGGTCGAGAACATGCCGTCTGGCAATGCGACCCGCCCGGGCGATGTCATCAGATCCATGAAGGGTGACACCGTCGAGGTGATCAATACCGACGCCGAGGGGCGCTTGGTTCTCTGCGACGTGATGTGGTACGCGCAGGAGCGCTTCAAACCGGTGGGCATGATCGACCTCGCCACCCTGACTGGCGCCATTATTATCGGCCTTGGCCATGAAAACGCGGGGGTCTTCTCCAATGACGACACCTTCTGCAACCGCTTCCTGAAAGCCGCCGAAGCCGAGGGCGAGGGCGCCTGGCGGATGCCTCTGGGCAAGGCCTATGACGACATGCTGAAATCGCGCATTGCCGACATGAAGAACATCGGTGGCCGCCCGGCCGGGTCGATCACCGCCGCGCAGTTCCTGCAACGTTTCGTCAAGGAAGACACCCCCTGGGTCCATCTGGATATCGCAGGCGTCGCCTCGGTCAAGACAGACACCGACTACGCCCCCAAAGGCGCGACCGGCTGGGGCGTCATGGCGTTGAACCGGCTGGTGCAGAATATGTTCGAGACGGACTGAGACAGGCAGAGATACAGACCATGGGGGCGGCCTATTTCTACCATCTGACCCGGCGTTCGCTTGAAGAGACGCTGCCGGTCCTCCTCGACAAGGCGCTTGGCGCCGGGTGGCGCATTGTCGTGCGCGGGGTGGACCGGCAGCGGATCACGCAGCTGGACGAACGGCTGTGGCTTGGACCGGAGGAGCAGTTTCTTCCGCATGGTATTCTCGGCGGCCCCCATGATGCGCTTCAGCCCGTTCTGCTCAGCCATGAGACGACGCCGGTGCCCGGTACCAGCTGCCTGATGGCGGTGGATGGCGCCGAGGTCACGGCGGAGGAGGTTGCCGCGCTGGAGCGGGTCTGCATTCTGTTTGACGGCACCAACCCGGACGCGGTGGCCCGAGCAAGGGTGCAGTGGAAATCCCTCACCGATGCGGGATGCTCAGCGCAATATTGGTCCGAAGAGAGCGGGCGCTGGGAGAAAAAGGCCGAGAAAACCGCCTAGGTATCAACCCGCGAAAGGGGGGCGGCGCTGGCCTCAGCGCGTCAGGATCAGCGATCCGTTGCGGATCTCGATGCTGGACCAGCGTTGCAGGTAATCCATCCCCAGGAGCGACTGATCCATCTGCCCCTCGTTCACCGAAAGCGTGATGTCGCGGTCGGTGATGCCGCCCAGCGACATGCTCTTGACCGTGGCCAGCGCAGTGCGCACCTCGCCATTGGCGGTGCGCGCCCGTCCCAGATAGGCAAGGCTTTCGGGATCAATGCCAACCCGCCGCGCATCCTTTGCATTCAGCACCACGGCGCTGGCGCCGGTATCGACCAGGAAGCGCACCGGCACCTCGTTGACATCGACGGTCAGATAATAATGCCCGTCGCGCGCACGCGGCACATCCACGCGCCCCTCGTCGCGCATCACCACCTGCTGCGGCTGCACCGTGCTGCGGATGTCCTCCCACAGGCCGTAACCGGCTATCACGCCAAGAAAGATGAACGCCCAGATCGCCAGCTGCTGCACGGTTTTGCCCAGCCCCTGCCGGTTCTGCACAAACACCCAGGAGCCAACCGCGACCAGCAGCAACACCAGATAGATCAATCGTGGAGTTTCGATGCCGTCCAACCTGTTTCTCCTGCCTTGCGCCGATCTCTCCCCTCAATATGGGGAGGCACCCGGAAAGTTTCGAGAGGCTCAGCCCCCGGCAAATCCAAAGGCCTGCAACCCGTCCAGCACGAATTGCACCGAGAGCGCGGCCAGCAGCATCCCCAGCAGCCGTGTCACAACAGTAATGCCGGTCTTGCCCAGCAGCCGTTCAAACAGGCCGGAGAACAGGCACATCAGCAACAGGATGCTCAGCACTGCAAAGACCACCGCCATCACCATGGCAAATCCGGCAAACCCCGGCTGCTGACCGGTCAGCAGGATCACCGTGGCAATTGAGCCCGGCCCGGCAATCAGCGGGATCGCCAGTGGAAAGACCGAGGGATCGTCAAAGTCATCTTCCTCGCTGCGGTCCTCGCGCCGCTTGTTGCGACGTTCAAACAACATGTCGAGCGCGGTCAGGAACAGCAGAACGCCGCCGGCGATGCGAAAGGCGGCCATGGAAATCCCGGCAAACCCCAGCACCGCCTCGCCAAAGGCCGCAAACACCGCCAGCAGCACCGCAGCGGTGATGGTGGAGCGCAGGGCAATCGCCCGCCGCTGCGCTGGCGTCATGCCCTGGGTCAGCGCCAGAAAGATCGGCGTCAATCCAATCGGATCGACAATCACGAACAGCGTCACAAAGGAGGTGATCAGAAAGGCGGTATCGATCATAGCGCTTCTGCCTTTTCCAGTTTTTCAACCGCCTTCAGCCACAGATCCTCTGCCCGGTCCTGCGCCTCCATCACCTCGGCGTATTTGCGCTGCCAGACCAGCGCCTCATCCTTGCGATCTTCGTCATAGAGGGCAGGATCGGCCAGTTTCTTGGCCAGTTTGTCGCGCATTTCGCTGACCTTCTCCAGCCGTGCCTCGCCTTTGCGCACCTCGGCGCGCAGCGCCTGTAGCGCATCGCGCGACGGGCGTTTGGGCTTTTCCGCCTTGGCCTTGGATTTGCCCGCCGGTTTGTCCCGTGTGAGCAGCAGATCGCGGTAGGAGGGCAGATCGCCCTCATAGGGTTTCACCGTGCCGCCGGAGACCAGCCACAGCCGGTCGGCAACAAGGCTGAGCAGGTGCATATCGTGGCTGACCAGAATGACCGCGCCGGAATAGGCGGTCAGCGCCTCCACCAGCGCCTCGCGGCTTTCGATATCCAGGTGGTTGGTCGGCTCGTCGAGGATCAGCAGATGCGGCGCGGGCAGGGTGGCCAGCAGCAGCGACAGACGCGCCTTTTGCCCACCAGAGAGGCGCCCGACCTCGGTATCCGCCTGATCCGACCCGAGACCAAAGCCTGCCAGCCTTGCGCGCAGACGGGCCTGGCCCTCATTGGGGCGTTCGCGTTGCAGATGCTGCAACGGGGTTTCGTCAATATGCAGCTCATCGACCTGATGCTGGGCAAAGAAGCCGATCCGCAGCTTGCTGGACTGGGTCATCTTGCCCGTCATTACATCCAGCCGGCCCGACAGCATCTTGGAGAGGGTGGATTTGCCCTCACCGTTTTTGCCCAGAAGCGCAATGCGGTCGTCCTGATCAATCCGCAGGTCCAGCCGGCTCAGGATCGTGGTGCCGTCATAGCCCACCGATGCGCCCTCGGTGGCGATGATCGGCGGCGACAGTTCTTCGGGTTCGGGAAAGGTGAAGACTGTGCGCGCGGCGTCTTCGGGCGCGCGGATGGTCTCCATCTTCTCCAGCATCTTGACGCGGCTCTGCGCCTGTTTGGCCTTGCTTGCCTTGGCCTTGAACCGATCGACAAAGGCCTGCAAATGCGCCCGGCGGGCGTCCTGCTTCTTGGCCTGTGCCGCCTGATTGGCGCGGTTGGCAGCGCGCTGGCGGGCAAACTGATCATAGTTGCCGGAATAAAACGTCAGCCCGAGATCTTCGAGATGCAGGATGCCATTCACTGAGCGGTTCAGCAGCTCGCGGTCGTGGCTGATGATGATCACGGTGTGCGGATACTTGACCAGATAGGCCTCCAGCCACAGCGCGCCTTCCAGGTCCAGATAGTTGGTCGGCTCATCGAGCAGCAGCAGATCGGGCTGCGAAAACAGCACCGCCGCCAGCGCGACCCGCATCCGCCAGCCACCGGAGAAATCCGAACAGGGGCGCTGCTGCGCCTCATAGTCAAACCCCAGCCCCTTCAGGATCGAGGCGGCGCGCGCTTCGGCGGACCAGGCGTCGATATCGGCAAGGCGGGTCTGGATTTCGGCAATTCGGCCCGGATCCTGTGCGGTCTCGGCCTCCGCCAGCAGCTCGGCGCGCTCGGTATCGGCGGCCAGCACCGTATCGATCAGCGACACACCCGAGGCTGGAGCCTCCTGCGCGACACCGCCAATGCGCGACCGGCTGGGCAGCGAGATGCTGCCGGATTCCAGCGAGAGCTCATTGCGGATGAGGCGGAACAGGGTGGTCTTGCCGGTGCCGTTGCGGCCCACCAATCCGACCTTGTGGCCCGTGGGGATCGTGGCGCTGGCGCCATCGAACAATAGACGGCCTTCGACCGCATAGGAGATATCGCTGATACGTAACATGGCAGCGGTGTGACCCAGTGACCCGGTGCTGTCAATTGGCCTCAGGGCGTCCAATGGGCCAAAGCGTGCCGCGATGCGTCCGAACGGGCATATATGTCGCGACTCTGGCCTGCTACTTTGGCCCGCCGATGGCCCGCACGGGGCAGCGGCAGTGCAACAACCCCCTTCCCATGGCGCGCAAGCCATGCTAGGCGGCGCGCGAAGTTTCCGGTCCCGGGAGGTCCATCCCGCGACCCAAATTGCAGGAGTATGCCAAATGGCTCTGGAACGTACCTTTTCGATCATCAAACCCGATGCAACCCGTCGCAACCTGACCGGCAAGATCAACGCGAAATTCGAAGACGCAGGTCTGCGCATCGTCGCGCAGAAGCGCATCCACATGACCAAAGAGCAGGCCGGCGTGTTCTACGCTGTCCACGCTGAGCGTCCCTTCTACGACGAACTCTGCGAATTCATGTCCTCCGAGCCGGTTGTTGTGCAGGTTCTGGAAGGTGAAAACGCCATCGCGAAAAACCGCGAAATCATGGGCGCGACCAACCCCGCAGACGCGGCTCCCGGCACCATCCGCGCCGAATTCGCCGAATCCGTCGGCGAAAACTCCGTTCACGGGTCCGACGCACCGGAAACCGCAGCGGTTGAAATCGCCTATTTCTTCTCCGGTCTGGAGCTGGTCGGCTAAGCCACCGCTGTTTCAGCCTGACTAAAATTGGAAAAGGCCGCCCCGGATCATCCGGCGCGGCCTTTTTCTTGCGGTCACGGGTATCGCATGGTCATGATGCCAGTAAGCGGCAGCAATCAGCCGTGGCGCGGCTCTGCGGCCGGGCGCGCGCGGCCCGCGTGCAGCCGACGCGGCAGATCACGGGCGGCCTTCAGTGTTCTGCGGGTTGGGGCGTTGATATGGTCGAACCCTCTGCGGGCCAGCCGTTTGGCCAGAGGCTCGCCCGCCATCGTCTTTTTTTCGAGATGCCGCCTCAGCAGGGCAACATTGCGCAGGTTGGCCTTCCAGCCGATGTCGAAAATGTCACCGATCAGGGGCACGGTGCCGATCAGCGCGTCGATGCCGATGTTGCCGACCATCCGCGCCAGCGTCCCGGATGAGGCCCCCATGCGATAGCCCGAGAGCACGATATACCCCGCAGGCGCCAGCGCCAGCGCGTCGCCGACGCCGGGGACCAGCCCCAGGATACTGTCCCAGCCGATCCGCGTGCCGATCACCGGCAGGCGAAACGCGCGGTCCATCCCATGGGCCAGCCGCTCAAGCGATTGCAGGCGGTCTTCCTGCGGGATCTGCAGGTTAGGCATGCTGCGGCTCCCGCGCGATGACCCAGACGGCATGGACGATACCCGGAATATAGCCAAGCAGGGTCAGCAGGATGTTCAGCCAGAAATGCTTGCCCAGACCGACCTGTAGAAAGACGCCCAGCGGGGGCAGGATGACGGCGGCGATGATGCGGATAAGATCCATGAGAATTCTCCCGGATGTGCGGTTGCTGTTGCGAGGACAACGCGCATCATTCGGCAAATGTTCCCGGATTCAGCGCCGTTCGATCACGCCGATCTCGTCCAGCGCCCGCTCCAGAGCCGAGCGATTGGCATCGAAACTGCCCGCCTTCAGCGCATCGAACCGCTTGCGCAGCGCCGCCTTCTCCGCCCCCTTGCAGTCGTTCCAGGGCCGCCCCTGAAGCGCCATCACCAGAACATAATAGCCGATGAAATGCGGTCTGTTGCCAGCCTCCAGCAGGCGGGTGTAGGCGGCATCGGCCCCCAGGGCGCGCAGCGCCTCGGCCGAGGTGATCCCTGCCTTGCGACAGGCCTCTTCAAAGGCGGGGCCGAGATTGCGGATCGACGACACAGGGGTGGAGATAGATGCGGACATATCGGGAACATACTCAAGGCATCTCTGCCTGTCACGACCGTATTTTAAGGAAATTTGAAACATTTCTATGATGAATTGTGCCAAGGCCCAACGCTAAGGTTGTGCGGGTGCTATCCTTTTTCGCGCTTCAAAACGCCCACTGGATAGAAGATCGCAAGCACCGACTTCCCTAGTGTGAGATCAACACGTCATCCCTGGTTCAAGCCAGACACGCCACGATACGCCGAAAGGAATGCAGCATGATCTATCCCATCGTTCTCGCCGGAGCCACAGACGCCGATGTCACCAATGGCGCCGACATGGTGCCGATGCATTTTGAGGATGCTGCCGGCGTCCAAAGCCGCTTCCAGACCCTGCTGTCGGCCGTTGCCACTGCCGAGTTTCACGCCCCGACCGTGCTCACCTGCGGCGCTTTTGCCGAGGTGGCGGCCACCCAGATGGAGGCGATGAAGGTCGCGGGCCAGCTGCTGCTGGAGCCGGGCGCCACCAAAACCGCTGCCGGCACAATTGCAGCGCTGCACAGCCTGAAGGCGGCTGCCGACAGCCTGGTGCTGATCCTGCCTGCGGATCAGGATTTTGACGATGCGGATCAGCTTCAGGATGCTCTGGCTCAGGGGATGCAGTCGGCCCAGAACGGCGATATCGTGATGCTCGGCGTACAGACCGATCGCGCCTGCCGCAGCCACGGCTATATCGAATGTGCACGCAGCCTCAACGCAGAAGGCGCCACCCCGGTCAGCAGCTTCCTCGATCAGCGCAACCCGGCCTTTGATGGCTGGCGTGATCAGCCTGCCGCCAAACTCTGGAGCACTGGTATCTATCTGGCGCGGCTCGACACTTTGATGGCCGCCTACAAGAAATACGCCGCCCGCATTCTGATGCCCGCAAAGGCCGCCGCCACCCGCGGTATGAAGGTCGACGGGATCCTCGCGCTTGATGCCGACAGCTACCGTCGGGCCCGCAGCAGCACCTTCGAAAGCGCGATCCTGTGCCATGCCGCGCGCTTGTCCGTGGTCGAAATGGATGCAGGCTGGGACGAGATGTCGGCCTGGCAGGTGGAACCGGAAGTTGCCAGCGACGCCGAGTGGGAGGCCTGGTTGGCCGGCAGCGTCTCGGGCGAGGCGACCTGGTGCAAGACCATGCCGCACAGCCGCAAGGATGGCGCGCAGGGCCCCGCCGAGTTGACCCAGACCGCAACCGGTGTCAGCGACGCTGCGAGCCTGGCCAGCTGGTACGCCGATCAGCTGAGCGAGGGCGCCTCCCGCAACAGCAGCGAAATCGAAACCGAAAGCTGGGGCCGCAGCGAGACCCTCGACACCGGCGCTCATCACATTGTCAAACATCTGACCGTCTTGCCGGGGCAGAGCCTGCCGCTGTCTGTTGCGACCCTTGGCACCTACTGGCGGGTGGTCGAAGGCTCCGCGATGGTGACCTCGGATGAGCGGGTGCGGATGGTCTGGCGTGATCAGAGCCTCACCAGCGGTGGCGAAATCCAGCGAATCGACAATATCGGTATCCGTCCGCTGCGCTTGGTCGAAGTGGCCCCGGCGCGCAGTGCCAAGATGTCGAAGCGCAAGTTTGTCCAGGTGGTTGCCTGACCCGATCAGAGCGGCGCGAAAACCTCTCGCCGGTCGCAATCCGCGCATAGCCAACCGCCGAACAGCAGGCCGCGACAGTCAGCGGCCCGCTGTCTGTGTCCGGCACCAGATTATCCGCCGTGCAGCCCGGGGGCTGAGATTCGCATCGCCGCATCTTTCGGGCATAGGGCTTCTACCGCGTCGTGCTGACTGAGGAAGACCTGACCGCTCAGATGCGTGAGAAAATCGCCGCGCCGCAACCGGTCCATCACCGGTCCTTTAACCTCCGACAGATGCAGGGTGACCCCCATCTCCGACAGCCGGTGCATGATCTCCTCCAGCGAGTCCAGCGCGCTCAGGTCAATGTCATTGATCGCTGAGCATTGCAGCACCACATGGTCGATCTGCGGATCATCGGCGACCCGCCGGTGAATGCAGTCCTCCAGAAATCGCGCATTGGCGAAAAACAGGCTCTCATCCACCCGCAGCGTCAGCAGGCTGGGGTGGGTTTCCACCTCGTGACGCAGGACATTGCGGAAATGCTCGGTGCCCGGCACCCGCCCGACCTCGGCAATATGCGGGCGCGAGGATTTGTAAAGATGCAGCAGGATCGACAGCAGCACCCCGGCGGTGACCCCGGCCTCGACCCCCAGCAGCAGGGTCAGCGCGATGGTGGCCAGCACTGCGGCAAAATCCGCCTTTGAATAGGCCCAGCTCCGCCGCAGGATGGAGAAATCGACCAATCCAAGAACCGCCGTGATGATGGTCGCCGCCAGGGTCGCTTTTGGCAGGAAGTAGATCAGCGGCGTCAGCGCCACGGCGGCAATGGCCAGCCCGATGGCGGTAAACGCCCCCGCAGCCGGGGTTTCGGCGCCGGCATCAAAATTCACGACGGAGCGGGAAAACCCCCCCGTCACCGGGAAACCGCCGGTAAAGGCCGCGCCGAGATTGGCGCTGCCAAGGCCGATCAGCTCCTGATCCGGGTCAATACGCTGGCGCCGTTTCGCCGCCAGGGTCTGCGCCACCGAGATGGATTCGACAAATCCAATGACCGAGATCAGCACCGCCGGCAATATGAGCTGCCCCAGCAGCTCATACGACAGATCCGGCAGGGTGAAGGGCGGCAGCGCCTGTGGGACGGCCCCGACAATTCTGACCCCGCGCTCCGCCAGATCCAGCCCCCAGACCGCAAGCGTCGTGGCAATCACGGCGGCGACCGGTCCGGCCTTGGTCAGGAACCCGGCCAGCGGTGCGCCGACCCCAAGCGCACGCAGGGCGGGATTCAGCCCATGTCGGACCCAGACCAGAAACCCCGTCGTCCCAACCCCGATCAGTACCGTCGGCCAGTTCAGCTCAGGCAGGTTCTGTGCCAGCGACAGGAGCAGTTCGGGCAGCGTGTGCCCGTCGGCATTCACCCCCAGCACATGTTTGATCTGGCTGGTGGCGATCAACACGCCGGAGGCGGTGATAAAACCGGCAATCACCGGATGTGACAGGAAATTGGCCAGAAACCCAAGCCGCAGCAGCCCCATCGCCAACAGGATCGCGCCGGATAGCGCCGCCAGCGACAGTGCTGCAACCCCGTAGCCGATGCTGCCCTGCGCTGCGATCTCGCTCAGGCTGGCGGCCGTCATCAGCGAGACCACCGCCACAGGTCCGACGGCCAGCGCCCGGCTGGTGCCAAACACCGCATAAAGCAGGATCGGCACGATAGAGGCATATAGCCCGGCCTCGGGCGGCAATCCGGCCAGCAGCGCATAGGCCAGCGATTGCGGGATCAGCATGATCGTTACGATCACCGCAGCGATCAGATCATTGGTGAGGTTCAGGCGGCTATACGCCCGCCCCCAGGTCAGCAGCGGCACATAGCGGATCAGCAGAGGAGGCATTCAGGTCTTTCTTCGCGTGACACCGGACCGGGGGGCGGTTCGGTAGCGTTTGGCGCTCAGGGCGCTTGGCGTGATGTTGAACAGTGATCATCACGTCGGGTCAAGGGCGCGCAAGACGCGACAGCGCCGCGCGCCGCAACCGGTCAGCGCCGACAGCTGCGCAGGCCAAGGATCGTGTAGATCGGGCAGCTGCGCGTCAGCGCCACCAGCAGCATGACACTGCCAAGCGCCACCGACAGCAGTTTCGCCCAGCCTGCGGCAAAGATGGCATAATCACTGAGAAAGGGGGCGGCGATCAACCCAACACCGAGCATCAGCCGAATGGCCCGGTCAAGCGTACCTATGTTTCTGGTCATCTGGTCACTCCTTTGCGATGTCTCCCACCAGAAAACGCCGGTTCTGCGCAGATGTCTGTGACTAAGTCACCCTTGCTGCGCGCCACCCGCAGCCAGCCGCCAGCCTTGGGTTCTGAAGGGACGCCCCACCGGGGCGCGACGCTGACGCGCCCATGGATCAGTGCCGGGTCAGCGCCGGATCAGCCGCTGCAATGCCTCGCGGTCGAGGATATCGACACGGCCGCGTGCCAGTTGCACCCAGCCGCGACGCTGGAACTCCTGGATCTGCCGCGAGACCACCTCGCGCGCGGTGCCCAGATCGACCGCCAGCTGTTGATGGGTCACGGCGAGGTGATCGCCAGCCGCGGCCAGATCCAGCAGCGCCTGTGCCAGTCGCACATCGACGCGCTGAAACGCGACCTCGTCGATCACCAGAAACAGATCGGTAATCCGTTTGGAGAAGGCCGAAAACACAAAGCTGCGAAAATCCGCAGAGGCGGCGACCAGCGCGTCAAACACTGCACGGGGCAGGATGGCTGCGGTTACTGCGGTTTCGGCAATACCCTCTGCTGCATAGTCCTCATAGGCCAGCAGGCAGGCGGTGGTCAGCACGCAGCTTTCGCCCGCGTTGATCCGATACAGCAGGATCTCGCGGCCCGTCTCGGAAACCTGCTGCACCCGTACGGTGCCATCCAGCAGGAACAGCATGTTTTCCGGGGATTTGCCGGGGCCAAAGATCACCGTGCCGCGGGGCAGGCTCAACTGAGACGACTGCGCAAGAATATGCGCCTTGGTCTTGTCATCCAGTCGGGCCAAGCCGGGAAAGCGCTCTATCCAGGGGGTCTGTGCCTCGGTCATATCTGCATCTCCGTTTCTGCCTGCGCCAATGTGCCGCCGCCCGCGCTCCGCAGGTCCGGTTTGGCGGGGGCGGGGAAACCGGCAGGTAAATCCGCCCCTGATGGTCCTGAACCCGCGCTTGCCGCGTCGCTGCGCGAGGCCTAGCATAGCGGAATAGGCTTGGAATAACTGAGACCTGTCGCCGCGCTGCGGCTTTCTGCCACCTGCAACTTCTCCACCGCGTACTAACTTCTGTGCCAATGGATCGCTCGCTCCGCCACTGTCCGGCAGGCCAGACCGAGGCGGGCGGCGCAATTTCTAGGAAAGTGACCAGATATGTTCGATGGGCTGACAGCCGAGACACTGGCACGCATGCAATTTGCGTTCACCGTCTCGTTTCACATCATCTTCCCGGCGTTTTCCATCGGGCTTGCCAGCTACCTCGCGGTGCTGAACGCGCTGTGGCTGCGGACCCGGGACGACACCTATTACACGCTGTTCGAATACTGGAAAAAGATCTTCGCCGTTGCCTTTGGCATGGGGGTCGTCTCGGGCATCGTGATGTCTTACCAGTTTGGCACCAACTGGTCGGTGTTCTCGGACAAGACCGGCCCGGTGCTCGGGCCACTGATGGCCTATGAGGTGCTCTCGGCGTTTTTCCTGGAGGCCGGGTTTCTAGGGATCATGCTGTTTGGTCGTGCCCGCGTCGGCGATGGGCTGCATATGTTTGCAACCGCCATGGTGGCCTTTGGCACGCTGATGTCGGCCACTTGGATCCTGAGCGTGAACAGCTGGATGCAGACGCCGGCGGGCTATGCCATCAACGAGGTGGGCCAATTCGTACCGCAGGACTGGTGGCAGATCGTCTTCAACCCGTCCTTCCCCTATCGTCTGGTGCATATGGTGCTGGCGGCCTTCCTGACCACGGCACTGGTGGTGGGCGGTGTTGGCAGTCTGCACCTGTTGCGCGACAAGACCGATGTGGCGGCGCGGCGGATGTTCTCCATGGCGATGTGGATGCTGGTTCTGGTGGCGCCGATGCAGATCGTGGCCGGCGATATGCACGGGCTGAACACATTGGAACACCAGCCCGCCAAGGTGATGGCCATGGAAGGCCATTTTGACAGCCATCCCGACGGCGCCCCGCTCATCCTCTTTGGTCTGCCCAATGCCGAGACCAAGACAATCGACTATGCCATTGAAATCCCCAAACTCTCCAGCCTGATCCTGAAACATGACCTGAACGCACCGCTGGCAGGGCTCGATACGATCCCCGATGAAGATGAGCCGCCGGTGGCCATCGTCTTCTGGAGCTTCCGGGTCATGGTCGGCCTTGGCTTTGCCATGCTCGGCCTTGCGCTCTGGTCGCTCTGGGGGCGTCTGCGCGGGCAGCTCTATGAAAACCGCGGGCTCCAGCGGGCCTCGATCCTGATGGCACCGATGGGCTTTGTTGCGGTTCTGGCCGGCTGGATCACCACAGAGGTCGGGCGGCAGCCCTTCACCGTCTACGGGCTGCTGCGCACGTCCGACAGTCTGGCACCGGTGGCAGCGCCGGCAGTCGCCGCCTCACTCACGGCCTTCATCGTGGTCTATTTCTTCATCTTCGGCGCCGGAACTTTCTACATCCTGCGGATGATGAACAAGGTGCCTGCCACCCGGAACCTGGGGCTGCGCGACGGGCCGATCCGGGCCGCAGGGATCACCCCGGCGCAGCAGGTCGATCCCGATGTCACCGATGAACCCACCCCACAAGGCAACTGACAGAGGTCCTCGCTATGCTGTTTGAACTCTCCTTTATCTGGGCCGGAATCATTGCCTTTGCGGTGCTGACCTATGTTGTGCTCGATGGGTTTGACCTTGGCGTCGGGATCCTGTTCCCCTTCGCCGGTTCCGAACGCGATCGGGCCACCATGATGAACTCCATCGCCCCGGTCTGGGATGGCAATGAAACCTGGCTGGTGCTGGGCGGCGGCGGGCTGTTTGCGGTGTTCCCGCTGGCCTATGCGGTGATCATGCCGGCGCTCTACATGCCGATCACCCTGATGTTGCTGGCGCTGGTGTTTCGCGGTGTCGCCTTTGAATACCGCTGGCGCACCACCCGCTGGCGTGGCGTCTGGGACGTCGCGTTCTTTGGCGGCTCTGTTGTGGCGGCGATCATGCAGGGCATCGCGCTGGGCGCGCTGGTACAGGGGATCGAGATCGAGGGCCGCGCCTACGCAGGCGGCTGGTGGGACTGGCTGACCCCGTTTTCGCTGATCACCGGCCTGGCAGTGCTGACCGGCTATGCGCTGCTTGGTGCGACCTGGCTCTACATGAAGACCGAGGGTGATCTACAGCATCAGATGCGCGGCTACGCGCGCTGGCTCGGCGTCGTCACATTGGCGGCAATTGCGCTGGTCAGCCTGCTCACCCCGTTTCAGGACCCGGAGTATTTCCGCCGCTGGTTCAACCTGCCGGGCAGCCTGTTCAGCCTGTTGGTACCGGGGCTGGTTGTGGCGTGCAGCTACGCGCTGTTTCAGGGGCTGAAGGGCGCGCGCGACGCCCAGCCGTTTCTGGCAGCACTTGGGCTCTTTGTGCTGGGTTTCATCGGCATTGGCATCAGCTTCTACCCGTTCATCGTGCCGCCGGGCCTGACCATCGCCGAAGCCGCCGCCCCGGATGAAAGCCTGATGTTCACGCTGGTCGGCGCGGTGGTGCTGGTGCCTCTGATCCTGGCCTATACCGCCTATGCCTATTGGGTATTTCGCGGCAAGATCAACCCGGAGGAGGGCTATCATTGAGCACCTCCGAACAGCCTCCTGAGCGGGCAACCACACCCCGCGGCAGCGCCAGTCCCGAAGCAAAGGTCAGGCATCACCCGCTGGGGCGGCTGCTGTGGTTTGCGGTTATCTGGTGTGCCAGCGTCGGGGTGCTGGCCTGTGTCGCGGCGCTGATCCGCTGGGCCATCACACCTTAGGCGCGCGCCGGTTTTCTGAGTGCAAAGGCCAGCCGCGATGCAGCCAGGTCACGTCAAGTGGTCGGCCACGTCATGTAATCGACCACCGCATAGGTGGCCACCGGCTGAGATCGCAGCTGTACCGGGGCCGTCGCAGGCGCCTACTCGCAGGATGAGCGCCGCAACAAGTGGCAGCTGCCGAAGGCGGCTTTCCACCTCCTGGCAGATCGGGCGGACACGATTCGTCGCATCGGTTTCGGGATCAACAGCCCTGCGACACAGACCTACGGCTCAGACCCGGAGACTGGTCCTGACCCGGAGACTGGTCCCGACCTGGACACCGATCCATAGCCGGACACCGATCCAGCTCCGACATAGACGCGGACCCAGACACAGCTCTGCACGCCTGCGGCGTCTCACGACAGGCCGACCTCGCTGGGCAGAGCCAACAGTTTTCACAGAATACGTTTCACCAACCACAGGCCCCACCCATCGCAGCCCCTTCAAGATGGATCCAGCGATCATGCCCACATAAAGGCGCAGTCATTTGTGGCGCCGAGAGCTGCCCGTCAACGCAGCCCTTAGAACAGGCCTGCTTCCTTCGCGGTGAGAGCGGCCTGGGTGCGGTTCTTGGCCTCCAGCTTGCGGCACAGCGTGCGCACATGCAGCTTGATCGTCACCTCCTGCAACTCAAGCTCGCGGGCGATTTCCTTGTTCGACAGGCCGCGGCACAGCCCGTCCAGAACCTCGATCTCGCGCGGGCTGAGTTTTTCGGCAAGCGGATGGGCAGGGGCCTCGGCCTCCTTGCGCATCAATTCAACGGGCACATAGATTTCGCCGGCACTCATGAAGCGGACCGCGTTCAGCAGCGATTGGGCGCCCATGGTTTTGGGAATGAAGCCAATCGCCCCGGCATCCAGAGCCTCCTGAGCAGTCCGGGTCGGCGCGCTGCCGGAGATGATCGCAACCCCCTTGCCGCCATTGGCCTTCAGCGCCGTTCCCAAACCATCCAGCCCCTGCATTCCTGGCATATTGTAATCCAGCAGGACCAGATCATAGGGGCCGTTCTCTTCGATCTCGCTCAGCGCGCCGGGCAGATCGACGGTCGAGGTTACTGCCGCGCCGCCTTCTGATGTCAGATAAGCGGAAATGGTTTCACGCACCATGTCGTGGTCGTCCGCCAATAGAATACGCATGTAAGCTCCTGCAAAGTACCGGCCTGAACGTCAGCATACCCTCAATTTGGTTGATAAAAAGTCAATTCCACGCAACCGCAGCGCGTGCAGGGGCGCCTTTTGAGGTTACCGGAACATTGTACAGGCGCGTATTCCCCGCATAATTGCGGCCGTGGAGGCATAAAATCGGCCGGAATTGCCAAAAAAATGCAGCGCTGGTTACGAATCCTATACCAAAGAATAGCAGTCTATCCGCAGGAACAGATGCTCTGGACGGCGGTTTGTGACAGGTTCGACCCAGATCAAGAATGTGCATCACCCGGTAGCGGGGCCGCAATCGGCGGAATGGCACAGGCAAAAGGATAGACGCGATGAAATACTGGCACCTCCACATTGTAGCCCTGCTTGCAGCGGTCACATTGCTCTGCGGTCTGGCCCCTCAGGACGCCCGGGCGTCCCAATCCGGCGAGACGGTTCTGACCGTTGCCGTCAAACCCCAGAACGGCGGCGATACGCAGCAGTTCGTATTCTCGATGGATGAATTGCGCAGCCTGCCGGTCGCCCAGTTCGATACCCGCACCATCTGGACCTCCGGCGAACAGGCCTTTACCGGTGTCAGCCTGGCTGCGTTGCTGGCCCATGTCGGTGTGGATCAACATCAGGCCGGTGTCGTCGTGGCACGGGCAATCAACGATTATGCCGTGGAGATTCCGGTTTCAGACGCCACCAATGGCGGGCCAATGGTCGCCTATGAGCGCAATGGCGCAACAATGTCGGTCCGCGACAAGGGCCCGTTGTGGATTGTCTACCCCTACGACAGCGATCCGACCTACCGTACCGAGGCGGTTTATTCCCGCAGCATCTGGCAGCTTGAGGAGATCACGATAGGCGAATGACCCGAACAGGCATAGGCACAGGTCTTTCATAGGTGCGGCTCAGGGAAAACCCTCTGCTGTCGCGCAGCGTCCTCATCACCGTGGGCTTGGTTCTCGCCTTGCTCGCGGTGCAGTCCGTTCGGCTGGGGCGCGAGGTGCTGGTGCGTCTGGATGGCCTGTCAACCGCCGCCACCGACAGCCTGCAATGGACCCTGTCACAGGCCGAAATCGAACAGCTGAAACTGGAAAACGCGGTGCTCTCCGCCCGGAGTGAGCAGGATCTGTCTCAGGTCCGCCGCGAATTCGACATCCTCTACAGCCGGGTCGCCACCATCCGCGAAAGCCGCACCTTCAAACCGGTGCGGGACGAACCCGAAAACGCCCGGGTTCTGGCGCGGGTCATGTCGCGGATCGACCGGCTGATCACCTATATCGACGGCCCGGATGAGGCGCTCCTGTTCGGGCTGCCCCAGGTGCGGGACATGCTGCGGGACAATCGCGCCGATCTGCGTGTTCTGGCGCTGGCCGGGTTGACGGAACATGCCCGCACAACCGAGGAGAAACGCCTCAACCTCTTTGCGATCCTGTCCCGGCTGGCGTGGGTGGTCCTCGCGCTCTGTGTGGCGCTGGGGCTGACGGCATTGATGATGGGGCGGCTTTACCAGCGCGGCAAGCGGCTGGCGGAGCGCACACGCTTTGCCGTCAGCCGGATGCGCGCCATGATCACATCATCGCTGGATGCCATTCTGGTGGTTGGTGACGACGGGCGCATTCAGGAGGTCAACGGCGCCGCCGAGACGATCTTTGGCTATTCGCGGGGCGAGGCGACGGGCGCCGATATGGCGGATCTGATTGTCCCCGATCACCTGCGCGACGCCCATGAGCAGGGCATGCAGGCCTATCGGTCCGGGGCGACGCCCAAGGTCATCGGGCAGGGGCGTATCCAGCTGGAAGCAAAGCGTAAATCCGGCGAGGTCTTTCCGGTGGAACTGTCGATTACGGCCAGCCAGTCGGCAGAAGAAACCGTCTTTGTCAGCTACCTGCGCGATATTTCTGACCGCATCGCCGCGGAGGAGGCGCTGACGCGCGCCCGCGATGAGGCGCTGGCCGGTGAACGGGCAAAGGCGGATCTCCTCACGGTGATGAGCCACGAAATGCGGACGCCGCTTACCGGTGTTCTGGGCGCGGTTGAGCTGCTGGACGGCACGCCGCTCACCGCTGATCAGCGTGAATACCTGTCGGCGATCCGCGACTCCGGCGATCGCCTGATGGCCCATGTCAACGACGTCCTGCAGCTGTCACACCTGGAAACCGGCGTCGAATATGAACATCAGCGCATCTTCGATCTTTGCGATCTGGTGCAGGAACTGGTCGATTCCCATCAGGCCGTGGCGCGCCGCGGCCGCAACGATCTCAGCCTGCATTGCAGCCTTGGCCCCTGTGACGAAGTCCTCGGCCGCCCCGTCGCTCTGAAGAAGGTGCTGGTCAACCTTGTTGAAAACGCGTTGCAGTTCACCACCGATGGCGCGGTGTCAATCGACGTGCTGCGGGTGAGGGGCAGCGATACCGTGGAGATCTGCATTGCCGACACCGGGGCCGGCATCGCTGAGCATGATCTGGACCGGATCTTTGAAGATTTCATCCGGCTGGACGCCAGCTATGCGCGCAGCAGCGAAGGCACCGGTCTGGGTCTTGCGATCACCCGTCGTATCGTGGTGTCGATGGGGGGCGAGATCACCTGCGAAAGTGAGCTGGGGGAGGGCAGCCTGTTCACCATTTCGCTGCCACTGCCGGCCTCGGACGGGCGCGGGCGGATCGGTCAGGCGACCCCCGATACGCCGCTGATTGCGAATGCGGAACAGACGTCTCCGCAGCCCGGCGATACAGCCGCGGATGAGGCACAGTGCGCGCGGATCCTTGTGGTCGAAGACAATGAAATCAATCGTATTCTTGTCGAACGGATGCTGATCACGCTTGGGCATGAGGTGGTGCTGGCCGAGGGGGGCGCCGAAGGGGTGGAGGCCGCACGGCGCGAGGATTTTGATCTGATCCTGATGGACATCAGCATGCCTGAAGTAGACGGGATCGAGGCCACCCGCCGCATCCGCGCCGAGGCGCTGGCGGAGGGCACGCAGATTGTCGCGCTGACGGCCCATGTCGGGCAGCAGGATCACGCACGAATCCTGGCAGGCGGGCTTGCCGAAGTGGTCACCAAGCCGGTGAGCAAGCAGGCATTGGCAGAGGTGATTTCACGCCGCGCCAGAATGCAACGCAGCGCCGTAAAAGAGGTCGCCGGACAGCCGCCCGCACAGCTGCCTGCCGCGCCTCACAGCCAAATGCCCATGGCGCAGCCTGCACCGCAGCCAGCCGAGGGGCAATCGGATATAACGCAATTTTTTCATGCGCTTGGTGCTGAACGTGGGGCGCAGTTCCTGCACGTCTACAGTGACGAGGTCGATCAGTTCCTGACCGATCTGCGCGCGGCAGATGAGCTGGGGCAGGCGCACCGGCAGGAGGCACACAGGCTCGCTGGTTCCGCCGCGGTGCTGGGCTTTACCGCGCTGCGGGAGGCCCTGCTGACGCTTGAACATTCGGAGATGGACGCCATGCCCGATCTGATGCCCCTCATGGCCGAGTGGGAACAGGCGAGCGCGGAAATCGGTGGATATCTTCCCGGCAAGGCGGCCGGCTGAGCAGCCGCGTGCAAAAGCAAAAACGGCGCGCCGCTGACCCAGAAGGGGTATTGGCGCGCCGAGACATGTAACACCGGCTATCAGGTCATGAGATGCCGACCCATGCGGGGCTTAAACCGGCGGGATTTGGCCAGACGGCGTTTAGACCGGCGGCTTACCCTTGAGTGCGCGCATGACCATGGCCACGACGAACAGCACCAGGAATATGAAGAACAGGATCTTGGCGATGCCTGCCGATGCCCCGGCGATGCCGCCAAATCCGAGTAGGGCCGCGATCAGCGCCACGACCAGAAATGTAATTGCCCAACCAAGCATTCTCTCTCTCCTCCAAAAGGTTAGTCCACGATCCGCAGATGAGGAGACAACGTTTCAGCTTGCGAATTGTTCCCGGCAGGTTTCCTGGCCCCCTTGCGCCGCGGCGTCAGCCAGCTCTTGATCATTGACGCCGAAAACGGGCGAAACAGCACGGGCCAGGGGTAGGTGCCTATGTCGGCAAGCTCCAGTTCAGCCTCAGCCCGGGTGCCCATCAGAACCAATGTGCCAGACCGCGCCGCAATGATCTCGTCCAGTTTCAGCTGGTCGATCTGTGCACTGCCGACCTCGGCAAAGACCACGGCCAGAGTGTGGCTCTTGCAGATATCCGGCATGGCCGCGTCGATCGACGGATGGCACAGCACCTCGGCGTTGGTCTCGCATTCATGAATTGTATCTGAGATATCGCAGGTGGTCAGATGATCCTGTGTTGCAATGATATAAATTGGGGTTTCCGCAGCGGTCGTATTGACCGGAACATCGTCTTGCATAAGCTGATAGACCTTCGTTTCGTGCATTCTGCGCCGAATTCAGCCTGCTCGCATTAATCTGTGACATACCATTTAGGGAATAATCCAGTGTCGACCACCGATTGCAAAGATTGTCCCCTGCGGCATCGTGATGTGTTCACGCCGATGACGGAGCAGGAGCTGGCGTTTACCCAAGGGTTCAAGACCGGCGAACTGGTTGTCGATCCGGGCACCACGATCCTGCTGGAAGGGTCAAACAGCCCGCAGCTCTACACCGTGCTAAAAGGGATGGGGACCCGCTACACCACGTTGGAGAATGGCCGTCGGCAGGTGATCAACTTTATTTTTCCTGGTGATTTCATCGGTTTGCAGGCCGGTCTTATGGGGGAGATGAAACATTCGGTCGAGGCGACAACAGCAATGACGCTCTGCGTGTTTCGCCGGTCCGAGACCTTTAGCCTGTTTGAACAGAACCCGGCGCGGGCCTATGATCTGACCTGGATCGCCGCCGTGGAGGAGCATTTCCTCGGCGAGACCATCGCTTCGCTCGGGCAGCGCGACGCTTCGCAGCGGATTGCCTGGGCGCTGGTGAAAATCTACCTGCGGCTGCGCGCTGTCGGTCTTGAGGTCGGCAATACGGTTCCGCTGGCCTATCGTCAGCAGGATTTGGCGGATGCCCTCGGTCTGTCGCTGGTCCACACCAACAAGCGGCTTAAGGTGCTGCGGGATGCGGGCCTTGCCGAATGGCAGAACGGGCTCTTGTCGATCACGGATCTTCAGGCGCTGGCAGACCTAGCGCTTGTCGATCTGGAAAAACCCGAAACGCGCCCGCTGATCTGACCGATCAGCGGCCTGGACGCAGGCAGGGTGCGGCGCCTAACGCGACCGCAGCAGCTTTCGAACCCTGCCTGCCATTCTCCCGATCAGAAGATGAAGTCTTCTTCCTCAAGCTCCTGATCGGATTGGATCGTCACCAGTCTGGTTCCCTCATCAAGCTCAATATTGAAGCTGGTCTGCCCGTCGGAATGGCTCAAGGCTGCCATCAGGGCTTGGGGATCGGCGAAGAAAGAAGTCAGAGCAGAGACATCAATCTGATCAGCGTCGCCGTTTTGCCCAAAGTCGGTGATCTGCACTGACCCGGTATCCGCCGTCACGGCAAAGACGTCGTTCCCTGCGCCGCCGGTCAGAACATCGTCACCCGCGCGGCCATTGAGGATATCATCGCCGTCGCCGCCATTCAGGTAGTTGTCCGCATCGTCGCCACGCAATGTGTCATCGGCGGTGCCGCCCAGAATGTTTTCAATGCGGGTGTAGCTGTTGTGGTACTGATCCGTTCCCGTGTTGAGATCAATGTTGAAGCCATAGCCGCGAACATCTGAATTCGCGATGTCATAGGTATCGCTCCCCGCGCCACCATCAAACACGTCGCCGGTTCCGTCGTCAAAACCCGCGCGCAACGTGTCGTTGCCGTGGCCGCCACGCAGGATGTCCTTGCCGTTGCCGCCGTCGAGCACATCAGCGCCATACCGCCCGGAAAGCGTGTCATTGCCATTGCCGCCATGCAGATAGTTGCGCGAGCCGTTGCCAAGCAACCGATCATTCGTATCGCTGCCCAGAATGTTCTCGATACCCGAGTAGGTATTGCCGTATTGATCCGTGCCATCTCGGAGATCGATATTGAACCCATAAACGCTGACATCGGAATTTGCGATGTCATAGGTATCTCTGCCCGCGCCACCGATAAAGACATCGCCGGTGCCATCGTCAAAACCGGCACGCAGGGTGTCATCGCCAGTGCCGCCGTCCAGGGTATCCTTGCCGCCCTGGCCGTCCAGCAGATCATCGCCCGCCCCTCCGGAAAGCAGATCATTGTCATTGCCGCCGATCAGGATATCTGCACCATCGCCGCCGGCGCCGGGCACCCAGTCATCAATCTGCGTGGTCAGGCTGCCATCCGGGTCAGCCACCGGCAGCTGCGTCGGCAGGTCGGCTGCAAAAGACGCGAAGTTCGGCAGCCAATGGCCAGGCCCGATGTTGGCGCCCATTTCCGCAGCATAAGTTTCGGTCCATTCCACAACATTCGAATAGGCATGATAAAAGGCCGGGTTCTCTGTTTCGGCAAACATCGCCCAATAGCCATAGGCCGAAGAGATCGCGATACCAGCCGAATGCGAAAACCCGACCCCCGCATCCAGACGTGCACCTTCGGTATCCAGCAGCTCTGCAAGCGAACCATCGGTGACGCTCTGCAACATCTGGGTATGGATGTCGTCAAACAGCGCCGTATCTGTTTCTCCCGCAATCACATGGGCATAGGCCGAGAGCGAAAGCGACGAAAAGAAATCGCCCTCATCAATTTCCGTCTCCCCGGATACATTCGTATCCGACTGAATTTGCTCAAACATCTGCATGTAACGCGCTTCAGCCGGTGCATCGTTCTGATGCTGGGCGTATTGGATCAGATTTGCGATCTGCCAGTTTGCATCACCGTAGGAGCCCGTACCCGCATCGGAAGTTCCGGCTTCAATGCGCTGGGACAGACGGGCCTCCAGTTCGGCGGCAAAATGATCACCGGCAGGTGCCAGGTTGTCGATGCCATTGTCCTGAAGCTTGGTGTCCAGTTTCAGCAGCCACGCCCAGCCATAAGGGTCGTTATGGGTGAGGTCGATTTCGCCCTGCACGTCCTCGGCGGAAAAACGGTCATCGGCAAAGGCCTGCAACCCGGCTTGATCGCCAGTGGCCTCGTAGGCCGCAACATTGGCCAGATGAGCATGCACGCTGGAATGCCAGTCAACCGAGCCATTGAAAATCGGCGCTGTGGCATGACCCCGTGCGTCAAGATACCGGTCGGCCAACGCATCAAAGGTGGTCAACAGCTCATCATCGGCATCGCCATTGAGGTAATCCGTCTCCAGCACAGGATCACCCGGGTCGGTAACACCGTCGTCAGGATCGGAGGTGTCTCCTCCGACTTCCTGCCAGGTGGCACCGGTTTCGCTGACAACCAGTTCCAGGTCCTGCTGGCTGACTTCGGCACCATTCGCATCGGTCCCGATGACGGAGATTTCATAGATATGGTCCCGGTCCAGATCCCAGACCTCTTCGTAGTTGGGCGTGAACCAGCTCTGATAGGAGACATCGCCGCTGTCAGGATCAACCAGGAATATCGCGGCGTCCTGCCCCGTCAGCGTGTAGGTTACACCGGCAGCGTTTTCCCCCTCCCAGACGCCTGCACCGGGGTCTTGCTGATCCGAGCCGCCGTTGCCAGGATTGGGGATGTCGCCAGTGGCGTCCTGCCAGGTGGCACCGGTTTCGCTGACAACCAGTTCCAGATTCTGCTGGCTGACTTCGGCACCATTCGCATCGGTCCCGATGACAGAGATTTCATAGATATGGTCCCGGTCCAGGTCCCAGACCTCTTCGTAATTTGGCGTGAACCAATCCTGATAGGAGACATCGCCAGTGTCAGGATCAACCACGAATATAGCAGCGTCCTGCCCGGCCAGCGTATAGGTGACGCCAGTTCCGCCAGTTCCGCCAGTTCCGCCTGTGCCTGTGCCGGTGCCTGTGTCGACATCAGGCGGAGGTGTGTCGGGGCCTGTGCCACCGCTGCCGGTATCACCGCCGCCGAATTCGGTCGGACCTTCGCCGGTGTCGGTACCGGTCAAGGCGCCCGACAGCCCAAGATCCGCCGCCGTCAGGGGTGTTTGATGCTGGATCGTGATCACCAGCTCCCCACCGGTGACATTGAGGTTCAACGTGGTCTGATAGGGGCCGAAGGTCATGCCGGACGACACCGCCTCCGCTGAACCATAGCCGGTCAGCTCCGACAGATCGATCATATCCGCAGCGCCATTTGCGCCGAAATCGGTGATCAACAGGCGGCCCGGCACGTCTTGGATCAGAAAGATATCGTCGCCATCGCCGCCGGAAATTGTATCGCTGTCGCCGCCACCGGAAAGCAGGTCATTGCCGCTGCCGCCGCTCAGCAGGTCATCTCCGCTGCCGCCCAGCAGCGTGTCGTTGCCAACACCTGCGGTCATCGTGTCGCTGCCCGAGCCGCCTTCTGCATAAAACGACGAACCGGCCAGGGCGCCATCGACAATATCATCGCCCGCATCCATGAAAATCCGGTCGGAGTCTTCGAACGTACCGATGAACGCGATGTCGTTTCCGTTCCCGCCATGGATCTCATCATTGCCTTGGCTGCCGGCCAGCACGTCATTGCCGTCGCCGCCATAGACAGTGTCGGTGCCAATGCTGCCAATCAGATGGTCGTCACCACTGCGCCCAAAGATAAGATCATCACCGTCGCGGCCAAAAACATGGTCATTGCCCGCGCCTGTGTCGATCACATCATTGCCGTATAGCCCCTCGATTTCGTCATCGCCGTCACCGCCTATGAGGGTATCGTCGCCGTGCCCCCCCCGCAGCGTGTCATTCCCGCTGCCGCCGACAAGTGAATCATTGCCCGCATCTCCGATCAGGCTGTCGTCGCCCCCCAGCCCAACGAGCGTATCCGCGTCCGCCGTGCCCATGATCGTGTCTGCGTTGACTGTACCTCTGACGGGGCTCACCGGATTTACGGGCATCATCTTTCCTTCGTACAACGGAAATCGTGAATTAACGGATTTCAAATCGTCTAGCACGAAAGCGGGGCATCAATAGATTTACGGAGAAAATTGGGCCAAATTGCCCGGAAATGGTTAATAATGATGGTCAATGTTTAGCTAAATTTTTCTAGAAAACCCGGACTGTTTCCAGAACGCGCCCAATCCATTTGATCGGCCCCAGCTGATCAGTCCGCTATCGTCGTCAGGGGCAGAACAGATGGGGGCATTGGCTTAGCAGCGCTTGCAGGCGGGTGCTGGAACTTGGGGTGGAAACAGTGCTACACGGCGCCGTCGGTGCTACAGTCTGTAGCGCCGCACCCGATAACGGGGCTGAATCGGGCCAGATCGAGGGAAACGGTGACAATGGAAAACTCGAAAAACCAAGAAGAAATAAGGTTTTCCGAAGTTCGGAACGCGGCGCGTCTTTCTGTGGCGCCCATGATGGACTGGACCGACCGCCATTGCCGGTATCTGCACCGGCTGCTGAGCCGTGAGGCGCTGCTTTATACCGAGATGGTAACGGCACCTGCCTTGGTGCGGGGCGGGGCGTTGCATCTGTTGGACTTCAGTGCCGAAGAGCATCCGGTGGCGCTGCAACTGGGCGGCTCTGACCCGGAGGAGCTGGCGCAGGCTGCCGTGTTCGGCGCCGAGGCGGGCTATGATGAGATCAATCTCAACTGTGGCTGCCCGAGCGACCGGGTGCAGTCGGGGGCCTTTGGCGCCGTGCTGATGAAAACGCCGGATCTGGTGGCCGATTGTGTTGCTGCGATGCGGGCAAAGGTCGATGTCGAGGTGACGGTGAAATGCCGCATTGGCGTTGATGACCAGGACCCGCAGGAGGTGCTGCCTGCCTTTCTTGAACAGATCGCGGCGGCGGGCTGCGAGCGGGTGACGATCCACGCGCGCAAAGCCTGGCTAAAGGGACTGAGCCCCAAGGAAAACCGCGATATCCCGCCCCTCGACTACGAGATCGTGCATCAGATGAAGGCGGAATTCCCGCAGCTGCATATCTCGCTCAACGGAGGGGTCGCACGTCTGGAGGATGCGCTCCTGCATCTGGAACGGGGCCTTGACGGCGTAATGATCGGTCGCGCCGCCTATCATCAGCCCAGCGATATCCTGTCACAGGCGGATCCGCTCATTTTTGGCAGCGGCAGCGGAACCGATCCGGTCGCGGTTGTCGGGCAGATGCTGGGGTATATCGACGATCAGATGGCGCAAGGTGCGCGATTGCATCAGATCACCCGGCATATGCTGGGGCTGTTTGCAGGCCGTCCGGGAGCGCGCAATTGGCGGCGGGTGCTGTCCGAAGGCGCCAGCCGACCGGGCGCAGATACAAGGTTGGTGCAGACCGCCCTGGAGCAGGTGACAGGCCTCGCGGCCTGATCCACCGGCGCGCGGAGGGGCAGGGCGCGGATCCACCGGCGCAGCCCTGCGACCACGGGTCACCGCCATTGGCTGCTAAGCCGCACGAATTCCTGAGACAATTTTTGCCCGCCCATGCTAGGGGATGGGAATGTCAGCGCAAGACAGCCGCCCATATCCGCTGCGGATGGGGGCGGTCTGCGGCCGCTGATCCGGGTAAGAGGAGAGCCGCCGATGTCAGCCCTGACAACCAGTCTTGTGACCACTGCCACCCTGTGGCCGGAGCCTGCCGTGCTGGCGCAGATGGCCGGTCTCTTGATCGTGACAGGCGCGGTGGCCGGGGTTCTGGCGGGCCTGCTGGGGGTTGGTGGCGGCATCGTTCTGGTACCTGCGTTTTTCTACGTGTTTCAGACGCTGGGCTATGGGGGCGACCAGCTGATGCAGATGTGTCTGGCAACGTCTCTGGCGACGATCATCGTGACCTCTCTGCGCTCGGTGATGAGCCACAACAAGAAGGGTGCCGTGGATTGGGACATCCTGCGCGGCTGGGGGCCGGGAATTGCCATCGGCGCCATCGTCGGAGTCACGGTTGCGGCCTCTTTGCGGTCAACCACATTGCAGGCGCTGTTTGGCGTGCTGGCGCTGGTGATTGGCTGTTACATGGCCTTTGGCCGCTCAGATTGGCGGCTGGGCAACGAGATGCCCAAGGGCGCGCGCCGCATCATCCTGTCCCCCATGGTCGGGTTCCTGTCGGTGCTGATGGGCATCGGCGGCGGCAGTTTTGGCGTGCCATTGATGAGCCTGCATGCAACGCCTATTCACCGGGCTGTGGCCACGGCGGCGGGCTTTGGTGTGATCATCGCGGTGCCGTCGGTGATTGGCTTTCTGTTCCTGCCGATTGATCCGTCGACGCGCCCGCCGCTGACGCTGGGGGCGGTCAATATGGTTGCCTTTGTGGTGGTGATCGCGATGACGCTGATCACCGCCCCCTGGGGGGTGAAGCTGGCCCATGCGATGGATCCGAAACCGCTGAAACGGGTGTTTGCAGTCTTTCTGATCCTTGTTGCGCTCAATATGCTGCGCAAGTCTCTGGGTTTCTGATTTCAGGTATTGGTAAGGTTTTGCAATGGATTGGCAGCGGTTCTTGACAAAGGGGTGGTGTGATTTTCCGGCCCATGCTGCCACATTGGCCTGGGCGCGCCACGCCCATCAGGCCGGGATCCGGGCCCTTAACGATCCGACCAATGCCGACTGGCTGCAATGTGAGGGCACCTGGTTCATCGGTGTTGATGCGCTGCCCAATGACGGGCGCGGCCAGCTGCCGGAGGGGCCGCCGCTGGCCGGCCCCGCCATCGACTTCATCAGCGCCCATCTTGGCGGCCTGCCGGATCTGCATCGCGCGCAGGTCTCCTCTGTCTTTCCGGGCTATCCACGGCCGCGCCCCGGTGAGGGGGAGGCGGCGCTGCGCTACCGGATCAACCGCGACGCGGCGCATGTGGACGGGGTGAAGATGTTCGGGGAGACCCGCCGCCGCCGGGTCGAGGAACCCCATGCCTGGGTGCTGGGGCTGCCGCTGAATGTCAGCAGTCCCGATGCTTCGCCGCTGGTGATCTGGGAGGGCAGCCATGTGATCATGCGCCGCGCCTTTGCAGCGCTGTTTCAGGGCGTCCCTGCGCAGCAATGGGGCGAGGTGGATGTGACCGACGCCTATACCGCTGCCCGCCGGGAGGTGTTTGACACCTGCCCAAGGATCACGGTTTCAGCCCGCCCCGGTGAGGCCTATCTGATGCACCGGCTGTGCCTGCATGGTGTCGCGCCATGGGCCGAGGGGGCCAGCGCCCCCGAAGAGGGGCGCATGATCGCCTATTTCCGCCCCGAGCTGGCGGATTGGACCCAGAGGTGGCTGGCGGAGGGCTAGCCGGGAAAGGTCAGCATCCCTGCCTGAATGTTTCGCGTGCGAAACAATGGGTCAGCAGTTGTTCCGCATGATTTTCAGAAGGTTACCGGGGCGTGCGCAACCATTGGCGGGCAAAAGCCGAGCGCTGTCAGCCCGTTATCCGTTGCCGCGAGACATGTGCCGCGCGCCGCGTTAGCTGCGGTTTAGGCGGGCGCTGCGGCCGCCGCGGCGCTTGGTCAGCTCCTTGGCGCGGTCGGGCAGGGCTGCGAGCAGCTCGGCGCGTTCTTCGTTGCTCATCTTTGACCAGCGGGTGATTTCGTCGATGGAGCGATAGCAGCCGGTGCAGATCCGCGCCTCGGGGTGGACGACACAGATTTGGATGCAGGGGGACTGCACCTCGTCACGTTTCCAGACCTCGTCACTCATGCGTTTTATCCCGCCTTGATATGGCGCATGCGATCCAGCGCCCCTTGCAGGATATACGATGCGGCAACATGGTCGATCACCTCTGCGCGACGCTTTCGGCTCGTATCCGCCTCCAGAAGCGCCCTTTCGGCGGCGACCGTGCTCAACCTTTCGTCCCAGAAGCCGATCGGCAGTTCGGTCAGCTTGGCCAGATTGCGGGCAAAGGCGCGGGTTTTCTGGCAGCGCGGCCCTTCGGAGCCGTCCATATTGCGCGGCAGCCCCAGCAGCAGGGCGCCGACCTCTCGGGTCTTGACGATCTCGAACAGGCGGTCGGCATCCAGGGTGAATTTCTTGCGCCGGATGGTTTCCAGCGGCGTCGCCACGGTGCCCATACGGTCGGAGATGGCGACACCAACGGTTTTGTCGCCAAAATCCAGCCCCGCAATCGGGGTGAAGGCGGGGACGGCTGCGGCGAAGGCTTCGAAGTCGTCATGGATCATTGGGTCAGTCCTGCATTTTTCGCGGCTTCGGTGATGGTGGCGAGCGCCTCTGGCATCTCGGCAAAGACCTCTTGTGCCTCCGCGTAGATCGCCTGCGCGCGCTCGGTCTCTTGCAGCACGGCAAGGGCGCCGATCAGCCGCGCCCATTCCTGCGGTGTGCCGCCGCTGTCGGCCAGCCGCTGCGACAGCCCCTCGACCATGCCGCGGATCATCTGCTGGCGTTCCTGCGCGCTCATCTCCCCGGCCGCGGCGATATCGTCCTGGCTGGGACCCGAGAGCGCCGGGGGTCCGCCGGGGGCCGGTCTGCTGCCCGGGGCGATCGGCGTATAGTCGACCCCGGCGCGATAGGCGATATCCTCGATCTGGGCGGAGATGGCGGTGATCCAGGGGGCGCCCTCCGGGCCCATGGCCAGGGTCTCGCTCCAGACCTCATAGGCGAGGTCCGGGCGGCCGATCTGCGCCATCATCAGCCCCCAGTAGTAGCGCGCGCCGCCATCAAAGCGGTTGAGCGTCAGTGCGGTGCGCAGGGCGTCCTCGGCCTCTGGGGAGACATAGCCGCCTGCGGCCATGATCTGCAGCTCTGCCAGCTCGCCGAAATCGCGCGCCTCGACGTCGCCGGACATGATGCGGATGTAATTGGCCTTGGCCTGTGCGGCGGCGGCGAAATTGCCGAGGTTCGCCTCATGCTGGGCGAGCAGCGCCTGGCCCTGGGCGTCGTTGGTGCGGGCGGCGGCGGTTTCGCGCAGCTGATCGACCAGGGTCGCATATCCGGGTTCCACCACGCGTTCGGGGCGGGCCGGGGCATCGGCCTCGGCTTCGGCCTGCGAGGGGCGGCTGGCGGCGCGTTCGGCGGCGGCATCAATCCGCAGCTGCAGGCCCAGATCGCTGTATCCGGGTGCCCCGAGATTGGCATAGAGCAGATAGGTGCCGGCGCAGATCCCAGCGGTCAGCACAACAGCGGTTGCGCCGGTCAGCAGGCGCGGCTGCGAGCGGCCGGTGGCGGCGGCCTGCGCCTGGGCATCGGCGGTCAGGATGCGGCGCGAAATCTCTGTGCGGACCCGTTCGGCGTCACCCTCCTGCAGCACGCCACGCGCCAGATCCTTGTCCACGTCGCGCAGCTGCTGGCGATAGACCTGAAGATCATAGGCCGCAGCAGGCGCGCCGCTGTCACGGCCCCGCAGTAGCACAAGGGACAGCAGAATGGCCGTGGCCAGCGTGATAAGACTGATGACAATCCAGAAGGTCATGGCGGCTCCCGCAGTTTCACACTCATGTATAGGGGCGCAGGCGCGGAAAAAAGGCCTAACTGCTGCGGCGCGCTGTCCCGGCTGGTCGGAGGGCCGCCTGCGCGCCAAAGCACAGGCAAAGCTCAGCCTACAGCTTCGGGCAAACTGGCTGGCATAGCGGCGGCGGCGCGTCGTCTTTGGGTCCGCATGTCGCAACCATGCACGATTGCGACGATAAACGGCGCAGCCCGGGGCGATCTGTGGTGCATACCCGGTAGCAGTCTCGAACCACGGATTCGCCCATGAAACGTTATTCTGCCTTTGCTGTCGCGCGTGAGGCGCTGCGCTACCACACCGGATGGGAACGCGCCTGGCGCTCGCCTGAACCGAAACGCCACTATGATGTGATCATCGTCGGGGCCGGGGGGCATGGTCTGGCCACAGCCTATTTCCTTGGCAAGAATTTCGGCATCACCAATGTCGCCGTTCTGGAAAAGGGCTGGCTGGGCGGCGGGAATACCGGGCGTAACACCACCATCATCCGCTCCAACTACCTGCAGGATCCCTCGGCGGCGATCTATGAGAAGGCGCGCTCGCTCTATGAGACGATGAGCCAGGACATCAACTACAACGTGATGTTCAGCCCGCGCGGCGTGATCATGCTGGCGCAGACCGAGCATGAGGTGCGCGGCTACAAGCGCACCGCCCATGCCAATGCCCTGCAGGGCGTGCAGACCGAATGGATTGAGCCTGCGCGCGTGAAGGAGCTGGTGCCGATCATCAACCTCGAAGGGCCGCGCTATCCGGTTCTGGGCGGCCTCTGGCAGGAACGCGGCGGCACCGCGCGTCACGATGCGGTGGCCTGGGGCTATGCGCGGGCCTGTTCCAACATGGGTATGGACATCATCCAGCAGTGTGAAGTCACCGGCGTGCGCAATGAGAATGGCCGCGTGGTTGGCGTCGACACCACCAAGGGCGCCATCGACTGCGACAAGCTGGGCATGGTGGTTGCGGGCAATTGTTCGCATCTGTCGGACATGGCGGGTTTCCGTCTGCCGGTGGAAAGCGTGGCGCTGCAGGCGCTGGTGTCCGAGCCGATCAAACCCTGCATGGATGTGGTTGTGATGGCCAATACCGTGCATGGCTACATGTCGCAGTCCGACAAGGGCGAGATGGTCATCGGCGGCGGCACCGACGGGTTCAACAACTACACCCAGCGCGGATCTTTCCATCATATCGAGGAAACCGTGCGCGCGCTCAACGAGACCTTCCCGATGGTCAGCCGTCTGAAGATGCTGCGCCAGTGGGGCGGGATCGTGGATGTGACCGGCGACCGCTCGCCGCTGATCTCCAAGACACCGGTTGGCAATATCTTTGTCAACGCAGGCTGGGGTACCGGCGGCTTCAAGGCGATCCCGGGTTCTGGCTGGGCGATGGCCGAGCTGATGGCCACAGGTCATTCGCCGCTGGCCGAAGAGTTTTCGATGATGCGCTTCAAGGAAGGCAAGTTCATCGACGAGAGCGTTGCTGCCGGTGTGGCGCACTGATGTTAGTTATTGCTTCCATATCGGCTCAACGCGTTTGCGAGTCCGCTCAAGCCTGGTGCGGTACCTGCAAGAACATTGTGTTGAACATTAAGGGGCGGGTTCAGGCCCTTTATAAGGTCGGTTTCAGTGGCTCTTCGAGAGAACTCGTTCTCGTTGAAGATGATGCCAACGGAGTTAGCCCCCATGTTGCAGGCGGGTTGCCATTTTTCATGGTCGCCAAACCTAGTTGTGAAGTCGGAAGCGATGCCTACGTACAGAACGTTAAACAGGTCAGTTCGAAAATCTCGCGCCATGAACGCGTAAATTCCTCCGAAGTGTCCGAAGTCAGAAGCTGGGGGGTAGACCGAGAAATCGTACCGTCCCCCCGATGCTCCGTAGAGAGTGAGAATTCTAAGGTTGCTCATTACGGTACCTTTTTGATGTTCGCATTATGTTCCAGTGTGTCCTGTGTTCGGAAATGTGTCAACACCTTGTGTGTCTTCCTGCGCTCTACCCAAGAAATGGTGGTGAAATGCTGATCCTTGAATGCCCCTATTGCGGCGTCAAAGCCGAAGAAACTGAACTGGCCGCTGGTGGCGAGGCGCATCTGAAGCGTTTTGGTCCCGGCTCGTCGGATGACGAGTTTCATGACTATCTGTTCATGCGCGAAAACCCCAAGGGCGTGCATTTTGAGCGCTGGCGCCATGCCAATGGCTGCGGCAAGTGGTTCCATGCTGCGCGCTGCACCACCACGCTTGAGGTTTTTGGCACCTACAGCGCCCAGACCACCGAGCCGCCCAAGGACATTCTGGATGCGGTCACGGCCAAGCGTCCCGGCTGGACATGGCGGGATCTGAAATGATCGCCTGTCTGAACGTTACCTCCCTTTTCGTCGCCCTCTCTTGCGAAAGGTCCGCCACATGAGCACGCGCCTTGCCAAAAACGGCCGGTTGATCGACCGCTCCAAACCGATCGAATTCACCTTCAACGGCAAGCGGATGAAGGGCTATGTAGGCGATACGCTGGCGTCGGCCCTGTTGGCCAATGACCAGATGATGGTTGGCCGCTCGTTCAAATATCACCGCCCGCGCGGTCTGGTTGCGGCTGGCCCGGAAGAGCCCAATGCGCTTGTGGGTCTGGGCACCGGCGACCGGTTTGAACCCAACCAGCGCGCCACCACGACCGAGCTGTTCTCGGGCCTGTCGGCGCAGTCGCAGAACCATTGGCCGAGCCTTGAGTTCGACGTGGGCGTGGCCAATAACGCGCTGGCGCGGTTCCTGCCTGCGGGGTTCTACTACAAGATGTTCATCCACCCGCGTCCGCTGTGGAAACATGTCTACGAGCCGATCATCCGCCAGTCCGCCGGTCTGGGCAAAGCGCCCGACAAGGAGCTGAAGGACGCCGACACCTACGAGCATTTCTATTATTTCGTCGATGTGCTGGTGATTGGTGGTGGTGTTGCGGGTTTGCAGGCGGCCAAGGCTGCGGCGATGTCCGGTGCCAAGGTTCTGCTGCTGGAGCAGCACAACCATTGGGGTGGCCGCGCGCCGGTTGATGGCGGCACCATCGACGGGATGGAACCCGGCGCTTGGGTCGAGAAAACCCTCGCCGAGCTGCGGGGCATGGACAATGTGCTGCTGCGCGACCGCTGCATGGGCGCGGGCGTCTATGATCACGGCTATGCGCTGGGGTATGAGCGTCTGACCGATCATGCGCCGGGGCAGGGTGGTCCGCGCCACCGTCTGTGGCGGATCCGGGCCAGCCAGATTGTGACGGCGACCGGTGCGATTGAACGGCCTTTGTCCTTTGCGGGCAATGATGTGCCGGGCGTGATGCTGGCGGCCTCGATGCGCGACTATGCGGTGAACTGGGGGGTGACACCCGGCCAGAAAGTGGTTGTGGCCACCAACAATGATGACGCCTATCGCACCGCGATTGCGCTGCATGCTGCGGGTGTCGAGGTGGTGCGCGTGCTGGATGCCCGCGACAGCGGCGGCGGCGCGCTGATGGAAGAGGTTCGTCAGCTGGGCATCCGCGTCGAATGTGGCCGGGCCATTGCCAAGGTGAAAGGCGGCAAGCGCGTCACCTCGGTGGCGATCTGTGCCCAGAACGGCGAGGGTGGTGCGCAGGAGGAGGTCGAGGCCGATGCGGTCGCGATGTCCGGCGGCTGGTCGCCGGTTGTGCACCTGTGGTCCCATTGCGGTGGCAAGCTCGTCTGGGATCAGACCCATGCGAACTTCCGCCCCGATGCCACCCGTCCGCCGCTGGGTGCGGATGGCAAGGGTTTTGTGATTGCGGCGGGGGCTGCCAATGGCGCCGCTGGTCTGGCGGAGGCGCTGAGCGATGCGCAGGCCGCAGGCGAGGCGGCAGCCAAGGCCGCTGGCCGCAAGGTCAAGGCAGGCACCGCGCCCGTTGGTGATGCCCCGACAGAGACGGCGATGGAGCCGGTCTGGCTGATGCCTGCCAAGGCCGACATCAAGCTGCGGATGAAAACCTGGCTGGACTATCAGAACGACGTCAAAGTGTCGGATGTGCAGCTGGCCGCGCGCGAAGGGTTCGAAAGCGTCGAACATACCAAGCGCTACACCACGCTGGGCATGGCGACGGATCAGGGGAAGTTGAGCAATATCAACGGTCTGGCGATCCTTGCTGATGCGCTGGGGTCTGAAATCCCGCAAGTGGGCACCACCACCTTCCGACCGCCCTATCACCCGATTTCGATGGGGGCGATCGGCGGTGAGGCCCGCGGGGAGATCTTCCAGCCGCTGCGCAAGACGCCGATGTATGACTGGCACGACAGCAACGGGGCGGATTGGGAACCGGTTGGCCAGTGGCGTCGCCCCTACGCCTATGTTCGCTCCGGCGAGAGCGTGCATGACGCGGTGAACCGCGAGGTGAAGAACACCCGCGAGAACCTCGGCCTGCTGGATGCCTCGACCCTCGGCAAGCTGGTCGTCAAAGGGCCGGATGCGGGCAAGTTCCTCGACATGATGTATACCAACATGATGTCGACGCTGAAGCCGGGCAAATGCCGCTATGGTCTGATGTGTTCGGAGAACGGTTTCCTGATCGACGACGGCGTGGTTGCCCGGATCGACGAGGACACCTGGCTTTGCCACACCACCACCGGCGGTGCCGAGCGGATCCATGGCCACATGGAAGAATGGCTGCAGACCGAATGGTGGGACTGGAAAGTCTATGTTGCCAATGTCACCGAACAGCTGGCGCAGGTCGCCGTCGTGGGCCCCAACGCCCGCAAGGTGCTGGAAAAGCTGAATGAAAAAGCGGGCGGCGGTATGGATGTCTCCAAGGAGGCGCTGCCCTTCATGGAATGGCGTGATGGGGAAATCGGCGGCTTCAAGGCGCGGGCCTATCGCATCTCCTTCTCGGGCGAATTGTCCTACGAGATCGCGGTTGCGGCCTCCGAAGGTCAGGCGTTCTGGACTGCGTTGATGGAGGCGGGCAAGGAATTCGGGGTGATGCCTTATGGCACCGAATGTCTGCACATCCTGCGGGCCGAAAAGGGCTTTATCATGATCGGCGACGAGACTGACGGGACCGTTATCCCGCAGGATCTGGGGCTCAACTGGGCGCTGTCGAAGAAGAAAGAGGATTTCCTCGGCAAACGCGCGCATTCCCGCAGCCACATGGCCGATCCCGACCGCTGGCAGCTGGTGGGTCTGGAAACCGTAGACGGGTCGGTCCTGCCGGATGGCGCCTATGCGGTCGGCAATGGTGTCAACGCCAATGGCCAGAAAAACACCATCGGGCGCGTCACCTCGACCTATTATTCGGCCAATCTGGGCCGTGGCATTGCCATGGGTCTGGTCAAGCATGGTCCGAAGCGGATGGGCGAGGTGATCGAGTTCCCTGGCACCGACGGGACAATCTACAAGGCCAAGATCGTCGATCAGGTCTTTTACGACAAGGAAGGGGAGAAGCAGAATGTCTGATCCTGTCAGCGCAGTGAATGGGGCGAAATTCTCCGGTCTGGCACAGGTCGAGGACCGCGGGTTGCAGGGGATGATCACCCTGCGCGGCGATCTGGCCTCTGCCACCCTGAAGGCGGCGGTAAGGGCCGCCGCCGGGGCGGATGTGCCGACCAGCGGTCAGATCTCCCTGACCGAGCAGGGCGGTGTGGCCTGGATGTCGCCGGATGAGCTGCTGCTGCTGGTGCCTTACGGCGAGGTTGACGCCAAGGTGGCGGATCTGGCAGAGGCGCTGAAAGGCGAACATGCGCTGGCCGTCAATGTCTCCGACGCCCGTGGTCTGTTCCGCCTGTCCGGTGACAGCGCCCGCGAAGTTCTGGCGAAAATCTGCCCGGTCGATATGTCGGCTGAGGCCTTCAAACCGGGCCAGTTTCGCCGCACGCGCATGGCGCAGGTGGCGGCGGCCTTCTGGCTGGACAATAACGGTGCATTTCACATCGTTTGTTTCCGTTCAGTGGGCGGATATGTCTACAACTTGTTATGCACCGCCGCGCATCCACAATCTAAGGTAGGTGCGTTAACTGGTTAAGGCAATTTAGCCTTGTGGTGCGTTTTACGTGCAGGTAAAGTGCTTCTGGATTTCCGGGGGCACTTTTTACTTGGCTTTGTTGGTTCTTCACCATTTGTGATTCATGATCACCGCCAATTCGGGAGTTATCTGTCTGCTGCATAGCCGGGCTATGCTGTATTAACTGGTGGGAGGTTAATATGTTCAAGGTCGCTGACCTGCTGCTGCCAATTGCAAGGACGCTGGGCTTTGCTGCCTGCGTGGCACTTGGCACCGGTCTGGCGACCCCGGCGGCGGCGCTGGAAGGGATTTATACCTGCAAGGTGAAATCGCTGTCTGGCCGAGGGTGGATCCCGCCGCTGATCAGCCTGCGTTTCCACGATGAATGGTCGGCGGAAGTGGTGCATTCCGGCAATGTCAGTGCGCTGTCCGGCCGCCCGCTGAAGGCCGGGTTTTTCCGCATCAGCGATATCTCCTACCGGGTCAGCTGGACGGTCACCAGCGCCTCGGTCGGCAATGGCGCGAGCGCGGTGGAAACCCATTATCGCGCGGTGTTCAACACCCAGAACAAGAAACTGTCGGTAAAGGTGATCTCCGGTGGCGTCGGGGAGAAATCGCCACGCGGCATCGGCCAATGCGCCCAGGTCACAAGTTAGCTGATGATGTCGCGGCTGCATCGTAGCGGCAATTCCATAGAAAAGACTTCACAACCTGCGCGCGATTGACGATATAGCGGCTGTATCCATTTCCTGAGAGCGCGAGCATTCCCGATGAAATCTTTGATCAGAGCCGCAGTGGCGGCCTGCACCCTATTTGCCGCAGCGCCCGTTGTCGCGGCACCGGTGACCTATGATTGCCAGATCACCTCCTATGAGAAATACGGATGGCTGTCGCCGCGTGTTCTGGTCTTTGTCGATCATGACCAGAAAGTCACGGGCGTGATGGATGGCGTTATTGCCAGCGTACAGAAAACCCCGATGATCGTGCCTTACGATCTGCGTTCCAAAAACCGGCTCAAGCTGAAGTGGACCGTCAATAATATTGATGCGCGTTCGGGGTCTGCCAAGGCAAGCTATTCGGCCACGATGGATGAGCCGCGCATGAAGCTGTCGATTACAGCGCGCGTGCATGGCTATGATAACCGTCCGTCCGGCAGCGGGCCGTGCACCCGCAGCAACGTTAAGCTGAGCAGGTAAGCCCGCAGTGCAGGATCCGTTGCCGATCGTCTAACGGCCTGCGGCGGCTGCCTCTTTTCCTGCTGACCGGGTTATTTTTTAGCTGTTTCCCCGGCTTGGCCTTGACCAATGGGGGCACCAGCCGCATGTATCTGCCTAGGAACGAAACAGACAATACAGGGGGCCCAGATGGCTTTTGAACTTCCCGATCTTCCTTATGCCCATGACGCGCTGGCATCCAAAGGCATGTCCGCAGAAACGCTGGAATACCACCACGACCTGCATCACAAGGCCTATGTGGACAACGGCAACAAGCTGATCGCCGGCACCGAGTGGGACGGCAAGTCCATGGAAGAGATCATCAAGGGCACCTATGACGCAAATGCCGTCGCCCAGAGCGGTATCTTCAACAACATCTCCCAGCTGTGGAACCACAACCAGTTCTGGGAAATGATGGGTCCGGGCGACAGCAAGATGCCGGGCGAGCTGGAAAAGGCTCTGGTCGACAGCTTTGGCTCCGTTGACAAGTTCAAGGAAGAGTTCTCTGCCGCAGGCGCGGGTCAGTTCGGCTCCGGCTGGGCCTGGCTGGTCAAGGACACCGACGGCGGCCTGAAGGTGACCAAGACCGAAAACGGCGTGAACCCGGTCTGCTTTGGTCAGACAGCACTGCTGGGCTGTGACGTGTGGGAGCATTCCTACTATATCGATTTCCGCAACAAGCGTCCGGCCTATCTGACCAACTTCCTCGACAATCTGGTCAACTGGGAAAACGTCGCTTCGCGCATGTGATCTTTTGGGATCAGTGATTGATCTTGGGCCTCGTCCGGTATCGGACGGGGCCTTTCTTTATTGCGCGGGCGCGGGCCGAGGGGGGAACAAAACGCCTCTTTGGCGGTTGTGTTGGTGAACCCGATAAAAATGGAGGACCGACATGGCAGACCGCGTGAGATCAAAGGATGGCCGTCAGGAAACCAAGGAAATCCTGGGCGCCGAGGGCAGCGTTTCGCATGGCGGGCGCACCGGTGGCCGACTGGCCCGGGAGGTGGCGACCGAGGACGAGGAAAAACGTGCCAAGGAACGCCCTGCCGGTGCGACACGGGTGACCAAATCCAACGAGCAGGAGGACCAATAATGGCTCAGCTAGACCACGGCACATATGTTCTGGTGACCGACAGCGAAAAGGCATTGCTGCTGCAAAACACCACCGATGCGCAGAACCCGCATCTGGAGGTGCGCCGCAAGGAAGAGCAGGACAATCCCTCCGATATCGAACAATCGGCCAACCGTCCCGGCCGGATGCACGACGGCGGTGTTGGCCACCGTTCGGCGCTGGATGATACCGACTGGCACGAGCTGGCCAAGGAGCGCTTTGCCGACGATATCGCAGAGCTGCTCTATGAGCGGGCGCACAAGGGCAAACTGGGCAAGATCGTTCTGGTCGCCTCGCCGCAGGTGCTCGGCAATCTGCGCGACAAGCTGCACAAGGAGGTGCAGGATCTGGTGCTGGCGGAGATCCCGAAGACGCTGACCAACCACCCGATCGACGAGATCGAGAAGATTGTTCAGCAGGAGCTGGCCGCCTGATCCCGGCGGTGTGCGCGAAACGCATTTATCTGGCAAATTCACAGACCAACGCGGTGCAGGAATGCGCCGCGTTATTTGTTGTCGAGATCAGCCGCGCAGCGCGGTCAGCGCATCCTCGACGCTGGTGACCCAGGTGAGCGCCGCCGTTGTCTCGGCCCCGGCGAACCCTTCGGCCACCACATGCTCCACCAGGGCCTTCAGCGGATCCCAGTAACCGTCGATGTTGAGGACCAGGATCGGTTTCCGGTGCAGGTCGAGCTGACGCCAGGTCAGCGCCTCGAACAGCTCGTCAAGCGAGCCGGCACCGCCCGGCAGCACCACCACGGCATCGGCGTTGTAGAGCATCACCTTTTTGCGTTCGTGCATGGTTTCGGTGACCACATAGGTGTTGAGGTCGGTCTTGGCGACCTCGCGGCGGACCAGATGTTCGGGAATGACGCCAAAGGTGCGCCCGCCCGCCGCCTGTGCCGCCCGCGCCACCCGGCCCATCAGCCCGACATCCCCGGCGCCATAGACCAGCCGCTGCCCCTGTTGGGCAAGCCCGGTTCCGAGCGCCTCGGCGGCCTCGGCATAGGCCGGACGGATCCCATCGCGCGATCCACAATACACACAGACGGAATGAATACGCATGGCAGTCACCTTTTTTGTTGTGTTCGGCGGGGAAATAAGTCGTCCTTTGGTCCCTGATAGCGGCATTGTATGGCTGGCTCAAGCAAGCGGGGGGGACATCCCGCAGGATCGGACCCGAGGACGACCGGTGGAGGTCTTTTCGGGGTCGGAAGGGAAGGAATGGAATGACGGATGTAACGGGCAAAGGTGGCATATCCGCCATCGCCATCGGGGGCGCTGCTGCGGTGGTCGCGGTGCTGGGCGGGGTGGTTTTCCTGCAATGGGGCGGTGGTGAGCGCGGCTTGGGCGGCGATGGCTCCGCCGCCAATGGCGACAAGGTGGTGATCACGCCGAGCGTCTCCGCCTCAGATCGCAAGCTGGCTTCGCCCGAGGTGGGCAGCGATGCGCCCGAAGAGACGGTGACAGAAACCGAGGTGACAGTGGCTGCGACGGATGCGACGGCACCGGCCGAGGTCGATCAGCCTGCGGGCGGTGAAGCGCCTGTCGAAGCGGCGGCGCGCGCGGATGCGGAGCAGGCGGCCGAGGCCGAGCAGGCGGTCGAGGTGGTTGTGGCAGGGGCAGCAGAGACCAGCGCCGTCGAGGCCGCGCCATCGGCAGATGAGACGCCTGCTGAAACACCCGCCGTGACGTTGACAGCCCCGCAGATGGATCTTGCACGGTTTGAGACCGATGGCAGCGGAATGGTTGCCGGGCGGGCGACGCCGGGATCGGTGATCTCGCTAATGCTGGACGGTGCGGTGCTGGAGACGCTGACGGTGCCGTCGGATGGCAGCTTTGTGCTGTTCACCTCGGTTGCGCCCTCGGATCAGCCGCAGGTGATTTCGCTGACAGCCACCTTGGGGGAGGCGGTTGCGGCCTCTGATGCAGAGTTCATTCTGGCACCTGTCGTGCCCGTCGCGCCGGTGCAGGTGGCACAGGCCGACGCGGTTGATGCCCCGGTCGCCGAGGCGCCGGTGGCAGCGGATGTCGCAGCCGATGCGGCCGCCGAGGAAACCGTGAACGTGGCCGTTCAAAGCGAGGCTGCGCAGGCTGAGGCCGTGCAGAGCGAGGCAGTGGCAAGTGAGGCGGTGGCAAGTGAGGCGGTGCAGGCTGAGGTCACGACCGCTGCAACGGAAACAGCTGAAGCCTCTCCTGTTGTGAGCGCTGCACCTGCCGCACCGGTGGCGGCAGAGCTGGCCGCAGAACCGGATGCAGATCCCGCAGATGTTGCGCAGGCTGCGGTGGACAGCCCGGCTGAGGATAGTGCGGTGGCACCTGCCGAGGTGGCGGAAACCACAGTCGAGATGGCTGAGGCCGCTGCGGCGGATGTGGCGCAGACCACAGGCCAGGACGCGCCAGCCGCCGCCGCACCGGAACAGGTGGCGGTGCTGCGGTCCGATGCCAGCGGCGTGACGCTGGTCCAGCCCCCCACGCCGCGACTGGCAGAGGCGCCCGATACCGTGGCGCTGGAGACCATTTCCTATGATGATGCGGGCTCCGTGGTGCTGAGCGGGCGGGTGCGCGCGGATGCGGTGGTGCGCGCCTATCTTGACAATGCGGCGATTGCCGATCTGCCGGTGGATGAGGAAGGCCGCTGGTCCGGTATTCTGCCCAATGTGGCGCCGGGGATCTACGCGCTGCGACTGGATGCGCTGGATACCGAGGGCAAGGTGCTGAGCCGGCTTGAAACCCCGTTCAAACGGGAAGCGCCGGAGGTGCTGCAACCGCCTGTCGAAACCGCAGCTGCCCCCGATGCCGCCCCAACCGGCACGCAGCCTCAGGTGCGCCTGGTCACGGTGCAGGAGGGCGATACGCTCTGGGCGATTTCGCGCGAACGTTATGGCGACGGGCTGCTGTATGTGCGGGTATTTGATGCCAACCGCGCGGCGATCCGCAACCCGGATCTGATCTACCCCGGTCAGGTATTCTCGGTGCCGGTGCAATAAGACGACTGTCGCCGCGCGGGGGGGCTGCGCAAAGGCCGGGATAATAGTCGGGCCAAAAGTCGGGATACGGCGCAGGGCCATGCTGGCCAATTGGTCGGCACGGCCCTATGTCAGAGGTCTTGCAACAAGGACATGTGATGACGGACAGCGATATGACCACTGCGCAGGAGGAGCGCCGTTCCGGCCTGCGCACCCTGCGCCGCGTTTTTCCCTACCTGTGGCCAAAGGATCAGGCCTGGGTCAAATACCGCGTGGTGGCGGCGCTGGCGGTGCTGATCCTGGCCAAGCTGGTCGCGGTCTATACGCCGATGCTCTACAAGGGTGCGGTCGATAGCCTCGCGGGAGAAGGCGTGCCGCCTCTGGCGTTGGGGGCTGTTGGTCTGACGGTGGCCTATGGCGTGGCGCGGGTTCTGACCACCGGGTTTCAGCAGCTGCGTGATGCGGTGTTTGCGCCTGTCGGTCAACGGGCACTGAGGCGTCTGGCGCTGGAGACCTTTCGCCATATTCACCGCCTGTCGATGCGCTATCACATCACCCGCAAAACCGGCGGGCTGAGCCGGATTATCGAACGTGGCGTCAAAGGCGTGGAGTTCCTGCTGCGCTTTCTTCTGTTTTCCATCGGGCCTCTGGTGCTGGAGTTGGTGCTGGTTGCCGTCATCCTCGCGGTGCTGTTTGACATCTGGTATCTGGTCGTGGTGGCGGTCACTGTCGGGCTTTATGTCTGGTTCACCTTTGCGGTGACGGAATGGCGGGTGAAACTGCGCCGCGAGATGAACAAGCAGGACACCGATGCCAACCAGAAGGCGATCGACAGCCTGCTGAACTATGAGACGGTCAAATATTTCGGCGCCGAGGATCGTGAGACCGAGCGCTACGACGTGGCGATGCGGGCCTATGCCAAGGCCGCGCTGAAGACTGCCTATTCGCTGGCATTCCTGAACTTTGGCCAGAGCCTGGTGATCACCGGCGGTCTGGTGGTGGTGATGGTGATGGCCGCGATCGGCGTGCAGCAGGGTAATCTGACGGTGGGCGATTTTGTCATGGTCAACGCCTATATGATCCAGATCACCGTGCCGCTGAACTTTCTCGGGACCGTCTACCGTGAGATCCGTCAGAGCCTTGTGGATATGGGCGAGATGTTCGATCTGATCGAACAGGACCCGGATGTGAAGGATCGGGGTGATGCCAAGGTGTTGCAGGTCAACGGCGGTGCCATCACGCTGGAGAATGTGGAGTTCGGCTACGACAGCGACCGGCAGATCCTGAGAGGCGTGAGTATTGAGGTGGCGGCGGGGCAGACCGTGGCCATCGTTGGGTCTACCGGGTCGGGCAAATCCACTATCGGGCGGCTGTTGTTCCGGTTCTATGATGTCACCCGCGGGGCCTTGCGCATTGACGGGCAGGATGTGCGGGATGTCACGCAAAAGAGCCTTCATGCCGCGATTGGCGTGGTGCCGCAGGATACCGTGCTGTTCAACGATACGATCCGCTACAATATCGCCTATGGCCGTGCTGGAGCCACGCAGGAAGAGGTGGAACAGGCCGCGCGGGATGCGCAGATCCACGACTTCATCATGCGGCTGCCTGAGGGGTATGAGACGCAGGTCGGCGAGCGGGGGCTGAAGCTGTCGGGCGGTGAGAAGCAGCGGGTGGGCATTGCCCGTACCCTGCTGAAGAACCCGCCAATCCTGCTGCTGGACGAGGCGACATCGGCGCTGGACAGCGACACAGAACAAGAGATCAAGGAGGCGCTGTCGCGCGCCGGGCAGGGGCGGACGGTGATCACCATTGCCCACCGTCTGAGCACGGTTGCAGAGGCCGACCAGATCATTGTGCTGGAACAGGGCGAGATCGCCGAGCGCGGCACCCATGACGAGCTGCTGGCCAGCGAAGGCCGCTACGCGCATCTGTGGCAGCGCCAGCAATCGGATCAGGACGCCGCCTGATCACCCTGCGGGGATAAGGGGGGTCTGCGGCGCGGCTAGCCGCTGACGTAGACCCCGTCCTTTGGTTTGTAGAAAATCTTTTGATTGTGCAGCCGTCCGAGCAGATCGTGGATCTGACGCAGGCTGTCGGCGCGGTTGTGACCGGCGATGCCCTGCACGGTTTGACTGCCGTCAGCCAGTGCGTCCCGCGTGCGTTGCAGTGCGGTTTCGATCAGATCGACGTCGGCAATGGTGAGTTCGAACATATCGTTGAAATCGGGCATCTGATGGGTCCTCTCTGCTGGCGGGGCTGGCTGGAACCGCGCGGCTGTCTTCTGGCGCCCGGCTGGTGCTGCGGTCGGCGGAATGTCTTCAGGCTGGCCCAGCTGGCCGTTCATTACCACCAAAATATGCAGATGCGGCGGATTGGTCGCTGGCCGCCGATGGCTGCGCTTTGGTCCCAACAAACGCACAACGCCCCGCGGTGGCGGGGCGTTGGCTGGTTATTCGGCGGCGCGCAGCGGTGTTGAGGGCGGTTTGCCCTTCTCTTCCTCCCAGCCCTCGTCCGGCCTGGTCTGTGCCGCTTCGGGCGCCGACATCGCTGGGTCTCGTTCATTGTCCAGCCTGCCTTCACGCTCCCACAGGATCTCGGTGGTGGGCAGGGTGCGGGCCTTGGTCGCGAGGCGCATGTCTCGCGCGATCTGGCTGGACCGCCCGCCGGTAAGCCGTGCAAGCAGGCGGCCAAGGGCGGCGACATAGATCCACAGCCACACCCGGATCGCCAGCAGCGAGGGTGTCACCAGCAGCGTCAGCACGGTGGCAATCCCCAGACCAAAGACCACGGCGGTAGCCAGCTGTTTCCACCACAGCGAGGTCGGGCTGTCGATGGAATAGCCGCCATTGATGAAATCGAGGCTGAGCCCGAACATCATCGGTGCCAGGCCGGCCATCGTGGTGATGGTGGTCAGCAGAACCGGACGGATCCGCGCCTCGGTGGTGCGGATGATCGCCTCGATCCGGGGCATCTTCTGGGCATATTCCTGATAGGTGTCGATCAGAACGATATTGTTGTTCACCACGATGCCTGCCAGCGCCACGATGCCGGTGCCGGTCATGATGATCGAGAACGGCTGCTGCATGACCATCATGCCAATCAGCACGCCGGTGGTGGACAGCACCACCGCCAGAAGAACCAGGATGGAATTGTAAAAGCTGTTGAACTGCGCCAGGAGGATCACGAACATCAGCCCCAGCGCCCCGGCAAAGGCCTTCATCAGGAAGGCGCCGGATTCGGCCTGTTCTTCCTGATCGCCGGTCCATTCCCAGGTGATATCGGCGGGCAGCGGATCGCTCTCCAGCCACTCGGTCAGCTTGGCGATGCGCTCGTTGGCGTTGAGCGCCACAACACGGGCGCCATCCTCCAGCGCCGATTGCAGGGCCTCTTGTGTGGCCGCGCCTTCAAGACTGCGCAGCCTGAACGCTGTGCCATCCGGGCCGGTCAACTCGCCGGTTGCGGTTCCTTCGGGGAGAGATTTGACATAGGCCAGCGTCTGCTCCTTGCCGTCCTCGGTCTCGGTGGTGATGACCTTTGACAGGCCCGGTTCGATATCCGCCTTCACGTCGTAATAGCGCTGCTGTTCGACGCGGCTGATTTTTTCCAGCTTGGGAACAGGATGGCGGGTGATGAAGTTCGACAGCGGCACCAGCCCATCCTCGGTGCGCAGTTTCAGCGCATCAAGGGTGGAGAGGACGCGGTCTTCTTCGGGCAGGCGAACGCGGATTTCAATTTCCTCGTCCGAGCTGTCAACGCGCATGGTGTCCAGAAGGATGCCGCGCGTGACCAGCTGCACCATGGCGCCAACGGTCGCCACATCGGCGCCGTACCGCCCGGCCTTTTCGACATCGACGTCGATCTGCCAGTCGATACCGGGAAGCGGCAGGCTGTCCTCGATCAGGTCAAGACCGGGGGTTGCCTCGAACTGGGCGCGGGCCTGCTCGGTGGCGGCGGTCAGCGTGTCCCAGCTGTCGCCTTTCAGACGCAGGTGCACAGGTTTGCCGGAGGCGGGCCCCTGTGCCAGCGCGCGGATTTCCGCTTCAAAGCCCGGCAGCTTGGCCAGTTCGGCGTTGATCTCCTCGATCACCGTATCGCCGTCGAACTCGGTTGCCGTCACCTCGCGGGTGAACCAGCCGTTGAACCAGCTTTCGGTCTGGGTCGGCCGGTCCTCCCATGGGATGATCTCGAACTGGACCTGACCGATGGTATCGGGTGGGGTCTGGGCGCCCGAGGCATCGGTGTTCAGCCCGCCTTCACCGGCAAAGGAGAAGACATTCACGACCGCCGGATGCGACAGGATCACCTGTTCGGTCTGGCGCACCATCTCATCCTCTTCGGTCAGCGAGGTATTGCCACGGGCGCGCACATAGGCGGTGGCCTGCTCCGGCTCGGATTCGACGAAGAATTCAACGCCGTAGTTGTTCTGACCGAACATGGTGAAGACGGTCATGATGGCAAAGGCGATCGCCCCGATGGTGACGATGGGCATGACCGGATTGCCGACGATGAATTTGATGAAATGGCCAAAGGGCGTGTGTTTGTAGCCGGCATCGACGGATTTCTCGGTCCGGTGCAGACTGGCCGCGCCCAGCGTGACCGAGGCCCCGAAGGCCGCCAGCACGAAGACCAGCGCACCAAAGATCAGCGCGGCGGTATCGGGCACCTGAGCGGGCAGCAGATAGCCCCCGTTGAGCATCTGCATCGCCCCTGCAAACATACCCCAGAGCATCACCGGCACCAGAGCGGCCCGCAGCCACCAGGGTGCAACCGCCCGTAGCCCGTCGGAGAGGTTTTCAAACAGGCGGCTCATGCGGCCGGTGACACCGCCCATGACGGGCAGATAGATCAGCGCCACCACCAGCGATGCCGAGAGCACGAAGATCAGCGTGACCGGCAGCATTCCCATGAATTCACCGGGGACACCGGGCCAGAACAGCATCGGCAGAAAGGCACAGAGCGTGGTCGCGGTTGAGGAAACCACCGGCCAGAACATCCGCTGCGCCGCCTCGACATAGGCGTGCATCGGGCCGGTGCCTTCCTTGATCCGCTTGTCGGCGTATTCGACCACCACGATGGCGCCATCCACCAGCATACCCACTGCAAGGATCAGGCCGAACATCACGATATTGGAGATGCTCACGCCCATCACCGCAAGGAAGGCAAAACACAAAAGGAAGGAGGTCGGGATTGCAAAACCGACCAGCAGCGCGGCACGGCTGCCAAGCGCCGACAGCACCACGATCATCACCAGAGCAACAGCGGTCAGGACCGAACCTTCCAGCTGGCTCACCATGGAGCCGACGACGCGGCTCTGGTCGTTGGAGGTGCCGACGGAGACGGCGGCCTTCAGCTCGGGCGGCCATTTGGTCTTGGCCTCGGCCAAGGTTACCTTGACCAGATCCACCGTGTCGATCAGGTTGTAGCCCTTGCGCTTGACCACCTGCAACGCCACCGTGTCCTCGCCGTTGAACCGCGCGGTGCCGCGACGATCCTCGAAGGTGAAATTGATCGTGGCCAGCTCACCCAGGGTGACCACGCGGTCGCCATTGGTCTTCACTGGCAGCTCGTAGATGTCGCGCACATCATCAAAGGATGACGGGATCTTCACGGAGAAGGTGCCCTGATTGGTTTCCACCTCACCGGCGGCGATCAGCTGGTTGTTGTTCTGCACAACGGTGATCAGTTCAAGCGCGGTGACGTTATAGGCCTCCAGCCGCAGCGGGTCGATCAGTACTTCGACCATCTCGTCGCGATTGCCGGCGATCCCGGCTTCGAGCACCGGTTCCAGCGCCTCAAGATCGTCCTGCAAGTCCTTGGCGATACGGGCCATCGTGCGTTCGGGCACGGCGCCGGTCAGGTTGACGATGACGATGGGGAATTCTGAGAAGTTGATTTCGTTGATGGTGTATTTTTCAGCCCCCTCGGGGAAATCGGCCTCGGCGGCATCCATCGCGTCACGGACATCTGCCATGATCGCTGTCTTGTCCCAGCCAAAGTCGAACTCAAGCGCCACACCGGCGTAGCCTTCGGCGGCGGTTGAGGACATCTTGTCCAGCCCGTCGAGATCGGCCAGCTCGGTCTCCATCACCTTGACCAGCAGGGTCTCGGCATCCTCGGCGGAGATGCCGGGGAAGGGGACAGAGATGAACAGCGCCGGGATTTCGATATCCGGCTCGCCCTCTTTGGGCAGGCTGGCATAGGCAAAGCCGCCGACCAGCAGCGAAATGGCGATGAACGCCAGGATCATACGGGCCCGTTCTGCGGCCCAGCTGACGATACCGGTCATTGGGTAACCTCTTTATACGTGGGCTCAACAGCGACGCCCGCAACAACAAAATCCTGCCCGACAACAATCACATCCGCCTGTTCAGGCAGGCCGCTAACCCAGACACCGCTGGCCTCATCCCGCAGGAGGCTGACGGGGTAAAATCCGACCGTCCGATCCTCTTTGACCACGCGCACGCCCAGCTGGCCGTCATTGTTCAGCGTCAGCGAGGATTGCGGCAGGTAATGCGCCTTGGAACCTTCGGCGGAGATCACGATATCGGCGGTCTGGCCGTCGCGGATCGCCAGATCCGGGTTCGGCACGGTGATTTCCACCTCAAATGTGCGGGTGGTGGGATCGGCCGAGCGGCTGATAAAGGTCACCTTGCCCGCAGCCAGACGCCCGTTTGCCAGTTCGGCGCGGGCCATGGCGCCAATGGTGACACGGTTGACTTCGGCTTCTGGCACGTAACCGACCAGTTTGATGGTTTCGAGCTGGATCACGGTTGCACAAAGACTGCCGGGCTGCATCAGGCTGCCCAGTTCGGCGGTGTCGCTTTCCAGCAGCCCGTCAAATGGCGCGAGGATATCCAGACGCGACAGTTCCTTTTCAGAGGCGGCAACCTGTGCCGAGGCGGCTTCGATGCCTGCGCTGGTGGTTTCCAGCCCGGTTTCCGCCGTTGCCACGCCCGCCACCGCAGAGCGCTCGGCAGCCTGCGCCGAAGCCAGCCGGGTTTCAGAGGCAAAGCCACCTTCGGAGAGTTTCGCCGCAGCGGTCAGATTGATCTGCGCCTCGCGCAGCCGCGCGCGGGCCTCTTCCAGCCGGGCCTTGGCCTCAGGGACGCGGATTTTCGCTTCGCTCAGCCGGGCCTTCGCCTCCAGCAGGGCTGAGGGGCGGGTGCCGGGATCCAGCTTGCACAGCAGATCGCCAGCCTTCACCTGCGCACCCTTGCGCAGCGGTTCGGACAGGACGGTGGATGTGGTTTCAGACCGGACCTCAACCTCGCGGATGGCCTGGGTCTGACCACGCAGCACGACAGCGCTGTCGATACCACGGGCGCTGCTGCGGATGGCGACAACCCCGACCGGCGATTTGCCGGTCTCCTTGGTATATGCCGCCGCGGCTGCAACGGCTCCGGTTGGATCAGCGGCGTCAGCTGCCGGGGCCGCAGCGTCCGCATCAGATGGGGCAGCCACCGCGTCCACGTCGCTCTGCTCCCCCCGGGCGAAGGCAAGAAGCGCATCCCGCTCGATCACGGCATAATACAAGCCTGCAGTTACAACAGCAGCAGTTATCAGGGGAATTACACGCATCTTGGGCCTTCCTAAATTCATAGTCATCCCATCCGGGACATATAGAACCACTCAACAACCATACCATTAATTCGGCATGTTCAGGCGAACTCGCGCTAAGTGATATGGGCGATATAGGCATTGTCCATACTAAACTCTGTAGTTCAGTTCACATTTTTTGCCTTTTTGGAGCGGTTTGTGCGGGATCGGGCACAACAGGGCCACTTGGCTTGGCACCGGTTGCACTGTAAGAGAAGCAGAACACAGGAAACTTTCCGGCAAGCGCGGGGGCGGTTGCCGGATCTGCCAGGGACATTTTCATGAGCGACACCGACAGCTTTATCGATGAGGTGACAGAAGAGGTCCGTCGCGATCGCCTGTTCAAGATACTCAAACGTTATGGCTGGATTGGCGGCGTGGCCGTGGTGCTGATCGTGGGCGGGGCGGCGCTGCGCGAATACAACCGCGCCCAGACCGAGGCCGCCGCGCAGGCGCTGGGTGACCAGATGATCGCCGCGCTGGACAGCGACGACAGCGCGGCCCGTGCCAATGCGCTGGATGCCATCACCGCTGAAACCGCCGGGGGCGATACGGTGCTGAAGCTGTTGCAGGCCGGTGCTCTGGCCGACGCAGGCGAGCGCGCGGCCGCTGTTGAGCGGCTGAATGCGGCGGCCAGCAATGGCGAGATGCCAGTGATCTATCGCCATATCGCGACCTTCAAGGCGCTTGGCCTGCAGCAGGACAGCCTGCCCATCGCCGACCGCCGGATCCAGTTCGAGGCGCTGGCCCAGCCCGGTGCGCCGCTGGCGCTGCTGGCGCAGGAACAGCTGGCCCTGATCGACATCGAAGACGGCAATGCCGAGGGCGCCATCACCCGTCTGCGCGACATTATTGCGTCGGCGGCGGTCACCTCGGACTTGAAAGACCGTGCCTCGCAAGTGATTGTGGCGCTTGGGGGAGCGCTGGAGCCGGCCGCGGCACCAGAAGGCTGAGGACAATATCTGCGCTGACGGGCGCAGCGAGAAACGTGCAGTATAAGTGCAGTAACGGGGCAGGGTAATGACGGCAGTAACAAGCTTTTGGGGAGCAAGGGGCATTCTGGCAGGAACCGCATTGGCGTTGGTCCTGTCCGCCTGCACCGAGCCTGAGGTCATCCTGCGCGGTGAACGTCTGGATCTGCGCGATGACAGCGTCGCCGTGGTGACCAATGAAACCCGCGCCATTGCCCTGCCTGCGGCACGCAGCAACACCAGCTGGCCACAGGGCCCCGGTGTCGAAGGGCTGCGGCCGGTCCACCCGGCGCTTGCCGCCGCTCCAAACGCGATCTGGTCTACCTCCATCGGCGCGGGCGACAGCCGTCGTCAGCGCATCACCGCCACGCCGGTTGTCGGCGATGGCCGCATCTACACGCTGGACAGCGGCGCCAGAGTTTCCGCCGTTGCCACAAACGGGGCCTTGCAGTGGCAGAGCGAGCTGCTGCCTGCCTCCGACAGCTCCGGTCAGGCCACCGGCGGCGGTTTGGCGTTTGACAATGGCGTGGTTTATGTCTCCTCCGGCTATGGCGTGCTGACCGCGCTGGATGCGGCGACCGGCGCGACCCTCTGGCGGCAGGAGCTTGAGGCGACCGGCTCGGGGCAGCCCACCGTGCACGATGGGCTGATCTATCTTGTGGCCGGCGATGACACCGGCTGGGCGGTCCATGCCAAGGATGGCCGGATTGCCTGGCAGATCCAGGCCACACCGAGCCCGTCGAACATCCTGGGCGCGCCTGCGCCTGCGGTGACCTCCGATCTGGCGATTTTTGCCTTTGGATCCGGCGATCTTACAGCGACCTTCCGCAAGGGCGGCCTGCGCCGCTGGAACGCCTCGGTTGCGGGCAAGCGGATCGGGCGGACGATTTCGCGGATCAGCGATGTGACCGGCTCGCCCGTGGTGTCCGGCAACCGCATGTATGTCGGCAACCAGTCCGGGCGTACTGCGGCCTTTGATCTGGCGGCTGGCGATCGTCTGTGGACCGCCCCCCATGGCGCGGTGGATCCGGTCTGGGCGGTTGCGGGCAGTGTTTTCCTGATCAGCGATCTGGGCCAGCTGCTGCGGCTGGACGCGGACAGCGGCGAGGCGATCTGGGCGGCCGATCTGCCCGGATACTTGAAGGACAAACCCCGCAAGCGGGGCGCCATCGTGGCGCATCACGGCCCGGTGGTGGCCGGGGGGCAGGTGGTTGTCGCCTCCAATGATGGGCTGCTGCGCTTTTTCAGCCCCGAAAGCGGAGCACTGCTGCGCACGGTTGCGGTGCCGGGCGGTGCCAGCACCGCGCCGGTGGTGGCTGGCGGCACGCTTTATGTCGTGTCGACCAAAGGACAATTGCACGCTTTCCGATAGCGCTTTGATGCGGTAGGAGAGGGTTAAACAGCGATGTGCTCTGGCAGGGCACGCGCAGATGCGCTATGGGGCGCGTCTGAATCGCAGAAAGTTGGTCTGATGTCTTTTACCCTCGCTATTGTGGGCCGCCCGAATGTGGGCAAATCCACACTGTTCAATCGTCTCGTCGGCAAGCGGCTGGCGCTGGTGGATGACCAGCCCGGCGTCACGCGCGATCTGCGTGAAGGGGAAGCGCGTCTTGGCGATCTGCGCTTTACCGTGGTGGATACCGCCGGTCTGGAAGATGCCACCGACAACTCGCTGGAAGGGCGGATGCGCCGCCTGACCGAGCGGGCGGTCGATATGGCCGATATCTGTCTGTTCATGGTCGATGCCCGCGTCGGTGTGACTCCGGTTGATCAGATGTTTGCCGAAATCCTGCGCAAGAAATCCGCGCATGTGATTCTGGCCGCCAACAAGGCCGAGGGCAATGCCGCCGACGCCGGTGTTCTGGACGCCTGGGGGCTGGGGCTGGGAGAGCCGATCCGCCTGTCCGGCGAACATGGTGAGGGTCTGAACGACCTTTATGCGCAGCTGATGCCGCTGGCGGATGAGTTTGAAAAACGCGCCAAGGACGACAGCCCGGAGATTGACGTCGTGCTGGATGAGGACGCCGAGGAGGATGACCTCTCGGTGCCGATGCCGACCCGCAACAAACCGTTGCAGGTGGCGGTTGTCGGGCGTCCGAATGCGGGTAAATCCACCCTGATCAACAAGATCCTCGGCGAGGATCGCCTGCTGACCGGGCCCGAGGCCGGGATCACCCGCGATGCGATCTCGCTACAGATCGACTGGCAGGATGTGCCGATGCGGATCTTTGACACCGCAGGCATGCGCAAGAAGGCCAAGGTGCAGGAAAAGCTTGAGAAACTTTCCGTGTCCGACGGTCTGCGGGCCGTGAAATTTGCCGAGGTTGTGGTGGTCCTGCTGGACGCGGCAATCCCGTTTGAGCAACAGGATCTGCGCATTGCCGATCTGGCCGAGCGTGAAGGCCGCGCGGTTGTGGTTGCGGTGAACAAATGGGACATCGAGGACGAAAAGCAGGAAAAACTGCGCAATCTGAAAGAGGCCTTTGACCGGCTGCTGCCGCAGCTGCGCGGCGCGCCGCTGATCACCGTGTCGGCCAAGACCGGCAAGGGTCTGGACCGGCTGCACGCCGCCATCATGCGCGCCTATGACGTCTGGAACCGCCGGGTGCCAACGGCGGCGCTGAACCGCTGGCTGACGGGGATGCTGGAACAGCACCCGCCGCCAGCCCCGCAGGGCAAACGGATCAAGCTGCGCTATATGACCCAGGCCAAGACCCGTCCGCCGGGCTTTGTGGTGATGTGTTCGCATCCCGACAAGATGCCCGAGAGCTATAATCGCTATCTGGTCAACGGGCTTCGGCAGGATTTCGACATGCCGGGCACGCCCATTCGTCTGACGCTGCGCTCGCAGTCGGACAAAAACCCCTACAAGGGCAAGAAAAAAGCGCCGCCGTCGAAGCTGCGCAAACATCTGGAAGGCCGCCGCAGCTGAGCGTTGCCGTGCTGACCGCAGGATGAGATTTCGGGCAGCCCCTTCGAGGGCTGCCTTTTTTCATGGGGCGCGCGGCTTCACGCCTGCGACCTTGGCCCCATTTGACCGCAAGCCATTGGCTTTGCTAGGCTTCACCATAGATTATTGAAAGCCGGGGTGGCTTCTCTGCGCAATCTGATGCCGGTCGGGCGGCCGGACCCTCAGATGCGGGGCGCCGCGTCGGGGTATTGCGGGGTATTCACAGTGGCGGTCTGAGCGTCGCCGGGCCACGGGCAATTTGCCTCAGGCCATCGTCATTTCAGCGTCACACTGCGTCTCTAAGGAACATTTCATGGATCTGAGAGCATATACGCGGACTTATTGCGAGAAGGATAACCGGCTGGCGGCGCTCAGCTATTTTGGGACGTTTGCGGTCTATTTCCTGTCGCTGTCACTCGCGATCCGCTACGCCGACATCTGGTATCTGATGGCGCCTGCCGGGGTGGTTTTTGCCTTTGCGGCGGTGCGGCTTTATGTGCTGCAACATGACACCGGGCATCATTCGCTGTTCGAAACCCGATGGCAGAACGAAGTCGCAGGCCATGTGCTGTCGCCCTTTACCTTTGCGCCGTTTGAGGTGATGAAACAGAACCACAATGAGCATCACGCCTATGTCGGCAATCTGGAACACCGCGAGTCCGGTGAGATCCACACCATGACGCTGCGCGAATGGCAGGCGGCGGGCTGGGCGCAGCGGCTGGTCTATCGGCTGTATCGAAACCCGTTTGTGCTGGTGCCGCTGGGGGCGGCGTTCACCTATTTCATCCGCTATCGCTGGCCGAAGAACACGCTGCGCTTTGGCGTCCTGGGGGTGGTGCAGCACAATGTGGTGATCGTGCTGCTGCTCGCGCTGCTCTATGCCATCGCGGGGATGACCGGGGTGCTGATCTGGCTGGGGTTTTCCTTTCTTGGTGGGATGATCGGGGTGTTTCTGGTCTATCTCCAGCATAATTTTGAGGACACCTATTGGGATCGTCGGCCGGACCTCAATCCGCAGGTGGCCGCCCTTCAGGGATCATCGTGCCTCGATTTTGGCTGGTTTTTTGACTTTGCAGTCGCCAATATCACGCTTCATGACATTCATCATTTCAACGCCCGCATTCCCAGCTACCGGCTGCGTCGGTGCCACCACAATCTGCCGCCGGAGATTGCCCCGCGCAGGATCAAATTTGGCGAGGCGGTCCGCGCCATGGGGCTGAAACTCTGGGATGAGGAGCAGCAGCGGCTGGTGCCATTCCCGCAGCAGGCGGCAGGATCGGTCGCCGTGGCGGGTGGGATGCAGGCGACCAACAGGCAGGAGACCTCATGACATCCATTGCAACACTTCCCGGTGTCGGTCCTGCCTTGGCGCAGGTTCTGGCACAAAACGGCTGCGCCACGGTTGAGGCGGTTGCCGGAAAAACGCCGGAGGAGCTGAGCCGGATCCCGCGTATCGGCCGGCTGCGCGCGCAGAAGCTTGTGGCCGAGGCGCGCAAGGCGCAGCAGGTCGCGAAGGGCGCCGGGACCGGACCGGATCACCGTGCCAATGGCGCCACGCCCGCGACAGCGGCGCGCAATGGCGCGGATACCCAGACGGGCGATGCCGCGCAGCTCAGCTCGGCGCTTGCTGCGGCCGAGGCCGCCCGCCGCGCTGCGGAGGCCAAGGCGGAGAGGGCCGTCACCAAGGCCAAGAAGGCCGCCAAACAGGCCGCAGCCCTGGCCGAGGAATTCGCCGCCGCAAAGGTGAAGGCCAAAGCCAAGGCAAAGCGGGTGAAGGCCAAGGCAAAACGCGCCATCGAGAAGGAAAAGGCCAAGGCCAAGGCGATCCTTGAGGCCAAGAACAATCCAAAGAAAGACGGCGGTAAAAAAGACGGCGCCAAGAAAGACGCCAAAAAGGAACCTGCCAAAAAAGCCTCCGCCCGGAAAGAGACCGGCAAGAAGGAGGCAGGCCGCAAGAAGGCCAGTGCGAAGAAACAGGACGATTCTGCCGCTGTCGCAAAGGCCAGGAAGAAATAGGCCTCACCGGAGGCGCGTCTCGCGAGAAAAGGAAAACCGGCGCTGGGGTGCGCCGGTTTTTATATTTTATTAACAGGTTGCAGTGCGCTGTTAAACCAGATCACCTGCCGCCGTCAGGGTCAGGCGACCGCCCAGGTAGGGGGCAAGCACCTCGGGCAGTTTGACGGAGCCGTCTTCCTGCTGGCCGTTCTCCAGCACCGCAATCAGGCAGCGCCCGACCGCCAGTCCGGAGCCATTGAGCGTGTGCAGATATTCCGGCTTGCCACCGTCCGCAGGTTTGAACCGGGCGTTCATGCGGCGGGCCTGAAAATCACCGGTGGTGGAGACCGAGGAAATCTCTCGGTAGGTGTTCTGACCCGGCACCCAGGCCTCGATGTCAAAGGTACGGCGCGCGCCAAAGCCCATGTCGCCGGTGCACAGCACGACGGTGCGATAGGGGATGCCCAGTTTCTCAAGGATCCCTTCGGCGCAGCGCAGCATACGCTTCTGCTCATCATCGGACTGGCTGGGGTGGACGATAGAGACCATCTCCACCTTCTCGAACTGGTGCTGACGCAGCATGCCGGAGGTATCCTTGCCGGCGCTGCCCGCCTCGGAGCGGAAACACAGCGTATGCGCGGTCATGCGGATCGGCAGGGCAGCCTCATCAAGCGTGTCGCCCGCAACGGAATAGGTCAGCGGCACCTCGGAGGTGGGCACCAGCCACCAGCCATTGGTGGTCTGATAGCTGTCATCGCCAAATTTGGGCAGCTTGTCGGTGCCATACATCGCCTCATCGCGCACCAGAACCGGGGAATTCACCTCGGTCAGGCCGTTCTCATCGACATGGGTGTCGACCATGAACTGCGCCAGCGCGCGGTGGATACGGGCCACGGCGCCCTTCAGCAGAACAAAGCGGGAGCCGGAGATTTTGGCGGCGGTTTCGAAATCCATCGCAGCTGCGACGCCCTTGATTTCAAAGTGCTCTTTCGGTTCAAAGGCGAAATTGGGGATCGCCCCCCATTTGCTGACCTCGACATTGTCGTCCTCATCCGCGCCCTCGGGCACGTCCTCGGCGGGCAGGTTGGGAATGCGGGCCAGCACATCGGTGAGCTTGGCGTCCAGTTCCTTGGCCTCGGTCTGCAGGGTGGCGACTTCGGCTTTCTTACCGGCCACTTCCGCGCGCAGACGCTCGAATTCGGCATCGTCCCCCTTGGCCTTGGCCGCGCCGATGGCCTTGGCCGCCTTGTTCTGGTCGGCCTGAGCGGTTTCGGCCGCCTGGATTTTGGCCCGGCGGGTTTCATCCAGCGCCAGGATGTCAGAGGACATCGCCGCATCCCCACGCCGCGCCAAAGCGGCGTCAAAAGCGGCAGGGTTCTCGCGGATCGCGCGGATGTCATGCATGGGGGGTGCTCCTAAAGCGTTGAATCAGTGGCTCCAGCATATGCCGGATGGGGGCGGGAAGGGGAAGAGGGCGCGAGGCTGCGGCGCGCAGGCTGTTGTCAGGAGGGCGCATTGAGGGCGGGTGTCCTCGGCAGCGCGGCATAGACGACGGCCCCCCGTCGGCGCAAAACCGGGAAGGGTGACGGTTGCCCAGAAATACTTGGGATCAATCGGCAGGATAATCGTGGTCATATGGGCAATCTGGATCTGAAATGGGTTGTAAAAACCCTCTCATCGCTCCCGCCATGGGTCAACTGCGTTTGCGGTATCGCAACTGGCCCTGTTAGCCTTGCAAAGCCCCGGGCCAGCGCATAGGTTCCCCTGCAAAATTAAGGGCGTCTGAAGCGCCTGTCACACAGAAGGAATATCCCATGGAAGGTGGCGCACTCGCCCAGTTTCTCCCGCTCATTCTGATCTTTGCGATCATGTATTTCCTGCTGATCCGTCCGCAGCAGAAAAAACTGAAGACCCATCAGGCGATGGTCGAGGCGCTGCGCCGGGGCGATCAGGTGGTGACCCAGGGAGGCATCATCGGCAAGGTGGCCAAGGTCAAGGACGATGGCGAGATCGAAGTGGAAATCGCCGAGGGTGTGAAAATCCGCGTGATCAAATCCACCATCGCGCAGGTTCTGAACAAGACCGAGCCGGCAGCGTAAGTATCCCCGCTTAACCAACTGAAAAGGCAGGGCAATGCTGCAAATTGATCTCTGGAAGCGGGTTCTCATCTGGCTGGTCTGTGTGACCGGCCTTTTGCTTGCCCTGCCAAATGCGTTTTACACGCGCGTCGAGCAGGCCAATGATGCCGCCGCCGAAATAATCGCGAAGGGCGAAAGCCCCGCGCGGCTGGACGTGGCGGGCCAATGGCCGTCGTTCATGCCGTCGTCGCTGGTCAACCTTGGTCTGGACCTGCGCGGTGGCGCGCATCTTCTGGCGGAGGTGAAGGTGGCCGACGTCTACGGCGCGCGCATGGATGCGCTCTGGCCTGAAGTGCGCGACGCGCTGCGCCCTGAGCGCGGTGAGGTCGGCACCTTCCGGCGCCAGCCCGCACCGGAGGGGCAGATTCGTCTGAAGATCTCTCAGCCAGAGGGCATGGCCCGCGCGCTGGAGGTTGTGCGTGGTCTGGCCAATCCGATCACCAGCCTGACTGGCGCCGGGGCCACAGATATCACCGTGTCCGGGACCGGTGACATTCTGACCGTAGAGCTGAGCGAGCAGGAGAAGCTGGCCTCTGATGACCGCACCGTGCGTCAGGCGTTGGAAATCATCCGCCGCCGGATTGACGAGGTGGGCACCCGAGAGCCGACCATTCAGCGCCAGGGCAGCGACCGGATCCTGATCCAGGTGCCCGGCATCGGGTCGGCGTCTGAGCTGAAGGCGATCATCGGCACCACCGCCCAGCTGACCTTTAACCCCGTCGTTGGGCGCGGCACGGACGCCGATGCCAATGCGGGTGTCGGCAACAAAGTCGTGCCGTCGCTGGACGAAGACGGTGTGTTCTACACCGTTGAGGCTGCACCGGTTGTGACCGGTGAGGAGCTGGTGGATGCGCAGCCGTCGTTTGATCAGAACGGCCGCCCGGCGGTCAGCTTCCGTTTCAACACCACCGGCGCGCGCAAGTTCGGCGACTATACGGCCGAAAACATCGGTTCGCCCTTTGCCATCGTGCTGGATGAGGAGGTGGTCTCCGCCCCGGTGATCCAGTCGCATATTCCGGGTGGCTCTGGCATTATCACCGGCAACTTCACCATCGAGGAAAGCACCAATATGGCGATCCTGCTGCGTGCAGGTGCGCTGCCTGCGGGGCTGGAGTTCCTTGAGGAACGCACGATTGGCCCGGAACTGGGTCAGGACAGCATTGACGCGGGCAAGGTTGCGACCATCGTCGCCTTTGTTGGGGTGCTGGTGTTCATGGCGCTGAGCTACGGTCTGTTCGGGATCTTTGCCAATATCGCGCTGATCCTCAATATCGCGCTTATCTTTGGCGCGCTGAGCCTGATTGGTGCGACGCTGACCCTGCCGGGGATTGCGGGTATCGTTCTGACGGTCGGTATGGCGGTGGATGCCAATGTGCTGATCTTTGAACGGATCCGCGAGGAGCTGAAGGCCGGTCGAGGTCCTGCACGGGCCATTGACGAAGGCTATTCCAAGGCGCTGAGCGCCATTCTTGACGCCAATATCACCACCTTCATCACCGCCGTGATCCTGTTCGCCATGGGCTCTGGCCCGGTGCGCGGCTTTGCGATCACGCTGGGGCTGGGGATTCTGACATCGGTCTTCACCGCGATCTTCGTGACGCGGGTGATCATCGTGATGTGGTTTGAACGGCGTCGTCCGAAAACAATCGAGGTCTGAGATGCGGCTGAAACTAATTCCCGAAAATACCTCGTTTGATTTCTTCAGACTCTGGAAACTGTGGCTGGGCATCTCTGCGCTGATGATCGTTGTCGGCTTTGCCTCCTTTGCCTTGCAGGGGCTGAATTTCGGCATCGACTTCCGCGGCGGCACCACCATCCGGACCGAAAGCACGACCGAGATCGACGTGGGCGCCTATCGCGGCGCGCTGGAACCGCTGGAGCTGGGGGACATCACCATCAGCGAGGTGTTCGATCCGACCTTTGACGAGGACCAGCATGTGGCCATGGTGCGCATTCAGGCGCAGGGCGATGGTGAGTCGATTTCCGGCGCAGTGATTGCGGATGTGAATGCAGCACTGGATACGGTGGCACCGGGGATCAAATTCGTCTCGGTGGAATCTGTAGGCCCCAAGGTCTCGGGTGAGCTGGTACAGACGGCGGTTCTGGCGGTCGCCCTCGCGATTGGCGCGGTTCTGATCTATATCTGGCTGCGCTTTGAGTGGCAGTTCGCGCTTGGCGCTGTTGCCGCGCTTGTCCACGATGTGGTGCTGACCATTGGCGTGTTCTCGGAACTGCAGATCAAGTTCGATCTGGCCATCATCGCGGCGCTGCTGACCATCGTCGGCTATTCGCTGAACGATACCGTGGTGGTTTTTGACCGGGTGCGTGAAAACCTACGTCGCTACAAGAAAAAGCCACTGGCCGAGGTTCTGAACATCTCGATCAACGAAACCCTCAGCCGGACGGTGATGACCTCGGTGACCACATTGCTGGCGCTGATCTCGCTTTATGTGCTGGGCGGCGATGTGATCCGGGGCTTTGTCTTTGCGATGATCTGGGGCGTCATCATCGGCACCTATTCGTCGATCTTCGTGGCCTCCACCATCCTGTTGTGGCTGGGTGTGAAACGCGACTGGACCAAGCCGTCGAACACCGCAGGCAACCAGTTCGCAAATATCGACGCCTGAGAGTTCAGACCGCGCGACGGATCAAAGGCCGCAGCCCCATGGGTTGCGGCCTCTTTTTATCGGCATATGCGGCGCTGGTATTTTGTCGCGGTGGCGGACATGTTATGCAGCCGGGCAGGGCAGGGTCGCCCGCACACCACCCGACCACGTACAAAGGATGCACGCCATGCGTTTGAACGAAGTTGCCTATACGGATGCCCTGCCAATTGATGGCTATGGGCCGGGGTTCTTTCGGGTTGGCGGTGAGGTGCATCACGGCAATATCCTGACCGGGGCCACGGGGACCACGGACTGGGGTGGCTATGAGGACAGCGCGCCATTGCTGGCGCTTGCCGGTGATGTGGATGTGCTGTTCGTCGGCACCGGCGCCGAGGTGGCCCATATCCCCGCCGGTCTGCGCCAGCAGCTGGAAGGGGCCGGGATCGGAGTTGAGGCGATGAACTCCCCCGCCGCCTGCCGGACCTATAACGTGCTGTTGTCCGAGGGCCGCCGCATCGCGCTTGCGGCGCTTGCGGTCTGACTGTCGCACGTGCAGGCCTGGGCTTGATCTGGCGCAAGGACAGCGGCCGCCGGATCGGCTTTTTCGAAGCAGAACCAAATGGGTAGGCGGATTTCATGACAGTGACCATCGCAGGGCTGAGCATCGCGCGCGGCGGCGTTCCGGTGCTGGAGAGGGTGAGCTTTGCGCTGACACCGGGCCGGGCGCTGATCCTGCGGGGGCCAAACGGCAGCGGCAAGACCACGCTGCTGCGCACCATCGCCGGGCTGCAACCGCCGCTGGCGGGTGAGATCAATTTTGACGGCGACGGCAGCGCCGAGGATTTTGCCTATGCCGGCCACGCCGACGGGATCAAGCTGACGCTGACGGTTGCGGAGAACCTGCGGTTCTGGGCGGCGATTTTTGCCACCGGCGCGATTGATGCCGCGCTGGATGCCTTTGACCTCCGGGGTCTGCGCGACCGGCAGGCCGGGGCGCTGTCGGCCGGACAGAAACGCCGCCTGGGTCTGGCGCGGCTGATGGTGACGGGGCGGCGCTACTGGATCCTGGATGAACCGACCGTCAGTCTGGACCGGGCCTCGGTGCAGCAGTTTGCACAGGTCGTGCAGCAGCATCTGGCCGGTGGCGGCGCGGCGCTGATCGCCACGCATATCGATCTTGGCCTGGATGGCGACACGCTGGATGTGGGCCGTTTTCGGGCCAGGCTGCCGGATCTCGACAATTTTGACGGAGCCTTCCTGTGAGGGCGCTGTTGCTGCGGGATCTGAAGCTGGCGCTGCGTGCCGGCGGCGGCTTTGGGCTGGGGCTGGCGTTTTTCCTGATTGTCACCGTGCTGGTGCCATTCTCGGTGGGGCCGCAGTCCGAATTGCTCAGCCGTATCGCGCCCGGCATCCTCTGGCTGGGCGCGCTCCTGGCCTGCCTGTTGTCGCTGGACCGTCTGCTGGCGCTGGACTGGGAGGATGGGACGCTGGATCTGATGGCCACGGCGCCGCTGCCGCTGGAAGCGGTGGTGACGATCAAGGCGCTGGCCCATTGGATCACCACCTCGCTGCCGCTGGTTCTGGCAGCACCGGTGCTCGCGGTTCTGCTCAACCTGCCGGGGCAGGGGTTTCTCTGGCTGGTGGTTTCGCTGCTGCTGGGCACGCCCGCGCTGTCGGTGATCGGCACCTTTGGTGCGGCGCTCACTGTCGGGCTGAAGCGGGGCGGTCTGCTGATGTCGCTTCTGGTGCTGCCGCTTTATGTGCCGACGCTGATCTTCGGAGCCGAGGCGGCGCGCCGGGGGGCCGAGGGCATGGCGGTAGAGACGCCGCTGTTGATGCTGGCCGGTATCTCGGCCGCCTCGCTGGCGCTGCTGCCCTTTGCCAGTGCCGCCGTGCTGCGCGTCAATTTGCGCTAGGATGAATGAATTGAGATCCCTTCAAGCAAGAGCTAAATAGCCACCATGTCGATCTGGGAATACGCCAATCCAAAGAAGTTCCTGACCACCTCGGAGCGGGTCTTGCCCGCGCTGTGGGTCACGGCTGCCGTGCTGACCTGTGCGGGGCTGGTCTGGGGGTTCTTCTTCACACCAGATGACTACCGGCAGGGGTCCACGGTGAAGATCATCTTCCTGCATGTGCCTTCGGCGCTGATCGCCATCAACGCCTGGTTCATGATGTTGGTGGCCTCACTGATCTGGGTGGTGCGCCGTCATCATGTCAGTGCCCTGGCCGCGCGTGCCGCAGCGCCCGTTGGGGTGGTGATGACGCTGATCGCGCTGGTGACCGGCGCGCTCTGGGGCCAGCCGATGTGGGGCACCTGGTGGGTCTGGGACCCGCGGCTGACCTCATTCCTTGTGCTGTTCCTGTTCTACCTTGGCTATATCGCCCTGTGGGAGGCGATCGAGGATCCGGACACGGCGGCGGATCTCACCTCGATCCTGTGTCTTGTTGGCTCCGTCTTTGCGGTGCTCAGCCGCTATGCGGTGAACTTCTGGAACCAGGGTCTGCATCAGGGCGCGTCGCTCTCGCTCGACAAGGAGGAGAATGTGGCCGATGCGTTTTCCAACCCGCTCTATGTCTGCATGATTGGCTTTGGGTTGATGTTTCTGGCGCTGGTGCTCTACCGGACCGGCACGGAAATCCGCGCCCGCCGGATCCGTGCGCTGATGCTGCGTGAAAGGATGGACGCATAATGCCCGATCTTGGAAAATATGGCGTTGAAGTGCTGTCTTCCTACGGCGCCTCGCTGGTTCTGCTGGCCGGACTGCTGGTGATCACCTTTGCACGTGGTCGCCGGATACGGCGGGAGATGCAGGCAATGGAACAACAGATGCAGACCCGTGGAGGTGCGCCCCGTGGCTAAGATTTCTCCCGTGATGGCGCTGCCGGTTCTGGTTTTTGGCGGGCTGGTGGCCCTGTTTCTGGCTGGCATGTTCCGCGATGATCCCGAAAGCCTGCCCTCAGCGCGCGAAGGTCAGAGCGCGCCGCCGGTTGTGCTGACCGATTTTCCCGGTGAACCCGGGTTCGACGATGCCACGCTGCGTGACGGCAGCGTGAAACTGGTGAATTTCTGGGCCAGCTGGTGTGGCCCCTGCCGGGTGGAACACCCGAGCCTGGATGCGCTGTCCAAGGAAGGGCTGGCGATTTACGGGGTGAACTACAAGGATCAGGAAGACAATGCCGTTGGCTTTCTGAACGAGCTGGGCAACCCCTATACGGCCATCGGTCGCGATGAGGCAGGTCGGATGGCGCTGGACTGGGGTGTCTATGGCGTGCCGGAAACCTATGTCATCGACGGTAAGGGCACTATCATCCTGCGTTTTGCCGGTCCCATCACGCAGCGGGTGATCGACAGCACCCTGCGCCCGGCACTGGAGCGTGCGGCAGCCAACTGATGCGGCTGCCATCGGCGGGCGGCGCAGGCCTTGCGGGGCAAGCAGGATCCGATCCTAGCCGAGCTCATAGGTGCGGAAGATCTGTTCGTCCTGTATGAACTCTGCCAGCCGATCAAAATCACCGCGGTCTGCCCGCCAGGTGAGATAGGCGCTCTGGACCTCGCTGTTCTCCCAGATCTGGAAAATGACCACCTCGCCGCGCTCTGGTGCCAGCAGGAGATGGGCCTGGATACAGCCCTGAAAACGACGGGTTTCCGGCATCAGTTTTTGCAGCGCCGCGACCAGCTCGTCGTAGAGGTCGGGGATCGCCGTGATGGTGACAATGATAGCTTCTTTTTCAGGAGTGTCGTTCACTGGGCATCCGTCTGAGTTTAGTGCGTCTTGGGGGCGGCTGAGCACAACCTGTTGCATCTGGCAGTGCCGTCGTTACGCGGCTGCTAGATCTGTTGATAAATCCTAGACGGGCCGGCAGCCCGCCGTCCAGTTCGAAGTTTACGTAACGGCATCTTGATGCGATGATTCCGATTGGTCCCGCGAGTTTATGCCTGAATTCATCGTGTTGAAAACAAAAACGGGTGCCCCGAAGGGCACCCGCGTTGATCGCTCAGATGCTGTGACCTGCGCCTGCCTTAGGATTTGGCGAGGTTGCGCAGCACGTAATGCAGCACGCCGCCATGTTCGATGTACTCGATCTCGGGCGCGGTATCGATGCGGCACTTCAGGGTGATGGTCTTGGTGGTGCCATCGCCGTAAGTGATGTCGCAAGGAACTTCCTGCTGCGGCTTGATGGTGTCCAGGCCGTGGATCGAGACCGTCTCATCGCCGGTGAGCTTCAGCGTCTTGCGCGTGTCGCCGCCGGTGAACTCAAACGGGATCACGCCCATGCCAACCAGGTTGGAGCGGTGGATACGTTCGAAGCTCTCGGCGATGACCGCCTTGACGCCCAGCAGGGCCGTGCCCTTGGCCGCCCAGTCGCGCGAGGAGCCCGCACCATATTGTTCGCCGCCGAAGACAACCAGCGGGGTACCCTGTTCCTGATAGGCCATGGAGGCCTCGTAGACCGAGGTCTGTTCGCCATCGGGGCCTTTGGTATAGCCACCTTCGACACCGTCCAGCATCTCGTTCTTGATGCGGATGTTGGCAAATGTGCCGCGCATCATGATCTCGTGGTTGCCACGACGCGAGCCGTAGGAGTTGAACTCACGCGGCTGCACCTGACGGTCCAGCAGATACTGGCCAGCCGGGGTGGTGGTCGCGAAAGAGCCCGCCGGGGAGATGTGGTCGGTGGTGACCATATCGCCGAGGATCAAGAGCGTTTTTGCGTCCTTGATGTTGGAGATGGTACCCGGCTCAGAGCCCATACCCTGGAAGTAGGGCGGGTTCTGGATATAGGTGGAGCTTGCCGGCCAGTCGTAGGTCTCGGCGTCGGTGGTGTCCACCGCCTGCCATTTCTCGTCGCCTTTGAACACATCGGCGTATTTCGACAGGAAGGCTTCGCGGGTCACGGTTGCTTCGACCAGATCGGCGATTTCCTTCTGGCTCGGCCAGATGTCCTTCAGGTAGACATCCTTGCCGTCCTTGTCCTGGGCAATCGGATCTGACGCCAGATCAATATCCATGGTGCCCGCCAGCGCATAGGCAACAACCAGCGGCGGCGAGGCCAGATAGTTGGCGCGCACATCGGGGCTGATACGGCCTTCGAAGTTGCGGTTGCCGGACAGAACCGAGGTCGCCACCAGATCACCTTCGGCGATGGCATCGGACAGCTCCTGCTGGATCGGACCGGAGTTGCCGATACAGGTGGTGCAGCCATAGCCGACGAGGTTAAAGCCGATCTTGTCCAGATCTTCCTGCAGGCCTGCGGCCTCCAGATAGGCGGACACAACCTGCGAGCCCGGTGCCAGCGAGGTCTTGACCCAGGGCTTGCGATCCAGGCCGAGGGCAGCGGCCTTGCGCGCCACGAGGCCCGCGCCGATCATCACATAGGGGTTCGAGGTGTTGGTGCAGGAGGTGATCGAGGCGATCACGACCTTGCCGCTTTCCATGGTGTAGTCTTCGCCCTTGACGGCGACTTCCTTGCCCATGGGACGCTTGAAGGTCTCTTCCATTTCCTTCTGGAACGCCGCCTTGGCGCCGGTCAGGGCGACATAGTCCTGCGGGCGTTTCGGGCCGGAGATCGCAGGCACGATGGTGCCCATGTCGAGGCTCAGCGTGTCGGTGTAGATCGGGGCATAATCCGCATCACGCCAGAAGCCGTTTTCCTTGGCATAGGCTTCGACCAGCGCGATACGGTCTTCGTCGCGGCCGGTGTTACGCAGGTAGCGGATGGTTTCTTCGTCGATCGGGAAGAAGCCACAGGTGGCGCCATATTCCGGCGCCATATTCGCGATGGTAGCGCGGTCCGCCAGCGGCAGCGTATCAAGACCGGTGCCGTAGAATTCCACGAATTTGCCAACCACGCCTTTGGCGCGCAGCATTTCCACAACCTTCAGCACGAGGTCGGTGCCGGTGGTGCCTTCGACCATGGCGCCGGTCAGCTCAAAGCCGATGACCTCGGGGATCAGCATGGAAATCGGCTGACCCAGCATCGCAGCTTCGGCCTCGATACCGCCAACACCCCAGCCCAGAACGGCCGCGCCGTTGACCATGGTGGTGTGGCTGTCGGTACCGACCAGCGTATCGGGGTAGGCGACCATCTCACCGTTCTGATCCTCATCGGACCAGATGGTCTGGGCGAGATATTCCAGGTTCACCTGGTGGCAGATGCCGGTGCCCGGGGGCACAACGCGGAAGTTGTTGAACGCGCCCTGACCCCATTTCAGGAACTGGTAACGCTCCATGTTGCGTTCGTATTCGCGGTCGACGTTCATCTGGAACGCGCGCGGGTTGCCGAACTCGTCGATCATGACCGAGTGGTCGATGACCAGATCAACCGGGTTCAGCGGGTTGATCTTCTGGGCGTCGCCACCCAGCGCCTTGATACCGTCGCGCATCGCGGCAAGGTCCACAACGGCGGGAACGCCGGTGAAATCCTGCATCAGCACGCGGGCCGGACGATAGGCGATTTCGCGGGGGTTCTTGCCGCCATTGGCGCCCCATTCGGCAAAGGCCTTGATATCGTCAGTGGAGACGGAGAAGCCGCCGTCCTCAAACCGCAGCATGTTTTCCAGCACCACTTTCAGCGCGGCAGGCAGCTTGGCAAAATCGCCAAGACCGGCTTCGGTTGCGGCGGGGATCGAGTAATAGGAGATCGACTTGCCACCCGCGCTCAGTTTGCGGCGCGTCTTGGCATTGTCCTGTCCGACGGTGATAGGCATGTTTGGCCTCCCTCTGGGATGTGAAAACAGGGAATTCGCTACCGGCTATCTGCAACAGGTCGGGCGTGCATTCAATAGCTGAAACGCCGCAGGCGGCATTTTTGTATGCAATAGTACACAAAATTTGCGCCAAGGTGGAATTTTAACCCCAAACAGCACCGCGCACGGGCGTCTCAAGAATGATTGATTGGTCATTTCAGGCTCAGCCCGCTAGATCCATAAGCCAGAGCAAAAAGGGTATCTTGTATGAAATGGGTCGCATCGCTTTTTCTGGCCGTGTGGATGACGCTGCCAACCGGGGCCGCCGCGCAGAGCGCTGGCGCGGCCACCGATCTGGTGGTGGTGGAGCTGTTCACCTCGCAGGGGTGCTCCTCCTGTCCGCCTGCTGATGCGCTGCTGCGGCAGCTGACGGCGCGGCCTGATGTGCTGCCGTTGGCGCTGCATGTGGATTACTGGGATTATATCGGCTGGAAAGATCAGTTCGCCGATCCCGCCCACACCCGCCGCCAGAAAGGATACGCCCACGTCGGCGGGCGCCAGATGGTCTATACCCCGCAGATGATCGTCAATGGTCAGGACGATGTTGTCGGCGCCAATGCGATGGAGCTGACCGAGGTGATCACCCGCCATCAGGCCCGACCCAGCCAGGTGTCGATCCGCATTGATGGCAGCGCCGCTGATGGCGTCGCTGTCGCGTTGCGCCGGGCGGATACCGCGCCGGTTCTGTCCGGGCCGATCTCGGTGCAGCTGGTGCGTTATGCGCCGCTGAAAACCGTGGATATCTCACGCGGGGAGCTGGCGGGCCGTCGGTTGGATTACGCCAATGTCGTCGAACAGATCGACCGCGTGGCGGATTGGGACGGGCAGGGCACGCTGGAGCTGACTGTGACGCTGACCGATGCCCGCCCGGCCGCACTGCTGGTACAGCAGGCGCCCTATGGTGCGATCCTGGCCGCAGCCAGGCTGAACTGAGACAGGTTGAACTGAGACAGGCTGAAGTGGGCCGGGCAAACCTGAGCCAGGCCAGACGAAGACCGCACACCGCAGCACCCCGGGCAGGCTCAGGTCGCGTCCGGTTTCCGGTCTGCCGGTGTGGGTTTCGGGATCGGCACATAGGGTTTCCACCGCCGGTGGATCCAGAACCATTGCCCCATATGTTGCCGCACCAGTTCCTCCAGCCGTTTGCAGACGGTGGTGGTCATGGTGACAGGATCCGATGGGGCGATTTCTTCCTGCACGATGATCTCGAAATCCAGCCCGTTGGGCTGGCGAATGGCGTAGACCGGGATCATCGCAGCCTTGTATTTCAGCGCCAGTTCGGCTGGCACGATGGAGGTCACGGCGGGTTCGCCGAAGAAGTCGATATTGACCCCGCCATGGGCATGCAGATCCGCCACGATGGCAATGATCCCGCCCTGTTTCAGGTGGCGGACCATCTCCATCATGCCGCGTTTGCCCTGTTCAAACATCGGTTTGCCGGTTTTTTCAATCGCCTGCACGTAGTGGTCGTTGAAATAGGGATTGGCCATCCGACGATAGAGCGCCCCCATGGCAAAGCCGCGCTTGATCAGATTGGCGCGCGCGGCGTCGTAATTGCCGAAATGGCCGGTCACCAGAATGACCGGACGCCCTTCGGCGCGGGCGCGTTCCAGCGCCGCCAGACCGGGGCCGGAGACCGGCGCCGCCCAGGCGCGCTCCAGAAACGGTTGCCCGGCGTAGAGTTCCGCCACCACGCGCCCGACATTGTCGCTGACCTCATCGCAGAGACGCGCCACCTCCGCCTCCGGCAATTCGGGGCAGGTCAGCGCGAGATTGTCGCGCACCCGTTTGTGAAACCCGGCCAGCGGTGCAGCCTTGCGCATCACCCAGCCCATCGCCGGAATGCGTTTGTCATAGGGGATCAGACCCAGCGCGCCGATGATCGCGCGCAGCGCCAGATTGCTGGCGTAGTAGCTGGCGCGGCGGCCTGGGGACAGGGTGGAGGGATCAACGGGCATGTCCGGTCGGCCTGCAATTGAGGAAAGCAAAATCAGCCGCGACCATAAACGGCGGCGCCAACAGGCACAAGCAACCGACCCCGTGATCGGCAACGCAGCTCTTGGCCATACGTCCGCTCAGATCCGGTGGACGCGGCCCTGGGCCGCGCCGCCGTTGCGGGCGCTGAGATCAGTCCTCGTCGTCCTCGTCAGTGGCGCGCAGCTCGATCTCGCCGGAATTCACCAGCTCTCGCAATGCGTTGACGATCGTGCCCATGGCACCTTCTCCAACGCTGCGCTTGACCTTGCCCCGTTCGGCCACTTCCTCGCGGATGTTGTTGGCCATCCGGCTGGACATATTGGCCAGCATGAATTCGCTGGATTCCACGTCGTCCTCGTCGGTGGCAAAGGCGATGGCGGTGACCAGATCCTGCTGCGCCAGAACGCGCGCGATCTTGGGCACATCGACGGGGCTGACGCGCTGCGAGATCAGCGCATAGGTGAAGATCGATTTGCGGACGTCACCGGCGAATTCCTCGTCTTCCTCATCCAGCGCGGTCAGCACCTCGTCACGTTTGCCGGCTGCCGCCTGGGTCAGGATGGCCCCCATGCGCTGGCCCGGCGTCTCTTCAAAGGCGACCTCGGGCCGCGCCTCGATCTGCGCGGCAAGCGACAGGCCAATGCGATCCACTGTATCCGGGGTCACGGCGGCGGTCTGACTGACAGCATAGGTGATGCGGCGGGCTACGGGACCGGGCAGGTGGATCAGCATCTGCGCCGCCTTGGTGGTGTCGAGTTTGGACAGAAGGACAGCGGCGACCTCGGTGCTTTCGGCCTGAGCCAGCTCCGCCAGCTCCTCTGGCGGCAGGGCGCGCAGACGCTCCCACGGGTCGCCAAACTGGCGCACGCCGGCCTCCTTGCGCAGGCGGCTGGCCGTCTGGCGGCTGATCTTGCCCTCCATTGCGGAGAGCGCACCAGCCAGACCATTGGGAAAGGAGAGCCCGACGTTGTCGAGCATTTCGGCAAATTCCCCGGCCACCTCATGCAGGGTGGTACGGTCGATCAGCCCCATGCGGCCCATCTGCTGGGTCAATTCGATCTGCAAATCGTCCGGTAGCGATTCCAGCGGGATATCGGCCCCTTCGTTCAGCAGCAGGCGGACCACAATGGCGGCTTTGGCCTTGCCGCTCAGTTTGGATTTGGCGGCGGGCATACCACCGCCCATTGCGGGCATATCCAGCGCACCGCCACCCATGCCGCCCATCCCCATATCGCCGCCGCCGAAATCGCCGCCGAAATCCATCCCGCCAAGCGGAGCCGGGGCGGAGAAATCGCCAAAGTCATCTGAGGAGGCCGCCATGGGAAGCGCCAAAGCATTTTCATTTTGCATTTATGAGCCCTAGCCAAAAAGATTCTCTTTCTGTTGTCTCCAATCTAGGGCGCAAGCCGTAAAGAAATGCTGAAAATCAATAGCTTTGCGTCTGTCCCGACAAAAGCGCCTCGCGCAGCGAGACCTCGGCCCAGCTGCCACTGCCGCCTGCGGCGCGGATCAGTTTCCACTGCTCCAGCGCAAGACCGTATTTTCCTTCAGCTACAAACCCTTGCCCCATGTAAGACCGCGCCAGATGGTTCTGTGGATCCAGCGCAATGGCACGAGTGTAATAGGACATGGCCTGGTCCCGATAGCCCTGCTTACGATAGGTAAAGCCCCAATAGGTCAGCACCCGGCTGTCCATCTGGTCAGGCATCGCCGCCAGCACCGCCTGCGCGTCGCCATAGCGCCCAGCATAGGCGAGTTCGCGCACGGCGTCATACATTTCATCCGGGTCGAGCGAGGAGTGTTTGGGCGCGACGCAGCGCTGTTTCTGATCGTCCCAGACCTTGGCGCCCTTGCAGGTCTTGGTGGTGTTGGTTGGCTTTGGCGCGGCGCTGTCATCGCTCCCCGCCGCCAATGACTGGCCTGCAAAGCCGGTGGCAAAAGCAGCCGAGAGCGCCAGCGCAGGCAGCGCGGCACAGCTGGCCCGCAGCACCGATGCGGGCAGAGAGCGGGCGAAGAGGGCGGTTCGTGTCAGGATGGCAGGCATGGGATTGTCCTTTTGTCGCGCGCGCCGCGGATCTGCGGCCTGAGGTGTCTTCACCTTAGAGGGTGGACCACCGGGGCGGGATAACAAGACAGTGAGGCGCAGCGGCACGAAAAAGGCCGCCCTGCGTGTGGCAGAGCGGCCTGTGCAATCACAGAGATCACAGGTTGGCTTAGTCGCCAAACACCCGGGCAAAAATCGTGTCGACGTGTTTGGTGTGATAGCCCATGTCGAATTTCTCGTTGATCGCCTCTTCGCCAAGGGCGGCAACCACATCGGCATCCGCCAGCAGCAGCTCGCGGAAATCAACACGATCTTCCCAGACCTTCAGGGCGTTGCGCTGCACCATGGAATAGGCGTCCTCGCGGCTGACACCCGCCTGCGTCAGCGCCAGCAGCACCCGCTGCGACATAACGAGGCCGGGGAATTTGTTCATGTTGTCCAGCATGTTCTCAGGGAAGACCAGCATCTTGTCGATGACGCCGGCCAGACGGTTGAGCGCAAAATCCAGGGTCACGGTCGCATCCGGGCCGATGCCGCGCTCCACCGAGGAGTGCGAGATATCGCGCTCATGCCACAGCGCCACGTTTTCCATCGCCGGGATCACCGCCATCCGCACCAGGCGCGCAAGGCCGGTGAGGTTTTCGGTCAGAACCGGGTTCTTCTTGTGCGGCATTGCCGAGGAGCCTTTCTGGCCCATCGAGAAGAATTCGGCGCCTTCCAGCACCTCGGTGCGCTGCATGTGGCGGATTTCCACTGCGATATTCTCGATCGACGACGCGATGACGCCCAGCGTGGCAAAGAACATTGCGTGACGGTCGCGCGGGATCACCTGTGTGGAGATCGGCTCGGGGCTGAGGCCGAGCTGCTCGCAGACATGTTCTTCAACGCGCGGGTCGATATTGGCAAAGGTGCCAACCGCGCCGGAAATTGCACCGGTGGCAACTTCGGCGCGGGCATTTTGCAGACGCTGCTTGTTGCGGTCCATTTCGGCATAGAAACGGGCAAAGGTCAGACCCATGGTGGTCGGCTCGGCGTGGATGCCATGTGAGCGGCCGACGCGCACGGTGTCCTTGTGCTCCAGCGCGCGTTTCTTCAGCGCGGCGAGCACCTTGTCGACGCCCTCGAGCAGGATGTCGGCGGCACGCACCAGCTGCACATTGAGGCAGGTGTCCAGCACGTCCGACGATGTCATGCCCTGATGCACAAAGCGCGCTTCCTCGGAGCCGACATGTTCGGCCAGATGGGTCAGAAAGGCGATGACGTCATGTTTGGTCACGGCCTCGATCTCGTCGATGCGGGCGACGTCGAATTCCACGTCCTTGGCTTTCCATACCGCGTCGGCGTTCTCGCGCGGGATCACGCCGAGGTTCGCCATGGCTTCGCAGGCATGTGCCTCGATTTCGTACCAGATCTTGAATTTGGTTTCCGGCGACCAGATGGCAACCATTTCAGGACGGGAATAGCGGGGGATCATGGGCAGCAGCACCTTATTGTAGCAGGGCAGAAGGGAAGCGGATGATGCCGCGCGTCTTAGAGCAGCGCGCCTCACAGGGCAAGGGCGCGGAGCCAGCCCGCGACAGAAAGCGCCCGATTTCAGCTGTCTTATGTCTCGCATCCGGCGCATCGGTGCGTTCTGCGCCACTGATAGGGAGGCAGACGGCATCCGTTACGGGGCCGGCAGCCAGCGGCGACATCCGCCCGCCCAACAAATGCCGTCGTCAGCGCAGGGTCAGAACGGCAGATGTGCCGGATCCACCTCAACCTCCGCCTGATCCAGCCGCGTCGTCACCTTGGCGCCATGTTCCAGCGTGCGATGCACCGGACAGCGGTCGGCGATATCCATCAGCTTGGCGCGTTGATCTGCGCTTAGGGGGCCGGTCAGATAGATCACGCGGGTAAACTGGTCGATCTGCGCCGGACCCGAGGGCAGGGCATCCTGCGCATGGACCTTGTCATGGCAGACATCGACGCTGACGCCTTCCAGCGGCCAGCCCTTGCGCCGGGCATACATGCGGATGGTCATGGAGGTACAGGCGCCGAGACCGGCGGCGATAAACCCATAGGGTGTCATGCCACGATTGCTGCCGCCATAGGCCAACGGTTCATCGGCGTAGGTGTGATGACGGGGGCCGGACTGGATATCCTGCAAAAAGCCGTTCGGATCCGCTTCGGTGACGCGCAGCACGCCTTCGGGGGCACCGGGGGGCGGAGCAGGTGGCGACAGGTCGATATAGCGCCCGGCCCAGGTGGCGATGAGGTCAGCGGCATATTCGGCATCACGGGGACGCGAGATCAGGTGGTCGGCATCGTCCAGCGTGACAAAGCTCTTGGGGTGTCTGGCCGCCATGAACAGCTCTGCTGCATTGTCGATGCTAACGGTGGCATCCAGCGGCGCATGCATCACCAGAAGCGCGGCATCCAGATCGGCAACGGCGCTGGTCAGCGCCTCGCTGCGGATGTCGTCGACGAATTGCTTGCGGATCAGGAACGGGCGGTCGGCAAGGCAGACCTCGGCCGCACCTTCGGTCTCGATCTGCTCCAGCGCCTCGCCAAACTGATGCGCCACATGGGCCGGATCGGAGGGCGCGCCAAGCGTCACCACGCCGCGCACCGACGGCAGGCCTGCACGGGCGCGCAGCACCGCAGCGCCGCCCAGCGAATGACCGATCAGCAGCGCAGGCGCCAGCCCGCGCCCCGCCAGATATTGTCCCGCCGCCACCAGATCGGCGACATTTGAGCTGAAGTTGGTATTGGAAAACTCGCCATCGGAATGACCCAGACCGGTGAAATCAAACCGCAGGACGGCAATTCCCATCGCCGCCAGACGGGCCGAGATACGCCGCGCCGCCGGGATGTCCTTGGAACAGGTGAAACAATGCGCAAACAGCGCCGTTGACAGGATCGGCCCTTCGGGTAGATCCAGTCGCGCAGCCAGCTGGTCACCGGAGTGACCGGAAAAGGAAATGCGTTCGGTGGGCATAGGAATGGCCTTTATCTGGGGGTCGCCCTAAGGTGCGGCGACAGCCGGGCAGGTACAAGCCATCAGGCCCCGACGTCACGGGAAGGTGAGGGATATTGACAACAAATACGACCCTGGATCACTGCGCGGGGATCGGCGCATTCACCCCGCTGGATGCGCGTGACCGGCAGATGTGGCAGCGCCTGACCACGTTTTGCGCGCGCGAGCCAAGGGCGTTTGAACGGGATCCGGCAATCGGCCATGTGACCGGATCCGCCTTTGTGCTGTCGCAGGATCTCTCTGCGGTGCTGCTCACCCATCATGCCAAACTGGACCGGTGGTTACAGTTGGGCGGACATTGCGACGGCATCGCCGATGCAGGGTTCACCGCCTGGAAAGAGGCCTATGAGGAAAGCGGGCTCAGCCGGATCAGCCGTATTGGGGAGCAGGTGTTCGACATCGACATTCACGAGATCCCGGCCAATGGCCGCGAGGCGGCGCATCTGCACTACGATGTGCGCTACCTGTTTCGCCCGAGGCAGGCGAAATCCGGGCCACTACGGAATCAAAGGCGCTGGCCTGGGTGCCGCTGGCAGAGCTGTCGCAATATAGTTCCGCGCGCAGTGTGCTGATCCTGAAAGATAAACTCGCCCGGTGGCAAAGCGGAGGCACCTGACGGCGCCACGGGTTCAGCGGTCTCTCCCCCAGCGGGAAAGCGCCCGCCAGTGGGCGCTCTGCCCAGGCTCTTTGCGCGACGCCCTGCGGGTCACTTCCCGCCCGCGGTGCCCATCAACGCCGGATCGAACGGGTAGGTGGTGAGGTTCTCATAGCCGGTTTCGGTAATCAGCACCTGATCCTCCAGCTTGATCGAGAAATCGCCGCCTTCGGGGCTGACCAGTGCCTCGACACAGAGCACCATGCCCGGCTCCAGCTCATAGTCGAAAGCGCCCTCGACCATTTGATCGGGATAGGCGACCAGCGGCCATTCATCACAGAGCCCGACACCGTGCATCATGCAGCCGTATTTCTGTTTCTGGAACTGAGCATCCAGCAGATGGCAGCTGCGCGACAGCTCCTGCAGATTCACGCCCGGTTTCAGCATCTCCATATTGCTGCGGATGTGCTCAACCCCGTGCTGCATCGCATAGATCATATCGGCAGGCGGCGCGCGGTCGCCGATCCACCAGCTGCGCGAGATGTCGATACAGATCCCGTACGAACCGACCAGATCGGTGTCAAAGCTGATGATTTCGTTGTTCTGGATGATGCGTCCGCCGCATTCCTGAAACCACGGGTTGGTGCGCGGGCCAGAGGTCAGCAGCCGGGTTTCGATCCATTCGCCACCCCGGCGGATGTTTTCGGCGTGCAGCACTGCCCAGACGTCATCTTCGCTGATCTGACCGCCGGGGATGGCGCTGCGGGCATAGCGCTCCATCGCGGCGACAGCTGTTTCACAGGCGTGATTGGCGCAGCGCATGGCGCGGATCTCATCGGGGCCTTTCACGGCGCGGCATTTCTCGGTCAGCTCCTCGCCGGGGAAGACCTCCAGCCCCTGTGCTTCGAGCGCGCGCAACCCGTGCAGCATGATCTTGTCCACCGCGATCCGCCTGTTGCCGCCGCTGTGGGCGCGCAACAGCTCACGCACCTCATTGGCAAAGACATCCGCCGCCACATCCACCTTGTCGCCGCGATCAAAGTAGAACAGATCCGCCCCGGCGCGCTGTTCGCGCACCAGCGGGTTGAATTCGCTGAGGAAAGGCGCCTGTTTGTAGTCCCACATCACCATGTAGCCGTCAGCGCAGATCAAGAGTGCGCGAAACGGGTTATGGGTGTTCCACAGCTGCATATTGGTGGAGTCGGTGGCGTAGCGGATGTTCATTGGGTCAAACACCAGGAGGCCGCCGTAGTCGCGATCGTTGATGAACCGGGTCAGCCGCTCCCAGCGGTAGCGGCGCATCGCCTGAAGATCAGGCAGTTGCAACCCTGCGGCGGCCCATTCGCGATAGGCCAGTTGGGTGGGGCCGATTTCGACCCGGTCCTGATCGTTGGGCGTATTGTCGCCAAGGGTGGCGCCGCGCGTGGGGTCAATCTTGCGGGTGTCGCGGTAGTGCTCGTTCATCTCCGGCTCCATCTCTGGACAGGTCTGTCCAAAGTGGCGCGGGGCTTGCGCCGGTGTCGCTGCCAAATACGACCGTTCGGACGGTCGTTTTCAGGCTGATGCGCAAGCTTGCGGATGAAATGACAGGCTTTGCTTGCTACAAGGTGGCATGAATGAGATTCTGCAAACCCGCCTGCCGTATAATCCCCTGGAAGAGCGCAAGCTGCCCGGCATCCAGCCGCTGGCGCCAGAAGACTGGCTCTATTTCGATGCCGCCTTCGCCGCGCAGATGACGGAGCGCGAGCGGCTGCTGACAACTCAGCGGGCGGCGGTTCTGCAATGCGGGCCGGGGGCGATGCCCGCTGCCTGCGAGTTGCTGGAGGCGGTTCTGGCGCAGCTCTACCCGGAGGCGGCGCCGTCTCGGCCAGGCCATGTGCTCCGGCCTGACGGGGTGCAGGTGCAGCTGGACTGGGAGGATCCCCTCGGCACGCTGGGGCGGATCGCGCAGCAGGATTTCTGCATTCTGGAAAAACCGCAGGGGGCGGATGAGCATGTGCTGACCGGGGCGGTGCTGTGCTTCCCGGCGAACTGGACCTTGGCGGAGAAATACCTGCGTCCGCTGATCGCCATCCATGCGCCTGTCGACAGCTATGATGCGGGCATTGCGGCGCGGGTGCAGCGGCTGTTTGACGGGGTCCAGCAGGGTCGCCCGATGTGGCGGTTCAATGCGCTGTGGTACGCCGATCCCACATTGCATCAGCCGCGCCGGGTCAGCGGGGATCGTCCACGTCCGGCGGCGGATGACGCCGGGTATCTGCGCAGCGAACGGCAGACGATCCTGCGGCTGCCGCGCAGTCGCGCGGTTGTTTTCAGCATCCACACGAGCGTGCTGGCCCGTGCGGATGTCTTGGCCCAATGGGGGGCACCGGCTGCATCGGCCTAGAGCGGGTGCGGCTCTAGAAGGCGATGGCAGCCGAGCTTTGCAGGGCCAGCAGCGCAGTTGCGCCACAGATGATATGCAGATGGCCGCGCAGCTGCGGGCTGTGCAGAATATGGGCCACCGCCGAGAGCATACGCGGCGGCACAGCCGCCAGCAGACCACCGATCCGGGCCATGTCGTAGTGGGCAGCCCGCGGATGTTGCAGGATGGCCTTGGTGCGTGCCCGCGCCCTGTTACGCGCCTCGATGGCGTGGCGACCGGTGGCGCGGAGTTCCGATGAGTCGAGCATGGCCGCGCAATGTTCGGCAAGCTGTGCAGCGGTGACATCGACCGGCTCGAAACAGGCCCGGCCGCGTAGCCGTCCCTGGGGTCGTTGTTTGGGATCGGCTGCGGATTGCGACGCGTCCGGCGCAGCGATCTGCGGCGCAATAACGGCGGAGGTGTCAGCCGCAGCGTCTGTCGGCGCGGTCACTGGTGATACGGTCAGCAACACCTCCGGCGGTACGGTTGCAGTCCCGTCTGCTGACCCGTCTAGCGGGGTGGGCATAGCCGCCTCGGAGGGTGTTTCGACCTCTGAAGCGTCCGAAAACGCACCAAGAAAGGCCGCCCGGGTCAGCGTGACGGGGGTGTCCAGCCAATCCACCGTCGCCACCTCAAGCTCTTCTGTCAGGCGGCGCAGGACCACCGCCAGCAGCAGCTCGCTCAGCTCGGCGTCGCAATGGTCAGGATGGTTCGGGGTAAGCGTCACATTCAGCGCGCTGCGCAGCCGCGTCTCGGTGCAGTCCGCATCGGCGCTGTTGGCCCGCGTCGGCTTGATCGGATGGCGCAGATAGCGCAGTTCAATGCGATAATGATCGCACTCAAGCAGGATCAGATTGGGGCTGCGGGATCGGAACTGCCGCACGGCGTGACCATATTCCTCCAGCGTATCGACCACCGAGGCCGAGCTGCTGGACAAGGCCTCCGGGTGTCGGGCCTCAAAGCCGAGCTTGCCTTTGTACTGAACTGACTGTGTCACCGTCGGGATCCTCCGCTCAGATGTTTCAACAATTAAGTTAAAATTTGAAATGGTGGAAAGTGAGGCGACGACAGGCGATTGGTAAAATAATCCTTAGGTTATTTGAATGCGTCGGTGACTCTAGCTATCATTTTGAAAATGTTGATATTTCTTGCCAGTCAACCTGCTGTCACGCGACGAATGGGGCGAAACATGGGCGGGGAATGGTCACATTGATGCCGCAGCGATTGCCAATCGCCGCCAATCACTTGCAGTGTTTCCGATCAGTTGACGTAAGGGGAGCGTGTCAGCGGCGGGGGTGGCCGGAATCCGGTATGACGCGGGCCGCCGCTAAGCAAGGCCAAGTATGAAACGGGCAACATACCACCCGGTCAGCGCGAGCAAAGCCCAGCCCGTCGCCGCCAGCAGCGCGCGTGAGATGCGATTTGGCCGGTAGGCCGCAAAAAGGCAGATGAGCGCCACGATCGGCATGGCGATGGGCAGTAGAACAGCAAGGATCATGCGGCGATGGAGACCGAGCGGCGGGGGGATGTCAAATCAAAAGTCGCCCCGTTGGATCTGCACGCAATATCGCGTCGGCGAAGCGCCATGATCATATGCCGTAGCCACCCACATCTGACGAGGACGACGGCGAGCTGAGCTGCTGCGGCGCATATGAAAAAGGCGCCCCCCGAAGGGAGCGCCCAGTCAGCCTGCGTGATCGGGGATCAGCAGCTGTAGTACATGCCGTATTCCACCGGATGCGGGGTGTGTTCGTAGGTTTCCACCTCTTCCATCTTGAGGGCGATATAGCCTTCGATCTGGTCCTTGGTGAACACGTCGCCCTGCAACAGGAAGTCATGGTCGGCCGCCAGCGATTCCAGCGCTTCGCGCAGGCTGCCGCAGACGGTGGGGATGCCGGCCAGCTCTTCTGCGGGCAGGTCGTAGAGGTTCTTGTCCATGGCTTCGCCCGGATCAATCTTGTTCTTGATCCCGTCAAGGCCGGCCATCAGCAGGGCGGAGAAGGCCAGGTAGGGGTTTGCGGCCGGATCTGGGAAACGGGCTTCGACGCGCTTGGCCTTCGGGCTCTCGGTCCATGGGATCCGCACGCAGCCGGAGCGGTTGCGGGCGGAATAGGCGCGCAGAACCGGGGCCTCAAAGCCGGGGATCAGGCGCTTGTAGGAGTTGGTCGAGGGATTGGTGAAGGCGTTCAGGGTCTTGGCGTGCTTCAGGATGCCACCAATGAAATACAGCGCTTCCTGGCTGAGATCGGCATATTTGTCGCCCGCGAACAGCGGCTTGCCGTCCTTCCAGATCGACATGTTCACATGCATGCCGGTGCCGTTGTCGCCATAGATCGGCTTCGGCATGAAGGTTGCGGATTTGCCGTAGGCATGTGCCACGTTGTGGATCACATATTTGTATTTCTGCAGCTCGTCGGCCTGTTTGGTCAGGCTGTCAAAGATCAGGCCCAGCTCGTGCTGGCACGAGGCCACCTCGTGATGGTGCTTGTCCACCTTCATGCCCAGACGCTTCATGGTCGAGAGCATTTCGGAGCGCAGGTCCTGGGCTTCGTCGATCGGGTTCACCGGGAAATAGCCGCCCTTCAGACCCGGACGGTGGCCCATGTTGCCCATTTCATATTCGGTATCGGTGTTCCAGGAGGCGTCGGTGGCGTCGACCTCGAAGGAGACTTTGTTGATGGTGTTGGAGAAGCGCACATCATCAAACAGGAAGAATTCTGCCTCGGGGCCCATATAGGCCACATCGCCGATGCCGGAGGATTTCAGATAGGCCTCTGCCTTCTGCGCGGTGCCGCGCGGATCGCGGGGGTAGGCTTCGCCGGTATCGGGCTCAACCACGGAGCAATGGATGCAGATGGTCTTTTCGGCATAGAACGGATCGACATAGGCCGAGCTGGTGTCGAGGATCAGTTTCATGTCGGAGTTTTCGATCGACTTCCAGCCGGCGATGGAGGAGCCATCGAACATGAAGCCCTCTTCGAGGAAATCTTCATCCACCAGGTCGACGTCCACGGTCACGTGCTGGAGCTTGCCCCGCACATCGGTGAAACGGATGTCGACATAGGCGGCATCTTCGTCTTTGATCATCTTCAGAACTGCGTCTGCGCTCATTTCCAATGGTCCTTCTGATCTTTTTGTCTTGAGAGTGTCCGGGCTGGCCTGCCGCGCGGCGACAGGGACAGCCGAGTATTATGTGGTCAGGCTCAGAGCGCGTCCGAACCGGTTTCCCCGGTGCGGATGCGGATTGCCTGCTCAACGGGCGAGACAAAGATTTTGCCGTCGCCGATCTTGTCGGTCTTGGCTGCTGCCACAATCGCCTCGATGGCGGCATCAACCTGATCATCGTCCAGAACCACCTCGATTTTCACCTTCGGCAGGAAATCGACGACATATTCGGCGCCACGGTAGAGCTCGGTATGACCTTTCTGACGGCCAAACCCCTTGACCTCGATCACCGAAAGACCCTGTACGCCCACGTCCTGCAAGGCTTCTTTCACCTCGTCGAGTTTGAACGGCTTGATGATGGCTTCGATCTTTTTCATCGGGGTGACTCCTCGCAACCTTGTCGAGAGAGGTCAGATCACTTCTACTGAGCCGCGACAACAAGAGCTGCAAGCGCTGCGGCGAAACTGCGCAGGATTTCATCGGATGTGCCTAAAAATTAGGCAGTGCGCCCGTTTTATGCGCAGTTCTGAATCCGCGTCACCGTTTGCTGCCCCAATCGAGAGGTCAAAGGAATGAGCGAATTGCTGACCGCTGCCCAGATGCGCGCCATTGAACAGGCCGCCATCTGCTCTGGCGAGGTCACCGGTCTGGAGCTGATGGAGCGGGCAGGGCGGGGCGTGGTCGAGGCCATTTTCGAGGAATGGCCGGAGCTGGCGGGGCCTGCGGCTAGCCAAATGGGGGGCGCTGCCCCCCGGCCTGCGGCCTCCCCCCGGGATATTTCTGGCCAGAAGAACGGTGCCGAAGGACCCTACCGTGCCGTGGTACTCTGCGGGCCGGGCAACAATGGCGGCGACGGTTTTGTTGTGGCGCGACTGTTGAAGCAGCGCGGCTGGGAGGTGGAGGTGTTCCTTTATGGAGACCCGGACAAGCTGCCGACGGATGCGAAGGTGAATTATGAGCGGTGGCGGGAGCTGGGAGCAGTCGTTCCATATGTCGACACTGGGAGTGGCGCATTTGCACTGGATCCTGCAAAGCACCGGGAAAACACTCTTCTTGTTGATGCGCTGTTTGGAACTGGACTTACGCGGCCGGTCGAGACGTTCAATTCGTTTGGCTGGCTAACCGAGATAACCGAGTGGCGTCTGTCAGAAAGCTCCAGAACGGGTGCTTTCCCGGCGCCCCGCGTGGTCTCAATTGACCTACCCAGCGGGGCGTGCACGGACTCTGGAAAACTGCTGCGTAGTAAGGAACCGGCACGGGAATTTGAGGCAATCCGCGCTGATCTCACAGTGACCTTTCACAGCCGGAAGTTGGCGCATGTCCTGGCAGATGGACCCGAGCAGTCAGGCAGGGTTGTGGTCAAAAGCATCGGCCTGAAAACAGGGCAAGGTGCCGCAACTGGCGGCGTCGTGACCTCGGTTGCGCCACAGATAATGTCGAAGCGAAGCGGTCATCACAAATACACCCACGGCCACGCCCTCATCCTCTCCGGCGGACATGGCCGGACCGGTGCCGCGCGTCTTGCCGCCCGCGGAGCGCTTCGCATCGGGGCAGGGCTGGTGACCGTCGGCTCGCCGCGATCGGCGACGATGGAAAATGCCAGTCAGCTGACGGCGATCATGCTGCGGCAGATCGACGGCGCGCATGGGGTCAGCGAGCTTCTGGAGGACAAGCGGTTCAATGCGGTCTGCCTTGGCCCCGGATTGGGGCGCGGGGCCGACACCCAGGCTGTGGTCATGGCGGTGCTGAAGGAAAAACGCGCCACTGTTCTGGATGCTGATGCGCTGACCCGGTTCGAGCTGAAACCCGACGTCCTGTTTGAGGCCCTGCACGACACCTGCGTGATCACGCCCCATGGCGGCGAGTTTGCCCGGCTGTTCCCGGATATCGCAGAAAAACTGGCAGCACCCGCCACCTCCGGTCCCGCCTATTCCAAGGTCGACGCCACCCGTGAGGCGGCCAGACGCGCGGGCTGCGTGGTGCTGTTCAAGGGGCCGGATACGGTGATCGCCGCGCCGGACGGGCGCTGCTCGGTCAATTCCGCCCATTACGAGCGCTCCGCGCCCTGGCTGGCCACCGCCGGGTCGGGCGATGTGCTGGCAGGCTTCATCACCGGGCTGCTGGCGCGCGGGTTTTCCCCGATGCAGGCGTCCGAGACCGCCGCCTATATTCACGTCGAATGCGCGCTGGAATTCGGTCCCGGGCTGATTGCCGAGGATCTGCCCGAGCAGATCCCCTGCGTGTTGCGCAGGCTTGAGGGGCGAACCGGATAGCCGGGGCAGGGCGCGGGTGAAAAAGTTGCGCCCGAACCGCGCTTTCCCTTTTGCATCCGTCAAAAAGCTTTGCTATTGAGCGCTTCACGGTGGCTGTGACCACCGACAGGATGCGGGTGTGGCGAAATTGGTAGACGCACCAGATTTAGGTTCTGGCGCCGCAAGGCGTGGGGGTTCAAGTCCCTCCACCCGCACCATTTTTCACAGATCCTCTAGGATGACCCGGCCTATTGGGGCCGGTCTACCCCTTTGGCACCAGCTTTGACTTTCGCCCTTCGCGGCATCTGCGCCTAGCACCATGTCGCCATCGGCGGGGCGGTGGATGCCATGCGTGGGGCTCTGGCTGATCTGCGTCGTCTCGATCTGACCACGCCGGTTTTTGATCGGCACCTGCGCCGCTGCCTGACTGGCGCGGATCGACCCATTGGAGGATATCTTTGGCGGATATGATGAAACGCCCGGGTTGGCGGGCGTTTCAGGGGGCAGCAGGTCAGGGGGCGGAACTGGGCTCATCAGACTGCGACTCCGGTCGTTGACGCCTTGGCCAGCCTCAGGTCCGACCGCCGCGCCAGCTGGGGCAGTGCGGTCAGACCGTCTGATCAGGCGGATTGGGCGTAGGCCATATCCTCATCGTCATAGGCCGGTTGCGCCCAGCTGTCGGCGATGGGTTCAGCATCGCGGTGTCCGGTGCCGGAAGGGCTGATGGTAAAGCCGGAGATCGCCCGGACCAATGTCTGCGCCTCCTCGCGCAGCATCTGACCGGCGGCGGCGGTCTGCTCCAGCATGGCGGAGTTCTTCTGCGCATTCTGGTCCAGGGAGACGACGGCGGTGTTGACCTCTGACAGACCATTGGACTGCTCGACCGTGGTGGCGGCGATCTGCTCAACCTTGCCGACCACCGCTTCGACCGAGCTTTGGATCGAGGCCAGCGCGGTGCCGGTCTGATCGACCAGTTTCACGCCCTGGGCAACCTCGCGGGTGCTGACCTCAATCAGCGCGTTGATCTCCTGCACGGCGTCCGCAGAACGCTGTGCGAGGCCGCGCACCTCGGAGGCGACGACGGCAAAGCCGCGGCCTGCTTCTCCCGCGCGGGCGGCCTCGACCCCGGCGTTCAGCGCCAGCAGATTGGTCTGAAAGGCAAGATCTTCGATCAGGTCGGTGATCTTGGCGATCGCGCCAGACGAATCCTCGATCCGCTGCATGGCGCTGATGGTCTGGCTGGCCAGTTCGCTGGTGGAGCGCGCCTGGGCAAAGGCGTCGCGCACGATATCCTTGGCCTGATCCGATCCTTCGGCGGTGCCGCGCACGGTGTCGTCCAATGTCTGCAGCGCAGCGGCGGTTTCTTCCAGGGAGGCGGCGGAGGTTTCTCCGCGGCGCGAGGCGTCCTCGGCGGCGGCCGCAATTTCTGCGGCGGTGGAATTCAGCACCTCGCTGCTGTGCGAGAGTTGCCGCACCATGCTGGTGAGGCTGTCGCTGAGGTTGTCGACCGCATCGGCGATTTCTTTGAAAATCCCCTTCTGACCGTCGGGCATGCGCTGCGTGAGGTCACCTGCCGCCAGCGTGTCGAGCACCTGCCGGATATCGCCGAGGCCGCCCTCTGCCGCGTCGCCGATGGCATTCACACCGCGGCCCAGATCCGCAAAGGAGCCGCTGGCGTCCCCGATCTGCAACCGTTTGGAAAAGTCTCCGGCAGCGCAGGCGCTGATGACCTCGGCAATTTCGCGGGTCAGCTTGTCCTTCATCTCATTGTCGGCGCGCAGGTCCTCCACGGCGGCGGCAATGGTCGAGACCTCTTTGATGCGCGACTGCGGCGCCGGTGTGGAGAAATCGCCCGCCATGATCTTTTGCAGCACCAGATTGACCCGCGACAGCGGACGCGAGATCCCGATGGCAAGGGCAAATGCCACCACGACAAAGACCCCAAGCCCGCCAAAGCCTGCCTTCATTGCATTGGCATTGGCGGTGGCGATGGCCTCGGCGGCGCTGGCATGGATCCTGTCCAGCCGGGCCGAGGTGAGGTCGTTCATCTTGGCCAGGATCGGCGCGCTTGCGGTTTCGATTTCATTCAGGGCCTGATAGTGGCCGTCGATCACCTTGGTCTCCTCGGCATAGGCGTTGAAGGAGTTCTGATAGGCGGTCAACAGGCTGCCGATCCGGGCCCGCTGCGAGATGTTCTTGTAATAGCTGCCGGGGAACGCACGAAATTCATCCACGCGGGCGTTCAGCCGGTCGATGTATTTTGTGTCGTGGCGCATGATGAAATCTTTCTCATGGCGCCGCATCATCAGCATCTTCACTTTCATCTCGGGCTCTGCGGTGTCTTCCAATGCCTTTTCGATGCTCCGCACAGAGCTGCGCAGCGCCCCCTGAAGCCCGTCGGTCTCGTCAAAGCCCAACCGCTCCTGGCTGGCGACCACATCGGCAAACCCGGTTTCATAGGCGGCGATTTCACTGGCCAGCAGGCTCAGCGTCTGTGCAGCCTCACTCATGTTATCCAACTCGGTGATCTGCATCCTTGCAGTCTCCAGCCGGTTGCGCAGATGCGCCATGGTCTCAGCCTGGGTGGCGATCACTTCCTGGCTCGGCTTCAGGCGAAACCCCATCTCAACAATGCGGGCGTTCTGAAAATCGCTGCTGGCCTCGGCGAGGGTCTTTGCAAACCCCTCCACGGCGACCACTTCAGCCTCGATCCCCGTGCGCAGCTGATCGGTGTATCGCGACAGGGCGATGAGCGCGAACATGACCGCGCTGGCCAGAAAGACGATCAGAAAGATGGCCGTCTTGATGGAAGTTTTGAATCTCATAGTCTGGGTACCTGCTTTGTCGATCTGCCACAGCTAACGAGTGCCCCTTAATAAACGGTGGAAATCTGCCGTTAGACGGCATGTTTCACTGAATATTCCACCGACATGTCGACGTTTTCTGGGGGGAGCGATGTTCCGGCCCGATTGGTCAGCCTGAGGCAGCTGGGCGGCGCAGAAATTCCGGACCGATCGGCGCGATGCCGCGCAGCGGGTGATCACAATCGAGCGAGAATTCCGCCCACAGCTGGCAAGGGAACCGGCGCGGCTTATTTCAAGAGTGCAGCACCAGAAAATCGCGTGATAGCACCTGTGACAGGTCGGCCTCTCAGGGATGGAGAGGGAGCCGCCCTGAACAATATTGGAGCATCTCCTCATGAACACCAAAATTGCCTCTCACCTTGGGGTGACAGCCCTGATGTCCGGTCTTGTTGCCGGGCTGGCGGTTCCCGCCTTTGCCGGGCCCACCTACGAGAACAGCTCCGGCGGCAGCTTCCGCTACTATGGTCAGTTCAACCCCTCGTTCCAGTCGTTCGACGATGGCAGTGACGATTTCAGCACGCTGGTGGACAACGCCAATTCCAACTCGCGCATCGGCTTCTGGCTTGAACAGCCCTTTGGCGAGAACACCCTGCGGTTCAATTTCGAAACCGCTCTTGGGCTGCGCTCCTCCGATGGGGTGAACCAGAACGGCCGTCCGCAGAACATCAGCTGGGACCGTACCCGGATCCGCAAGGTCGATATTCAATACGCAACACCGCGCTACGGCACCTTCTCCTTTGGTCAGGGTTCGATGGCCTCTGACGGGCTGGCAGAATCCGATTTCTCCGGCACCAGTGTCATTCAGACGTCTGCCATCGGGGATTCCGCTGGCGGCTTCCTGTTTCGCACCTCCACCGGTACGCTGTCAGGCGTCAACATCGGCTCGGCCTTCCGCAGCTTCGATGGCGGGCGGCTTGGCCGGGTGCGCTATGATACGCCGGAATTCAGCGGCTTTACTGTCTCGGCCTCTTACGGCGAAGAGATCCTGCGCTCAAGTTCCGACCGTGAAGCCTATGATATCGCTGTGCGGTACAATAACGACGATCTTGGTGATTTCGCCATTCAGGGCGCGCTGGGGGCGGTCTGGAACGAAAACGGGCCGGGCACCAAAACCCGCGATATCGTGGCCTCCTTTGCCACGCTGCACGAACCAAGCGGAGTCTCGCTTGCGGTTGCGGCAGGGGATCGCGACACCGGCGGCGATTATGCCTTTGCCAAGCTGGGCTATACCGCGAATTTCCTGGCCGTGGGCGCGACCTCCTTTGCCATCGATTATTATGACGGCTCGGATATGGTCACCAGTGGCGACAGCGCTGAATCCTGGGGCGTTGCAGCGGTGCAGAATTTCGACGGTCTGAACCTGGAAACCTATGTGGCCTACCGCGACTATTCCTATGCGGACACCTCTGGGACCAGCTATCAGGACAGTTCCTCCATCATGGCAGGCGCCCGCTGGAAGTTCTGATCGCCAGCGACAGGGCAGGGCGATCCGCTGCGCCCTGAACGGCATCCGCGCAATCGGATTATGGAAAACACGTCCTTTGGGGCGTGTTTTCTGTTTTCGGGGCCAAAAAACGCCGCAACCGGCGCTGACCGGGCGGCTGCGGGGGCAATCCCTCTTGCGCCGCCGCGCTTGTGCAAATAGAAGGCCACAAATTGTCTGGGGGAGCGCCCGCGCGCGCGCCCCGAATCTCTATGGGGAATATGATGCAGGTCACCGAGACGCTGAACGAAGGTCTGAAACGCGGCTACGCGATCACCGTTACCGCCGCCGAGCTGGATGCGAAGGTCAATGAAAAACTCGTCGAGGCACAGCCCGAAGTCGAGATGAAGGGCTTCCGCAAGGGCAAGGTTCCCATGGCGCTGCTGAAGAAGCAGTTCGGCCAGCGTCTGATCGGCGAAGCCATGCAGGAAACCATCGACGGTGCGATGAACAAGCACTTCGAGGAAAGCGGTGACCGTCCGGCGATGCAGCCCGACGTCAAGATGACCAACGAAGACTGGAAAGAGGGCGACGACGTCAACGTCGAGATGTCCTATGAGGCACTGCCTGAAATCCCCGAAGTTGATCTCTCCGGCGTTGAGCTGGAAAAGCTGGTGGTCAAAGCGGACGACGCCGCAGTTGACGAGGCGCTGGCCAACCTGGCCGAGACCGCCAAGGAATTCGAAGCCCGCGAAGAGGGTGCTGCCGCTGAAAATGGCGATCAGGTTGTGATCGACTTCGTCGGCAAGGTAGACGGCGAAGCCTTCGACGGCGGCGCAGGCGAAGACTACCCGCTGGTGCTGGGCTCCAACTCCTTCATCCCCGGTTTCGAAGACCAGCTGGTCGGCACCAAGGCAGGCGACGAAAAAGACGTCACCGTCACTTTCCCCGAGCAGTACCAGGCCGAGCATCTGGCCGGTAAGGAAGCCGTATTCACCTGCACCGTGAAAGAGGTCAAAGCCGCCAAGGCAGCAGAGATCAACGACGAGCTGGCGAAGAAATTCGGCGCCGAGGACCTCGCCGCGCTGAAAGGTCAGATCTCCGAGCGTCTGGAAGCAGAATACGCCGGTGCGGCCCGCGCGGTGATGAAGCGTGGCCTTCTGGACAAGCTGGACGATCTGGTCTCCTTCGACCTGCCGCCCTCGCTGGTCGAAGCCGAAGCCAAGCAGATCGCACATCAGCTGTGGCACGAGGAAAACCCCGAGGTTCACGATCACAACCACGGTGAAATCGAGCCGACTGACGAGCACAACAAACTGGCAGAGCGCCGCGTCCGTCTGGGCCTGTTGCTGGCCGAGCTGGGCCAGAAAGCCGAGGTCGAAGTGACCGACGCGGAAATGACCCAGGCCATCATGAGCCAGGCACGCCAGTACCCGGGCCAGGAACGCCAGTTCTTTGAGTTCATCCAGCAGAACGCTCAGATGCAGCAGCAGCTGCGCGCACCGATCTTCGAAGACAAGGTCATCGATCACATCGCCGAGCAGGCCAAAGTCAGCGAGAAAGAAGTGTCCAAGGACGACCTGCAGGCCGCAGTCGAAGCTCTGGAAGAAGAATAAGTCAGATCCCGGATCCCGCCCGGCGCGGATCCGAGGTGTGCCAACACGCAAGGCCGTCCCCTAAGGGGGCGGCCTTTTTTGTTTGGCGGTGAGCGCGGGGCGGAGTAGGAGCGGTCTAAGGCATAAGAAAACCGCCGTGGAGGCGAACTCCAGGGCGGTTGTCTGATCACTCGGTTGTCTGACCTCTCGGTTGTCAGATCACCCGATGGTCTTGCGGTGGTGCCCGCTCAGAACAGAAAATTATCGGAACTGGCCAGGTCCTCGACGGTGATATTTTCAACCGTGACCACAACATTGTCAAAAGACATCACGACGTGATCACCTCTGGTCGTAAAATCGATCTGATTGATGTTCTGTGCTCCGCTGAGGATGTCGATCTTGTCCGTGCCCAGTTCAAAATCGCGGATACGGGCGCGCCCGTGGTTGCTGCCGAAGGCAAATGTGTCGGCCCCATCGCCCCCGATCATCAGGTCGTTACCACCCTGACCAAACAGCAGGTCATTGCCATTGCCGCCGATCAATGTGTCATTGCCCGCACCGGCGCGGATCGTGTCGGCCCCGTGCGAACCGTTGAGTTTGTCATCGCCGCCCTGGCCAATCAGCCGGTCGCGCCCGCCGCCACCGCGCAGATCATCATCACCCGCGCGGCCTGCAAGCCGGTCGTTGCCGCCGCGCCCTGACAGCAGGTCATTTGCATCGGTTCCATCCAGAATGTCCCGGCTGACGGTGCCCAGCAGGGTTTCACCAACCAGGACGGGCTCGCTTGGCTGCGGCTCGCCCATGTCCAGCGGTGCGGTACCGCCTGCCTTGCGATCCTGCCAGAAGGCAATCAGCGCGTCGGCCGTGGGGCTGTCGTAACCGCCGAAATCTTTCACGTATTTCAGGATCGACGTGCCGTATTCATCGGTCGAGGCGGTATCGCTCAGCAGGAGCGTCGCCAGCCCCGAAGCACCGCGCAGATGCGCCGCAGCCATCAGCCCGGTCAGCGAGAGGGTAACATCCACCATGGCGCCATTGACATCGCGATAGGTCACGGTCTCGCCGACAAAATCGCTGATGCTGCGCCCCTGCCGACCGAGATAGTAGCTCAGCATCTCGAAGTTATAGCCAAACGCCTCATTGATGGCGGTGTCCTGTGCGGCGTGGGATTTGAAATCATCCAGGCTGTTGACGCCATTTTTCCCGGTCCAGGTGCCATCCCAGCGGTTGATGGTATCACCGCCCAGGTAGTAAACGTCGTCCTGATAATAACCGAGGTCAATCAGCAGCGCCTCGCCGAACTGATAGCCGACAAAGCCCAGCGAATTGGTGGAGTGATAGGCCATGTCCCGCCATTGGGTGTCGCTCAGCTGGCCCCAGCTGCTGAGGCCGGGATAGAAGCTGCTGACCGGCGCGCCGACCCATTGCGTCAGCTGCGCGTCGCTGATCTGCCCCGCATTGTAGCGGTCCCGGTCCCAGCCCGATTCAAACGCCAGAAGCGCATTTCGAAAATCGTTGAAACTGCCGTTTGGCATCGGAACTGCTCCTCTTGCTCATCAACCGTCTTGATGCGGGTCGCTGTTGTGCAGCGCTGATCGACACCTCGCATGTCGGAAAACTCTGCCGCAAGAAGGGGGCGGAAATTTGGCAAACAAATGCCTAAAAAGCAGTAAGGAGAGCGCAAATTTGCTCGAAATTTGTAAAAATTAACCTTTAGGGCGCCCCTCAATAACTTGTGTGCAAGCGGGGCGTGTGCGCCTAAATATGCCGCCCGACCAAGTTTGGCCGGGCGGCGAGAATCATTTCATTTTGCACAAATCGGAAACAGTTTGTTCACAGCGCAATTCTGTAGCGTGCAAAGCCATCCGGCCCTTCACCCGCAGGTTCTATTGCAATGCTCTCGACACTGTCCACATAGGCCGCCGCCTTGGGGCCGGTGTCAAACAGCACCGAGGTGTCCGCCAGCGGGGCAAAGCGCCAGTTGGCATCGGCGCGCGGGCTGATGGTGCCCTTCTCGACGATATAGCGCACGATCACATCGCGGTTGGTGTCCGGCCCCTCGAACACGATGGTATCCCCCATCGCGCCGGGGAAGGCACCGCCGCCGCCAGCACGATAGTTGTTGGTGGCGATAATGAACTCCTGTGCGGGATCGATTGGCGCGCCGTTGAACTCCAGATTGACGATGCGGTTGGCGTCGGGATTCTCCAGCTCCCCCTTCGGTCCGAACTTCGAGGGCTGCGACAGATCGATCTGATAGGTCACCCCGTCGATCACGTCAAAGTTGTAGCTCGGGAAGGCGGGATTGAGCAGCACCTGATCGGCCTCGCCGGGGGTAATCTGGTTGAACATGCCGGCAGAGCGTTCCAGCCAGTCCTTAACCTGCGCGCCGGTCACCCGCACCGCACGGGCGGTGTTGGGGTAGAGGTAGAGGTCGGCGACATTCTTGATCGCCACATCGCCTTTTGGCACATCAGTGTAATACTCCGCACCACCGCGACCGCCGGCCTTAAACGGGGCCGCAGCTGACAGGATCGGCAGGCCTTCATGCTCGGTGCCCTTCAGCATCTGTTCGATATACCAGGTCTGCGCAATCGACACGATCTGCACCGAGGGATCATCGGCGACCAGTGCAAAATAGCTGTGCAGCGGTGCATCGGTCTTGCCGACCGCGCGGCGGACATATTGCAGTGTCTCGTCATGTTCTTTCTGCGCAGCTGCCAGCACCGCAGGGGCACTTTCGACCAGGGCGGTGATCGACCGGTCCTCTTCGCGCCGCGAAATCGGGCGCGCCTCCGAGGCATGGCCCACCACGCGCCAGCCGCTGCCGTCCCGCTCCAGCATCAGGTCGATCAGACCCATATGGCTGCCCCAGAAACCGCCCATTGTGGCGGGGGTTCCGTGGATGGTGCCCTTATCGACATCCACCCCGGCAAAATCCGCATAGGTGGAGGAGGGGAAGACCAGATGCGAATGGCCGGTCATGATGGCGTCGATGCCCTCGACGGCCGCCAGCGGCACCGAGGCATTCTCCATCCCGTCGGTCTCATCGGCGCTGCCGATCCCGGAATGTGACAGGGCGATAATGATGTCGGCGCCTTTTTCCTTCATCTCCGGCACATAGGCGCGGGCGGATTGCAGAATGTCGCGGGCCTGCACATTGCCTTCCAGATGGCGACGGTCCCAGTTCATCACCTGCGGCGGCACAAAGCCGATCAGCCCGATCTTGATGGGATGACGGTTGCCCGCGCCATCGGTCAGCTCGCGCTCCAGGATCACATAGGGCGGCAGCAGGGTCTTGTCGTCACGCGGGCCGGCACCGGTGGATGTGGCGACATTGGCGCAGACCACCGGGAACTCGGCCCCGGCGAGGGATTTCATCAGGAAATCCAGCCCGTAGTTGAACTCATGATTGCCCAGCGTCGAGCCGTCAAAGCCAACGGCGTTCATCGCCTGGATGACCGGATGGGTGTCGCCTTCCTTCATGCCGCGCTCATAGGCGATGTAATCGCCCATCGGATTGCCCTGCAGGAAGTCGCCATTGTCCAGCAGCAGCGAATTGGTCGCCTCGGCGCGAATATCGCCGATCAGCGAGGCCGTGCGCGCCAGCCCGACAGTGTCGCGCGGCTTGTCGGCGTAATAATCATAGGGAAACACATGCACATGCAGGTCGGTGGTCTCCATCAGGCGCAGATGCACCTGATTGGAAGCCGCCTGAACCGAAAACGGATGCAGCGCGATCAGACCGGCACTGCCGGCCAGAAAGGACCGGCGATCTAGTTGAATAGGCATTTTTTACTCCGACGTCTTTTTATTACAGACATCCATGCTAGCAGAAAAACGCCTTCGGTCACGTGACAGTTTTGCGCTAACAATCAGAGTGGCAAGCTGCCGCGTAAGATATCATAACTCTTTGTGATATCGTGGTTTTCAAGCGGTCTGATCAGGGGCGCAGCCCGGTTTCGCGCAACATGCCCCGCCGTTTTGCGGCATAGTAGTAGCCGCGCGAATAGTGTTTTACCGCCTGATCGTAGCTGCCATCGGAGAGGAGCCAGGCCCCGCGCAGATATTTCACCGCATATTTCAGGTTGGTATCCGCATCCAGCAGATCCTTCGGCTTGCCGCGAAACCCCATGGAGCGGGCAGTGGCCGGCAGGATCTGCAACAGCCCGTAGTAGGGCCGGTTGACCGCCCAGGGCCGATGGGTGCTCTCGCGGATGGCAAGGCGATGGACCAGCGGGCGCGGCACCTCATAGTGGTCGGCCCAGAAATTGATCTTGCGGCGAAGCTCCGGCGTCTCGTTGGGATAGAGCGGCGGCGTTGCGGCACGCTCGGTTGCGGCGGGTGCCTCGCCACAGGCGGCAAGGGCCAGCGGGCTGAGAATAATGGCCAGAGCCGTTCTGCGATCAATCATGGATACTGCCTGTCTAAACCCCGAATACGCCGGATCGGCGGCAGATTAGGGCGCGCCTGCGGCTTGGGCAAATGGCGCGGGAACCCATCGGCGGATATCCCCCGACCGTGGCAGGCTGTCCGATGATCGCCCGCAATCCCGGGCCATCAGCCGGGATTGGACCCCCGGCGCGGCGATCCGCATGACCGGTCAGGGTGCCCCGGCTAGCGCGGGCGCTGATGGATCAAATTTTAACGGCTAAGAATTTGTCGGCGCTGATCGACTGCCGCATGATCCACGCGCGCATGAACCGGGCCTTGCCCTGTCCCAACACGGCTCCCGTGCCTGCGGCCCGATTGGGACGCCCATGCAAAGGGGCTGCGGGGGCCGAGCCTTCGTGGCCCCGTCTGCAACGCCCACATGGTTCAGGGTTGGATCACCCGGTCAGGGTTGTGCCGGGTCAGCTCGGCGGTGATCAGCTCCGGTGGCACCAGATTGCTGATCGGTTCGCCCCTGTATTTCGGGTTTTCAAAGCTGAAGTTGCGCAAGAGCCGCAGCAGCAGGCGCCGCCGCAGCGCCGTTTCTTCCCGGATCAGATCCTCTTCCATGCTTACCCCCAGACGCCAGACGCAGGCCTGGCACGACAGTCACAACCACACGTGCGCACAAACACGCGCTCCCGGAGCGATCGCTCAGGGCGGGATCTAGGCTTGCAGAAACCGGCAAAGACGAGGTTACCCGCGCCGCAGTTTCTGCGGAGAGTTTGAGGCGATTTTGATCTGTCAGCAGCGCAATCCAGCTGCGGCCGCCGCAGATATGAAAAAGGCCGCCCCGATCCGGGGCGGCCTCTCTCGATCTCGGATAGATCCAATGCCGATCAGGCGTTGGTCTCTTCGTCGTCTGCGGCCGGGGCTGCATCGTCGTCGTCGGATGCGGCAGAGCCGATATCGTCGAACAGTTCGGAGATTTCGAATTCAGCAGCGGCTTCTTCTTCAGCGGCCAGCTCTTGAATCGATTTGCCCGAGGCTTGCAGCTCAGCTTCTTCGACCGAACGCGCAACGTTCAGTTTGATCTGAACTTCGACTTCAGGGTGCAGCTTCACAACAACGCTGTGCAGACCCAGTTCCTTGATCGGCGAAAGCAGGGCAACCTGCTTCTTGTCGACCGAGAAACCTTCTGCGGTGGCGGCTTCTGCGGCGTCACGCGGGGTGACGGAGCCGTAGAGGGCGCCAGCGTCAGACGCGGAGCGAATCACGATGAACTGCTGACCGTCCAGCTTCTCTGCCAGAGCTTCCGCTTCTTTCTTGGTTTCCAGATTGCGCGCTTCGAACTGCGCTTTCTGTTCCTCAAAACGAGCGATGTTGTTCTGCGACGCGGTCAGCGCCTTGCCTTGCGGCAGCAGGAAGTTGCGAGCATAGCCGGGCTTTACGTCCACGACTTCGCCCATTTGGCCCAGTTTGGCCACACGTTCCAGAAGGATAACTTGCATGTGCTTATCTCCTTACTTCACGGCGTAGGGCAGCAGGGCGAGGAAGCGGGCGCGCTTGATAGCACGGGCCAGTTCACGCTGCTTCTTTGCCGAAACGGCGGTGATGCGCGACGGCACGATCTTACCACGTTCGGAAATGTAGCGCTGCAGAAGACGGGTGTCTTTGTAGTCGATTTTCGGCGCATTGTCGCCCGAGAACGGGCATACTTTACGACGACGGAAAAACGGTTTGGCTGCCATGGTTTAGCGTCCTTTTCTCAAGCGTTGATCAGCGGCGCTCACGACGCGTGTCGCGCTCATCGCGCTTCTGCATCTGAACCGAGGGGCCGTCTTCATGTGCGTCAACCTTGATGGTCAGAACGCGCATCACGTCATCATGCAGGCGCATCAGACGCTCCATTTCCTGGATCGCCGCTGCCGAAGCATCGGTCTTCAGGAAGGAGTAGTGGCCCTTACGATTTTTGTTGATCTTATAGGCCATCGTCTTGACGCCCCAGTACTCGCTGTCGACCAGCTTACCGCCGTTGTCGGACAGAACAGCACCGAAATGTTCGATGAGGCCTTCAGCTTGCGAGTTGGACAGGTCCTGACGCGCAATCATGACATGCTCGTAGAGTGGCATGTGAACTCCAGTTTTTGTCTAGGCGCATTTCATAGACGGGGCGGTTGTCCCTTCCGCTGCCCTGTCACGAGAGTCTGCGCGGATCGAAAATGTCGCGGAAGGAAGCCCCCATATACAGGCTCAGACCAAAAGGGCAAGGCCCGTTTCCCGCCGCGTGCCCCTGTGCTCCTCAAGATGTCCCTCTGCACCCACGTTGCCAGTGGTCGCTGGGGTTTGATCCATAGCCTGTGAACCAAATTTTAGCAAAATTATGCAAAGCTTTGCATGCAAAGCTGAGAATGGGCCACGGATCCGACAGGGCGAACCTCTTTCGCCAGCGGCCCGATCAGACCCCGCGCGCTAGCCCGGAGGGGTCAAGACGGAAGCGGGGGGCAGGGCGGCTGCATCTGCATATGCCCTGTTGAGGCCCGTAGACGAAAGGGCTGCCCATCACGGCGGAGCACGGCCCGTATTTACCGCAACTCCGCCCCATTTCAGCCCCAATGCTGGCGTCAATCTTGGTTAATCAAGTGTTAACCATCCCGCCAGTCACAGACCAACAGGCGCAGCAGGCGTCACAGGCAAGGCAGGACAGACAGACCGCGTTAAGAGTGAAAGGGACCAGAGATGAGCATCCTCGAACCATCCGAGATCGGTTTTCAGCCCATGCAGCCGGGTCGATTTGGCAAGGTCATGCGGCGCGCGTCCTCTCAGTCTCCTGCCGCCAGACGGCTGGCCCATCTGGCCCGGTCGGCACCAATGAACCTTCAGATGCAGGCCAACTGGCCGGTCCGCTCGCTGCTGCTGCGCATTCTTGGGGGCGGTATGGTGATGGGCGCCACCGGCCTCTGGCTGCTGCCTGACGCCGGCTTCGATCCGCAGATGTCGCTGATCCGGATCGGGATTTCCGTGGCCTTTCTGTTTGTCGGCCTGATCCTGCTGACCTCGCACCACCCCGACAGCCAGCCGGAGGCCTGTTTCGACCCGATCCGGCGCGAGCTGAGGATCCTGCGCAAGACACGGCGCGGCGCACCGCGGATTGTCCTGCGGCGCAGCTACAGCAGCCTTGGCGGCGTGCGGCTCTCCGCCCATGCCATCTCGGTTCTGGATATCGACGGCGCAGTGCTGATGGAGCTGCCGATCGACAGCACCGAAACCCGCCTGCGGCTGCGCGATCAGCTGAGCGGCGCCCTGCCGATCTTCAGCTAGGCGCTCCAGATCTCTGGCCGAACGCCTTGGCCCGCCGCCACCGCCTGCCGACATCACAACTGCGCGAGAACCGGCCTCTGTGCGTCAATGCGGCTTGGGTTGTTCATCTGAACACAGATAGTGTTGGCTTTTGCGGGCTTTCCTTTCTGATCACAAAGTCTTCAACTGGGAAACGAAGTCACACGGTCCAACGGAGCCAAGATTATGAAAACCACTCTCTTTGCCGCCGCCCTGATGGGGGCCGCCGCCACCACCGCCTTTGCCGCCCCTGAAGCCTACAAGCTGGATTCGAGCCACAGCCAGGTGGTGTTCAGCTACAATCACCTTGGTTTCTCGACCACCTACGGCATGTTCTCGGGGTTTGAGGGTGAAATCGCCTTTGATCAGGAAAACCCCGAAGCCTCCAGCGTCTCGGTGTCGATGCCTGCGCAATCCATGCTGACTGGCTGGGAAGCGCGCTTTGACCATTTCATGTCAAAGGATTTCTTTGGCGCCGATGATGCGGAGATGATCAGCTTCAAATCCACCGGCATCAAGGTCACCGGCGATAATACCGCAGAAATCACCGGCGACCTGACCCTGAACGGCGTCACCAAATCCGTGGTTCTGGATGCCAAGCTGAACCAGGTCGGCGAACACCCGATGGCGGGCAAGCCCTGGGCCGGTTTCGACGCCACCACAACCCTGCTGCGCTCGGACTACGAGCTGGGCAAATTCGCCCCCTTCGTCAGCGACGAGGTCGAGGTGAAGATCTCGGTCGAGGCGATGAAGGCCGAATAACCAGACCGCACGGCGGAGGGATCACCTCCGCCACCTACCGATCCAGAACCGCCGCCCCTTGCCGGGTGGCGGTTTTTTTGTCCCTGTATGTTCGTCCCTGTACGAGTGGGCGCGCACCCGTCAGCTATTCGGCGGTTGCCGCCAGCCGTCTGACCAACACCAAGATCAGCATCATCGCAATCACCAGAAACACCGCACCGACGATCCATGCGACCGGTGTCGAGTAGATATCGGCGACAGCTCCGGCCAGAATCAGGCCCGATGCGGCCCCCAACTGTTGGATCAGCGACCGCAAAGACAGCATGGTCGAGCGTTGACCGTCGCCAACGCAGCGATGCAGGATGCTGCTGGCCGGGGTTTCGCAGACCCCCAGAAACACGGAATAGAGGACAAACACCGTCACAAAGCCGACGATGCTGCCTTGCAGCGCCAATGCGATCTGAACCCCTGCCAGACAGGCGAAACCTGCCGCCAGCGTCATGGCGTGCCGCCGTTTGAAAATCCGGCTGACGGGCACGGATAGGGACGCGCCGAAAGCGATGGCGAAGAAATAGCTGGCAGTGACGATACCGATGACGGTGTTTGCATAGCTCTCGTCCAGCATCGGCTTTGCATGGGTCGGCCAGATCACCTCAACAGGGTTGGTCGCCATCAAAAACAACGCCAGCGCTGCCAGAAGGATCGACAGAGCCGGATGTCTGAGGGCCAGACGGCTCGCGTCCCCTATCACCATCGGCACATTCGCAAAGCCGTGCTTGAGAGCCGTGGCGCTCATCGGGCGCGGTGTTTCGACAATGGCCAGTACCGTGAAAACAAACACGCCCGACATCACGACGACGCTCGCGAGGTAGGACACATCATAAATGCTGAACCCAAGGCGTTTTGCGACCTCGCCGCAGAGATCGGGCAGAAGACCTCCCAGAATGGCGCCAATCGCCAAACCTACGGCATTGGCCCATTGCGCTTTGGCCAGTGCGGGCTGGACATCGACATTGGGGGCTGCGGCTTTGAAGGTTTCAACAAACCAAGCATCCAGCGTGCCCGACCGAAGCGCGCGGCCAAAGCCGATGAATGCAAACGACAGCGCCAGAACATAAAAATCGCTCGTAGAGAGAAAAAGCACGAGCGAGATCAGGCTGGCGACAACCGCCGTCAAGAAGACCGGCCTGCGCCCGATGCTGTCGGCAAGGCCACCAAACGGCAGCTCCATCGCCATCGTCGTGAGCGCGTAGATCCCGAAGAGAAACGAGATCTGCAACAGGTCCATGCCCCGGTCGGTCAAGGCCAGAGCAACCACGGCAACCGTCAGCCCCATCGCAAAACGGTCAAGGAACTGGTGTATCTGAAACACGCGAATGTGCCGTCGTACCGACGGGTTCAGTGCCGCAAAAGAGAACTCGATTTCGGTGGTCATCTTCGCAGCATCACCGGTGCTGCCGCGCGGCACAATACCTTAAGTGGGCCAGAACCTACGGGACTATATGTCCCCATGGGGGGCACGCGGCGGCCATCCCCCCTGATCTGTGCCCACATCCGTCAGGGGGCGGCGCGGCTGGCGGTCAGGTCGACAGCGATGGTCACCGCATAGGCAAGCGAGCTTTCGTCCTGCACGCCCTGGCCGATGTTGAAATCCAGCCGGTTCACTTCGGCACTGCCGGACATTGTGGCGGTGTCACCGTTCAGATCCAGCGTGAAGGGCAGGCGCAGCGGCACCTCCTGATCGCGGATCCGCAGGGTGCCCTCAGCGATATATCCTTCCGCCAGCTTCTCGATCTCGGCGCGGAACTCTGCGGTGGGATAGGTGGAACTGTCAAAGTAATCCGGCCCCATCGCCTGATCGGTGACAGATCCGAGCTTCAGCGAGGGGATCGCCACGGTGACGGTGACCGCGCCGGCGGGGCCGGGGGCGGCAGGGTCCTCGAAATCAATCACTGCCTGCCAGCGGTCGAACTGGCCGCGCACCTCGCTGCCCATCTGCACGATGGTGAGCGCCAATGTGCCATCCTCGACCCGCCAGTTGCCGGCAGTGTCAGACGCCATCGTTGCGGCAGGATCGCCGCCATCCGTGGTCTCGGATCCAGCCTCATGTGCGGTGGCGCCCGGCGCGCCATGGCTGTGCGGCGCATAAAGGCCGAAGGCGCCGCCGCCGGCCAGCACCAGGACCCAGATCGCCAGCGCCACCAGCACCGGCGCCGCCCCATGGTGGGGCTGCTCTGGCACCGTCACCTGGGGCGCGCGTCCTGGCAGCATCCGGCGCAGCGTGGCGTCGCGGTCGATCACCTCATGTTTCAGCGCCCCGGCAATATGCAGCCCCAAAGCCACCGCAAGGGTCCAGACAAACAGCCAGTGCAGCCCGCCAAACACCGCCGCCACCGCCTCCGATTTCGCCACAAACGGCAGGTTCTGACCAAAGGGCCACCAGATCGGCGCAAATCCCGTGGTTGCGGCGTGATGGATCCAGCCGGTCAGGGGTGCCGCCACCAGCGCCCCATACAGCAGCCAGTGAACCACCTCCGCCAGCAGCGTCTCGGCCCGCCGCTCCGGGTGCAGCGGCACCGGCTTGGGCTGGCTCAGTGCCCAGAGAATGCGCAGCAGCGCCGTCAGGAACAACGCCAGCCCCAGGGTCTTGTGCAGTGAAAACAGCAGCGCCGCGCGGGTCAGCGTGGCCTGTGCGCCGTCAAACTCCGGGCTTTGAATATGGTGCGCCAGATCATTGGCAAAATAACCAAGCGGGAACACCGCCAGCATCAAGAGGGCGGTCAGCCAGTGAAAACCTTTGGCGACGCTGCCATAGTGGCGGGCGGTATTCTGGCGAAGCGTGGGGGCGCGGGCAGGGGAGGACACGGGCGATGAGACCTTCTCATAGGGGGCGACAGGAATACCCTATCCCTTCAGCGGTTTGACACAACACGCATCTCTGTCAGCTGATGCACAGCACCGGTGCGCCCGCGCGAAGGCTATGCTTGTACGCAGCGTCACCTGCGTCTAAACCCGATGCAACGCAGATATGCAGACAAGATGAGGTCTCAGATGACAATTGCATTCGTGTTTCCAGGGCAGGGCGCGCAGACGATCGGTATGGGCAAAGCCCTGGCCGAGGCCTATCCGGCAGCCAAAGCGGTCTTTGACGAGGTGGACGCCGCACTGGGAGAGGCGCTGAGCCAGCTGATCTGGGAGGGCGACATCGAAACCCTGACCCTCACCCAGAACGCCCAGCCGGCGCTGATGGCGACCTCGCTGGCGGCCATGCGTGCGCTGGAGGCTGAGGGTGTCAGCATCGACAAGGCGGCGTTTGTCGCCGGTCACAGCCTTGGCGAATATTCCGCACTGGCCGCAGCCGGGGCGATTTCCGTCGCCGACACCGCGCGCCTGCTGCGCATTCGCGGCAAGGCGATGCAAAGCGCCGTGCCGGTCGGCGAGGGCGCGATGGCCGCCATTCTGGGGCTCGACCTCGAGGCTGTGCGCGCCGTTGCAGACGCCGCCGCACAAGGCGAGGTCTGTCAGGCCGCCAATGACAACGACCCCACTCAGGTCGTGGTCTCCGGCGCCAAGGCCGCCGTTGAACGCGCCGCTGAAATCGCCAAGGAAAAAGGCGCCAAACGCGCCGTGATGCTGCCGGTCAGCGCGCCCTTCCACTGCGCCCTGATGCAGCCTGCCGCCGATGTCATGGCCGAGGCACTGGCCGGGGTCGAGATCACCTCGCCTGCGGTTCCGCTGATCGCCAACGTCCGCGCCGATGCGGTCACCGATCCGGCTGAAATCCGCCAGCTTCTGGTCGAGCAGGTGACCGGCTCTGTGCGCTGGCGCGAAAGCGTGCAGACCATGGCCGCCAAAGGCGTGACCGAATTCTGGGAAATCGGCGCGGGCAAGGCGCTCTCCGGCATGATCCGCAAAATCGACCGCAATCTGGCCTGCCGTCAGATCGGCACCGCTGAGGACGTGGCAGCCATCACCGCGAGCTGAACGCGGAAATTTCATTAATATTCCGGCCCGTTGTCTTCCAAAGAAAACGGCGGACCGCGGGCCGGGGATGAGACAAAGGAAATCATATGTTTGATCTGACTGGAAAAACCGCCCTCATCACCGGGGCATCTGGTGGTATTGGCGGCGATATCGCCCGCGCCCTGCACGCCGCTGGCGCCACCGTGGGCCTCTCCGGCACCCGCGAGGCCCCGCTGCAGGAACTGGCGGCGGAACTTGGCGAGCGCGCCCATGTGCTGCCCTGCAACCTCTCCGATGCAGAGGCGGTCGAGGCGCTGCCGAAACAGGCGATCGCGGCGATGGGCTCGGTGGATATTCTGGTCAACAACGCCGGCATCACCCGCGACAATCTGTTCATGCGGATGAAGGATGAGGAATGGGCCAGCGTGCTGGAGGTGAACCTTACCTCGACCATGCGCCTGTGCCGGGGTGTTCTGCGCGGCATGATGAAGGCGCGCTGGGGCCGGATCATCAATATCTCGTCCATCGTGGGGGCCACCGGCAACCCCGGTCAGGGCAATTACGCCGCCGCCAAGGCCGGTATGGTCGGCATGTCCAAATCGCTGGCCTATGAGGTCGCCAACCGGGGCATTACCGTCAATGCTGTGGCTCCTGGCTTTATCGCCACCGCCATGACAGACAAGCTGAACGACGCCCAGAAAGACGCGATCCTGACCCAGATCCCCAGCGGTCGGATGGGCACCCCGGAGGAAATCGCCTCCGCCGTCTTGTATCTGGCCAGCGCCGAGGCAGGCTATGTCACCGGCACCACCCTGCATGTGAACGGCGGCATGGCCATGCTGTGATCCCGGGTCGCGATCCGGGCTGCAACCGGGGCCGCCGAGACCCCGGTTAGGCTTTGCGGTGACGCCGAGTCACCTGGTCCCGCCGCCGGTCCTCCGGTGGCGGGTTTTGCGTTCCGGCCGCCGCGTCAGATGTGGCCTCTATGCCTCAGGCCGGGGGGATTTTCGGTGCCGCCAGCGCGGCATCGCACAAGATTGGTCGCGGGGTTTTGCGATCCCGCCCCGCAGCTGGCCCGGTTATCCGGGGCGAAATACGGCCATCCTCAGGATGGATGACCAGCTGAAAGTCGCTGCAAAATAACGGAAAATGACCTGCGACGGTGAGGGGTTGCGTAAAAATATGCACCACAAGCCTTGCATGTGGCTGCGGCTGTGGCCAAATGCTCACCCTGTTGCCTGAGCCTCAGGCGACAGGCCCCGGGCAGGCGGGTGCAGTGATGCTGCGAAACCGTTTGCCTCTGCGTCGGTCTGTGTTATAGGCGGCGCATATTCGCCATCTGCGGGTCCATGCCGGACCGGCAGGGGCGGTTCCGCTATGCGGGACACGACCGCCCGCATCGGGCACAACCACGCCGCCCCGAGCGGGCAAGGGCAGAACCGGGCGAATGCCTGACAACCGGGCGAATGCCTGAAAAGATGAGGAATTGACATGAGCGACGTCGCAGACCGCGTAAAAAAGATCGTTGTGGAACACCTGGGTGTTGAAGAAGACAAAGTGACCGAGAACGCGTCGTTCATCGATGATCTGGGCGCAGACAGCCTGGACACCGTTGAGCTGGTTATGGCCTTCGAAGAAGAGTTCGGCATCGAGATCCCCGATGACGCGGCCGAGACCATCCAGACCTTTGGCGATGCGGTGAAGTTCATCAGCGAAGCTTCCTGATCCCACCCAATCGGTGACGATCACAGACGGCGCTTTCCGGGCAGGAAGGCGCCGTTTTTCGTTTCTGGACGTTTCCGACCTCCGCGAGGTCGGGTTTTCTCCTTAGGGGTGATCGGTCTCCGTGCTAGCCTTGGCGAAACTGCCGACGACAGGAGGGCATTGCGATGATGATCTACCCCACGATGGAACTGAAGGACGGCCGCTGCGTGACGCTGGACAAGGGGCGGCTCGACACCGCCATGATCTGGCACGTGGACCCGGTTGCCACCGCCTGCGGCTTTGCCGCCGATGGTGCCGAATGGATGCATCTGACCGATTTTGATGCCATCGAAGGCGACAACCGCAATGCCGAGCTGGTGGAGGAAATCATCCGCACCGCCGGTATCCCGGTTCAGCTGGGCGGCGGTATGCGCTCGCGCGAGCATATTGAGCATTGGATCGACAAGGGGGCGGGCCGTGTGGTGGTCGGCACGCTTGCCGCCCGGGACCCCGAACTGGTGCGCACGCTGACCCGTCTTCACCCCGATCAGATCGTGCTGGCGGTGGATGTCTGGCAGGGGCAGGTGATGACCGACGGCTGGCGTCAGGCCGGCTCGTTCACGCCCGAAGCCTTTATCGACGCCTTTGCCGATTGTCCCTTTGCGGGCATCATCATCACCGATATCGAAAGCGATATGACCGATGTCGAGGCGCAGCTGGGGCTGATCGCAGGGCTGGCGGAGAAAGCGCGCACGCCGGTGATCGCCAGCGGTGTGGTCCGCACCGCCGATGACGTGGCGCGGCTGAAATACATCGGTTCGATCTCCGGCGCATTGGTCGGGCGGGCACTGTTCCGCAAGACCCTGACCGTGGCGGAGGCGCTGGAGGCGGCGCGCCCCACGCGTGAGCCAGTTGCCGAATTCCGCTAGGTCGGCGGCACGTCTCGGGCGGCACTGCTGCCGCATCAACCAATGGGCTGCGGTGTCGTCAGGACTGCGCGGCCCTGTTATTTCAGCGCAGCCTGCGTGTGTTGGCTGCCTTGGGGAGCGGGCAGGCCGACGTGGGTTTGCAGCACCGGGCGCATGACCGGCGCGGCTGAGCTGGTGCGGCGCTGTCTATACAGGATCCGGTCGAGATCGCTGCCAATGGACCGGAATTGTCGAACCGACCTCTCGACGCCGCCGATGCACCGCTGATCGCGACATAAGCGGGCCGGAGCTGTGGTCTCTGCCTGAAATTGACCAAACCGGCGCGCGCGCTTCCTGCATGTTCTATACCGGCGGAAGATCTGTCTGCTTCGCCGACTGATTGCGGAGCGAAGCACGTCCTGCCCCAATGGTCCGCATCTGCCACCATCCGGCACCAACCGCCACCATCCCACTACCACAGGGGTGCCACCGGTTCGCGAGGTCGGCTCCGCAAGGCATCGCACGTGGGATCTGTCTGCATATTCGCGATCATGGCCGCGATCATGGCCCGCCAGACGCCAGCCAGACGCCGGTCCGCCGCCCGCGCGCGCGATCTTTGCCGCGCGCTTGTTGCCGGTTCGCCGCGACCGGGGACCCGTGATAGCAGCTGAGCCCAAGACAGGCCGACCCCCTTGTGACATCATCACGACGAAGGACCACGCCGCAGAGTGTCGCTCCGGCCATGCCGATCCGTCAGCCAGACACCGCGCCATGTGGTTCAAGCTCGGCAGGCGTCCCGTCGCGCCCGAACTCCCGTTTGGATTTTCTGGGCGCCCTGCGAAAACCCGCCAGAGCCTTCACCATATCGCGTGTGAGACGCTCCTTGAACTGCAGGCCAAAATAGTTGGCATTGCACCATTGCACCCGACCGTGAAGATTTATCTGCGGCGCATCGCCGGGCAGGTCCAGCACGATGATATCCCCGGCGCCGAGGCGCGCTTCGGATTTGACCTTCGCCCCCTCCTGACTGATGTCCAGCAGGGTCGCCGCAACCCCGTTATCATTGTTGTGCACAAGGGTGCAGTCCAGGTTGCAGGTATGGCGCTTGCGGCGCCGCCTCAGCGTGGTCATGCGCCGTTCAAACAGCACAAAACACAGCGCTCCAAGCGCCACCAGACCCAGTGAACCGGCCGCCGCGGTGGTGCTGGAAATCTGTCCCAGCGCGGGCAAGGCGCCAAGGCCGCCGCCATCCTGCCCGCTACTGCCTGCACGAGAGCAGGGCATACGCGCCAGCTCCCGGCGATAGGCCGCCAGGGTTTCACTGGCAAAGAGTTTGACAGAGGCCCGTTCCGCATGGCGCCGGTCCTTCAGCGCCAGGACCCGCAGCAGGCTGCGGTGCTGGGCAATCAGGTTATGGGTCGCCTTCAGCAGATCGTCCATCTTTTCTCTCTGCATCGCGAGATGCAGCTCGGTCTTTGATGTCTTTGCCAGCAACCGTTCCATCTCCTGCACGGCGGGCGAATTGCTGCCGGTGCGCAGGTAGTCGAGAAAATCTTCACCGGCGAGCGTCAGCGTCATCAGTTTGTTGAAGACACGGCATTCGCGGGCGGCCAGCGGTTCAGCGCCAAGCAGCAGGCTGACCAGCAACAGCAGCGCAAATACGCCCAGCCCCCACATGCGCGAAGGGCGGCGGTGTGCCATCCGCCGAACCCTTCGTAGATCAGGATCAGGTGACGCAGGGCGTCCAAACAAGAACTCTATGTGCACCATTCACATCTTGCCCCACAGCCGCTGACCTTGGATCCTGCGCCCCGTCTGTTGGGCGCCGCATAGTGGTTCGCAGGCGCGCCATATCGGTACTGTCGCGACTACGAAACCAAAGAACAACCAAAAGGTACATTATCCAAGTTAACCGCAATCTAAGGCTGTCATTAAATTATCGCAAAACAACCGGAGACCACCGGCTCTTGCACCTCTGCGCCAATCCAAGCTATTTGGAGTCAAATTGCCGAGGCAGAGGAGTGCAAGAAATGCGTCGAGTAGTAGTTACCGGACTGGGCCTGGTCACACCGCTGGCAAGCGGCGTCGAAGAGACCTGGTCGCGGTTGCTGGACGGTCAGTCCGGGGCGGGTCCGATCACGCATTTTGATGCGGTAGAAAGCGGCGTCGCCACCACCTACGCCTGCGAAGTTCCGCGTGGCGACGGCAGCGATGGGACCTTCAACCCCGATGATTGGGTTGTCAAAAAAGACCAGAAGAAGATTGATGATTTCATCCTCTATGGCATTGCCGCGGCTGATATGGCCGTGCGTGACGCCGGCTGGACACCCGAGGACGAGCAGAGCCGCCTGCGCACCGGCGTGATGATCGGCTCCGGCATCGGTGGCCTCAGCTCGATCGCCGACACCGCCGTGATGATCAAGGAAAAAGGCCCCCGCCGGGTGTCGCCCTTCTTTATCCCCGGCGCGCTGATCAACCTGATCTCCGGTCAGGTCTCGATCCGTTTTGGCTTCAAGGGGCCGAACCACTCTGTTGTGACCGCCTGTTCGACCGGTGCCCATGCCATCGGCGATGCGGCCCGTCTGATCAAATCCGGCGACGCCGACGTGATGATCGCAGGCGGCGCCGAGGCGGCGATCTGCGAAATCGGCATTGCTGGCTTCAACGCCTGCAAGGCGCTGTCCACCAAACGCGCCGATGACCCAAAGGCCGCCTCGCGCCCCTATGACGCCGACCGCGACGGTTTCGTGATGGGTGAGGGCGCCGGCATCGTGGTGCTGGAAGATTACGACCACGCCAAGGCCCGTGGCGCCAAGATCTATGCCGAGGTGCTGGGGTATGGTCTCTCCGGCGATGCCTACCACATCACCGCTCCCTCCGAGGACGGCGAAGGCGGCGAACGCTCGATGCGCGCGGCGCTGGCCAATGCGGGGCTTGAGCCGAAGGACATCGACTATATCAACGCCCATGGCACCTCGACCATGGCCGATACCATCGAACTGGGCGCGGTTGAGCGGATGATGGGGGATGCGGCGGGCAAGGTCACCATGTCCTCGACCAAATCCGCCACCGGCCACCTCCTGGGTGCGGCTGGCGCGATTGAGGCGATCTTCTCGATCCTGGCGATCCGCGATCAGGTGGCACCGCCCACCATCAACCTGGACAACCCGGCCGTTGAAACCGCTGTCGATCTGGCCCCGAACCAGAAACGCGAGCGCGAGATCAAGGTGGCGCTGTCCAATTCCTTTGGCTTTGGCGGCACCAATGCGTCGGTCCTGTTCGGAAAGCCTGAGTGATGTGGCGCAACCTCGCCTCAAACATGCTGACGGTCCTGGTGGTGATGCTGTTCCTTCTGGGCGGCGTCATCCTCTGGGGGCAGTCGCAATATACCTCCGAAGGTCCGCTGGACAGCGCGATCTGCCTGCGGGTGCCGTCCGGCAGCACGATGTCTCGGGTCAGCCGTGATCTGGAGAGCCAGGGCGCGATCAACTCCGGCCCGCTGTTCCGGGTTGGTGTGCGCTACGCCGAGAAAACCGATGCGCTGAAGGCCGGCAGCTATCTGGTGCCCGCAGGGGCCTCGATGGCCGAGATCGTCGATCAGATCACCCGCGGCGGCGCCAGCAGCTGTGGCACCGAAATCGTCTACCGCGTGGGCGTGACCCGCGTGCTGGCCGAGGTGCGCGAGCTGGACCCGGCCACCAACCGCTTTGTCGAGCGTGCGGAATTTGTGCCCGGCGTCGATGAGGTGCCCGCTGTCTACGAAGAGAAGAAAGCCGATGCCGACACCCGTTACCGCATCGCGCTGGCCGAAGGCGTGACCAGCTGGCAGGTGGTCGAATCGCTGAAAGCCATGGATATCCTCGACGGCGATCCGGGCACGCGCCCGGCGGAGGGGATGCTGGCACCCGACAGCTATGAGGTCTCCCCCGGTGATGACCGCGCCGAGATCCTGGCCGAGATGCAGGAGCGCCAGGAGCTGCGCATCAACGCCGCCTGGGAGGGCCGCTCGGACCGCGCAGCGGTTACCAGCCCCGAAGAGATGCTGATCCTCGCGTCGATCATCGAAAAAGAGACCGGCGTGGCAGAGGAGCGTGGTCAGGTCGCCTCGGTCTTCACCAACCGGCTGAACCGCGGGATGCGGCTGCAAACGGACCCGACGGTGATCTATGGTGTTACTCGGGGCGAGGGTGTCCTCGGTCGTGGCCTGCGCCAGAGCGAGCTGCGCCGGGCAACCCCGTGGAACACCTATGTGATCGAAGGGCTGCCGCCGACGCCAATCGCCAACCCCGGCATGGCCAGCCTTGAGGCGGCGGTGAACCCGGATCAGGGCGACTACCTGTTCTTCGTCGCTGATGGCACCGGTGGCCACGCCTTTGCCGTCACGCTTGAGGAGCACAATCGCAATGTCGCCAAATGGCGCGAGATTGAAGCGCAGGGCAACAGCAACTAGGCGCAATCCAATCATGGATCAGATCTGAAAGGGGACGCTTCGGCGTCCTCTTTTTTGTGCGGCGCCGTTAACCTTATGGTAGGTTAATCTGAAATTTACTTAACAAATCCGGCAGCTTGCGTCCGATACTTCAGGTTGCCAACTTTGACTTTTGCGCTGGTTTGTGGCAGGGTTCACAGGCAGCTGGGAAATTGGCAGATCCGCCCGCAGGACGCCCGATCATGGATCGCGCTTGTGGGGCGGCCTTGCGATTTTCCGAACGGAGGTCCCATGACTATGAGGCCCCAACCATGAGCACCTATACCCCGGAAAATCGGCTGGCAAAGACCGCCGATCTTCTTTTCTCCCTCCATAATTCCATCGAACGGCTCCGGCAGGAGGCCGAGCAGATGCTCGAACGGCTTGCCTGCGATGCAGACGACGCCGGCAGCGCGCCGCGTATCGCCAAATTGGAAAGCCTGATCCGTGACAGCCAGAAAGTGGAGAAAACCCTTGTCGAACAAAGTGAACAGCATCAGGCCGCAGCCGGGCTCGACATCGACGCCGCCCGCAGTGAAATCGAAGAGCGGCTGGCTCGCCTGCGCGCCAGTTTCGACGCAGAAGATGTTTCTGGACCGGCTCAGCGACCATGACCTCTGTGCGATGCCCTATGTCTTTGATCTCTGGGCGCTGCCGCACCAGCTGCCGCCGGCGGGGGACTGGCGCAGCTGGGTCATCCTCGGCGGACGCGGGGCAGGTAAGACCCGCGCCGGCGCCGAATGGGTGCGTACGCTGGCCGAAGGGGCAACACCGCTGTCCGCTGGTCGCGCCCGCCGCATCGCCCTCCTCGGGGAAACCTACGATCAGGTGCGCGACGTCATGGTCCAGGGCGACAGCGGCATCCTCGCCTGCACACCCCGCGACCGCCGCCCGACGTGGAAAGCCACCGAACGGCGGCTGATCTGGCCCAATGGCGCCACCGCCCAGGCGTTTTCGGCCCATGACCCTGAGGCGCTGCGTGGCCCGCAGTTCGATGCCGCCTGGGCTGATGAGCTGGCCAAATGGAAACGCGGGCAGGACAGCTGGGACATGCTGCAATTTGCGCTCCGGCTGGGGCAGGAGCCGCGCGTCTGCGTCACCACCACACCGCGCAATACCGGCGTGCTGCGAGACCTTCTGGCCAGCCCCTCCACCGTGCAGACCCATGCCGCGACCGAGGCCAACCGTGCCAATCTCGCCGCCTCCTTCATCGCGGAGGTGCGCAGCCGCTATGCCGGGTCACGGCTAGGCCGACAAGAGCTGGACGGCATCCTGTTGCAGGATGTCGATGGCGCGCTCTGGACCAATGCCGGGCTGGTTGCGGCGCAGATCGCAAAGGCCCCGGCACTGGACCGGGTGGTGGTGGCGGTGGACCCGGCGGTGAGCGCCGGCAAACACTCCGACGCCTGCGGCATCCTCGTGGTGGGTGCCACGCTCACAGGCCCGCCGCAGGACTGGTGCGCCTATGTGCTCGCGGATTGCACGGTGCAGGGCGTCGGACCGCTGACCTGGGCGCAGGCCGCCATTGATGCGCGCGACCGCTACAGCGCCGACCGGGTGGTGGCGGAGGTCAATCAGGGCGGTGCCCTGGTCGAAAGCCTGCTGCGCCAGATTGATCCGCTGGTGCCCTTTACCGCGCTGCACGCCAGCCGGGGCAAGGGGGCACGGGCCGAACCGGTCGCCGCCCTTTACGAACAGGGCCGGGTGCGCCACCTGCCGGGGCTTGGCGCGCTGGAGGATCAGCTCTGCCAGATGACCCCGCGTGGCTATCTGGGGCAGGGCTCACCGGACCGGCTGGATGCCCTGGTCTGGGCGGTGCAGGAGCTGATCCTGACCCCGGCGACCCGCCACAGGCTGCCCCGCGCGCGCATGTTATAGGCGGGCCACCGGCCATCAAATCAGACGCAAAACGCCCGCAGTCCTGCGGGCGTTTTTTATTTGAATCAAAGGTTTAGCGCAGGTGTTGCGTGCCCTGCGCGCGCCTTGCTCAAATCTTCTTCAACCCCCGCCGTCATAAAGGATCGCAGCAAACAGGGGCATGGTTCGCCCCCTTCAAGCAAAGGAGTGGCCCCATGGTCTTTGACCTTCTGCGGCGCAAGCAACAGCCCGTCGAAACCAAGGCAAGCGCCGCCGCCCGTGTGGTGGCCTGGCACGGTGGCACTGGCAGCACCGGCTGGAGCCCGCGCGACAGCAGTTCGCTGACCCGCAGCGGCTTTGTCGGCAATCCCGTGGGCTACCGTGCCGTCAAGATGATCACCGAGGCCGCCGCCGCGCTGCCGCTGGTGTTGCAGGACGGCGCACAGCGCTACGACAGCCACCCGCTGCTGACGCTGCTGGCCCGGCCCAATGCCGCGCAGGGCCGCGCCGAGCTGCTGGAAGCGCTGTTTGGCCACCTGCTGCTGTCCGGCAACGCTTATATTGAGGCGGTCTGCGATCCCGACGGTCGCGACGTATTGCCGGTCGAGCTGCATGTGCTGCGCCCTGACCGCATGACCGTGGTGCCCGGCAGCGATGGCTGGCCAGTGGCCTATGACTACAGCGTGTCGGGTCGCAAACACCGCTTTGATGTGACCATGCCCTGCGCCCCGATCTGCCATCTGCGCAGCTTTCATCCGCAGGACGATCACTACGGTTTGTCGCCGATGCAGGCCGCAGCCATGGCGGTGGATGTGCATACCTCGGCCTCGCGCTGGTCCAAGGCGCTTCTGGACAATGCAGCCCGCCCCTCCGGCGCTCTGGTCTGGACCGGAAGCGATGGTCAGGGGCTGATGGCTGAGGATCAGTTTCGCCGTCTAAGTGAGGAAATCGAAATGAATTTTCAGGGCGCGCGCAATGCCGGCCGTCCAATGGTGCTGGAAGGCGGGTTGGATTGGAAACCAATGGGGTTCTCGCCATCGGATATGGAATTTCACCAGACCAAGGACGCCGCCGCGCGCGAAATTGCTCTCGCGCTTGGGGTGCCGCCAATGCTGCTGGGCCTGCCGGGCGATGCCACATATGCCAATTATCAGGAGGCCAACCGCGCCTTTTACCGGCTCACCGTGCTGCCGCTTGTGACCCGTGTCACCGCGACGCTGTCGGACTGGCTGGCGCGCTATCAGGGGGCTGCGGTCACCCTGAAACCGGACCTTGATCAGGTGCCTGCGCTGGCCTCCGAACGCGAGGCGCAGTGGCGCCGCGTGGCCGCCGCGGAGTTCCTCAGCGTGGCCGAAAAACGCAGCCTTCTGGGCCTGCCGCCGCAAGAGGAGGCGATGGCGGATGACTGAGATCCCGATCCCGCCGTTTGAATGCTCACCGGGTCTGCGGCTCACCGCCCATGAGCGCATCGCCGAGATCCAGCAGGAGGCGATGAACCGGCGTCTCGACCGGCTGGAGATGATGATGGAGCGGATGGAAAAACGCCTCTGGCTCACCGTTTACGGCGTTGCCGCCGTGATCCTGGCGCAGGCTTTCCAGTCCTTTCTTGTGGTTCAGTAATTGCCAGAAATTCAAAGAGATAAAAGGAGAAGCTGATGCCATCTCATGCGCATCTGGAGCATAAGTTCGCGCGCTTCGGCGAGGATCTGACCATTGGCGACGAGGCCGACGATATGGTCATGATCAGCGGATATGCCAGCCTGTTTGGCTGCGTCGACGCTGGCGGTGACATGGTGCAGCCGGGGGCCTATCAGGCGTCGCTCGACCGTCTGGCGCAGGCCGGGATCGCGGTCAAGATGCTGTGGCAGCACGATCCCGCACAGCCCATCGGAGTCTGGGATGAGGTCCGCGAGGATGCCCGCGGCCTGCATGTCCGGGGCCGTATCCTGACCCGCACCCAAAAGGGCGCCGAGGCTGCGGCGCTGATCGCTGTCGGCGCATTGGATGGGCTGTCGATCGGCTACCGGACCCGCCGCGCCGTGGCGCGCAAAGGCGGCGGGCGCTCCCTGTGTGAGCTGGACCTCTGGGAGGTCTCGCTGGTGACCTTCCCGATGTTGTCCACAGCCCGCGTCAGCCCAGCCGGGGCCGCCGCCAAATCGCAGACCGCAGAGCACGGCGCCATCGCCCCGGACGATACCCCGCAGATCTGGCGGGAGGTGATCGACCTGCTGCGCAGCGGTGCCAGCCTGACGCCGCTCGGCTGAATGCAGGCCCCGGCCGCCGCTGCGGTCGCGCCCCGCTTTTGCCTTCCTCAATCGACCCAAAAGGACAGACAGATGAGCCATCCCCAATCCCACCCGGAACCAACGGCCCACTCCCATGCGGCCCCGCAGGAGGTCAAACAGGCCGTTGCCGACTTCGTGCATGATTTCAACGGGTTCAAAGACGACATTGCCCTGAAACTGAAACAGACAGAAGAGCGTATGACCATGTTGGATCGCAAATCCCACTTTGCCAATCGTCCCCCTCTGGCCGCTGCCGATGCAGGCGGCGCGCCTCATCAGAAAGCCTTTGATGCCTATCTGCGGTCCGGCGATGACGCCGCGCTGCGTGGCCTTGATCTTGATGCCAAGGCGATGGCCACCACCGTCAATGGCGATGGCGGCTACCTGGTGGATCCGCAGACCTCGGATACGGTCAAATCCGTGCTGAACAGCACCGCCTCGATCCGCGCCGTCGCCTCGGTGGTGACGGTGGAGGCAACCTCCTACGATGTGCTGATCGACCATGGCGATGTCGGTCACGGCTGGGCGAATGAGACGGCGGCGGTAACCGAAACCGCAACCCCGGTGATCGACCGCATCACCATCCCGCTGCATGAGCTGAGCGCCTTGCCCAAGGCCTCGCAGCGGCTGCTGGACGACAGCGCCTTTGACGTCGAGGGCTGGCTGGCTGGACGGATCGCCGACAAGTTTTCCCGCGCCGAGGCGGCTTCCTTCATCAATGGCGATGGCAACGACAAACCGACCGGCATCCTCTACCACCCGGTGGTGGCCAATGACAGCTGGAGCTGGGGCAACCTTGGCTATGTCACCACCGGCGTGGAGGGCGATATCGGCGATGGCGATGCAATCATTGATCTGGTCTATGCGCTTGGCGCGCAGTACCGGGCCAACGCCAGCTTTGTGATGAACTCCAAAACCGCGGGCCTCCTGCGCAAGCTGAAGGATGCCGATGGCCGCTTCCTGTGGTCCGACGGGCTGGCAGCGGCGGAACCGGCGCGGCTGATGGGCTATCCGGTGGTCATTGCCGAGGACATGCCCGACGCCGGTGTGAACGGCTATGCCGTGGCCTTTGGCGATTTCGCGGCCGGCTACACGATCGCCGAACGCCCCGACCTGCGGGTGCTGCGCGATCCCTTCAGCGCCAAGCCGCATGTGCTGTTCTATGCCACCAAACGTGTCGGCGGCGATGTCAGCGATTTTGCCGCCATCAAACTGCTGAAATTCGGCCTGAGCTGACGCTTGGACCGATGGCGGACCCGGCAGCCCGGTTCCGTCTGCGGATGCGTGCCTTCAGGCCGCTGTCGTCCAGCTGCTCCCCTTCCGTCCAGCGGCAGCAGCCCGGCGCGCATCCGCCCCGACCCATCCGGCAACAGCCAGCCCGAGCAGCCCCCGAACGAACACCCGTTGGAGTGAAGAGATGATGTTGAATGAAGTGACACCGGTGCCAGAGGCGGTTCTGCCGCAAGAGGCGTTCAAGGCGCATCTGCGTCTGGGCACCGGCTTTGACGAGGCGGGGGTGCAGGAGGCCGTGCTGATCAGCTTCCTGCGCGCTGCCATCGCGGCGATCGAGGCACGCACCGGCCGGGTGCTTCTGGCGCGGGATTTCCTGCTGACGCTCGCCGCCTGGCGGGATCCCCAGCTACAGGCGCTGCCGCTTGCACCGGTGCAGCAGATCCACTCGGTCACGCTGAGCGATGCCGCCGGGGTCGAGACCGTGCTGCCACCCGGTCGCTACCGGCTGGAACCCGACAGCCAGCAGCCCCGGCTGCGTCCGGTTGGCGGGGTGCTGCCCACAATTGCCAGCGGTGGTGCGGCGCGGATCCTGATGCGGGCGGGCATGGCCAACAGCTGGTCGGCATTGCCCGGCGATCTGGCGCAGGCGGTGCTGATGCTGGCGGCGCATTACTATGAGTTTCGCGATGACACGAGGTTGCAGGGCGGCTGTATGCCCTTTGGCGTCACCAGCCTGATCGAACGCTATCGTGCGCTAAGGGTGAGCCTGGGCGTCGGCGGCGGGCATGGGATCGGGTTCGGCCGCAGCTTTGGGCCGGGGGCAGGCGCATGAGCCGCCGCACCACATCCCGCCCCGCTGCCCGCTCCACACCACGTCTCAACCGCTGTCTGGCGCTGGAGGATCCGCGCCGCACCTCGGATGGGGCTGGCGGGTTTCTTGAGGCATGGCAGTTGCTTGGCCACCATTGGTGCGAGATGCGTGCCCTCAGTGGCCGCAGCACCGATCACTCCGGCACCAGCCTGTCATTGCAACGCTACCGCATCACCCTGCGCGCCCATCCCACCGGTAGCCCGGCGCGGCCCCGGCCGGACCAGCGGCTGCGCGATGGTGCCCGGATCTTTCGCATTGATGCGGTGGCCGAAGGCGACCCTGACGGCCGCTACCTGACCTGTTTTGCCACCGAGGAGACCACCGCATGACCTATGCCCTGGCCCTGCCGCTGCAGGAGGCGCTGTTTCAGCACCTGACCAATGACCCGGCGCTGACCACCGCGCTGAGCGGCGCCATCTATGACGCGCTGCCAGCAGGCAGCCTGCCGCAGACCTATGTGACCCTTGGCCCCGAGGAGGTGCAGGACCGCTCCGACCGCAGTGGTGCCGGCGCGCGCCACCGGGTGGAGATCACCGTCTATACCGATATTGCGGGCTTTGCCGGTGCGAAGGGCATTGCCGCCAGCATCTGCGACAGCCTCGCCAGCGCCTCGCTCAGCCTGACGCGCGGGCGACTGGTGGGCCTGTGGTTCGACCGCGCCAGCGCCAGCCGCAAACCCTCCGGCGGCCGCGAGATCCGCCTGCGCTTCACCGCGCGGCTGGAGGACAGCTGACACCCGGTCGGTTTGGTGAAAATCCAACATTAATTACAATGCGTTGCGCGGCAAGGCTGATCTGAACTGGCGCGACGTCCCATCACTCAGCAACAGGAGATCACCGCTATGAGTGTTCAAAACGGCAAGGATCTATTGGTCAAGATCGACATGACCGGCGACGGTCAGTTCGAAACCATCGCGGGGCTGCGCGCCACGCGCATCAGCTTCAACGCCGAAAGCGTCGATGTCACCAGTCTGGAAAGCCAGGGCGGCTGGCGCGAGCTGCTGTCCGGCGCGGGGGTGCGCTCGGCCAATATCTCCGGCTCCGGCATCTTTCGCGATGCCGGGACGGATGAGCGGGCGCGCCAGCTGTTCTTTGAGGGGCTGACCCCCGCGTTTCAGGTGATCATCCCCGATTTTGGCATCGTCGAAGGCCCGTTTCAGGTCACCGCCCTGGAATATGCCGGCAGCCACAATGGCGAGGCCACCTATGAGCTTGCGCTCGCCAGCGCCGGCGCGCTGGTCTTCACCGCCGTCTGAGGGGGGTGACCATGACCCCCTCGGAACAGCCAGCCCCGGCAGTTAACGCCTGTGCGGCCAATCCCTATGCCGGCGAGGTGCTGCTGGCGGTAAACGGCGATGTGCTGGCGTTAAAGCTCACCCTCGGGGCGCTGGCGGCGCTGGAAACGCGGCTCGGGACGGGATCGCTGATTGATCTGGTGACCCGGTTCGAAAGCGGCGGGTTCTCGGCGGCGGATGTGCTGGCGCTGCTGGCGGCGGGGGTGCAGGGCGGCGGCCACCGGCTCAGCGAGGCGGATCTGGCTGTTGCCGATATCGACGGTGGTCCGATGCAGGCCGCACGGGTCGCCGCACAGCTCCTGGCGCGCAGTTTTGCGCTGCCGGGAGAGGCGGGCGCGCAGCCGACCGGATCGGTGGCCCCATGACGCGCCGGCAGCACTCCACAGACAGACAGAGCACCGGCCTTGACTGGCCGGCGCTGATGCGGGCGGGGCTGGCGGGGCTGCGGCTCACGCCGGATCAGTTCTGGCGCCTCACCCCGGCGGAGCTGCGGCTGATGCTGGGGCAGGACAGCGGCGTTGCGCCGCTGGGACGGGCCGGGCTGGACCAGCTGATGCGCGCATTTCCCGATCCCGCCGCGCCGAGATCCCCAGAAACAGGAGCCGTAAGCGATGAGTGACACAGGACTGAACCAGCTGGAACAGCAGGGCGAGGCGCTGAGCGACAGCCTTGGCGATGCGGCGGGCATGGCGGCCACATTCGATGCCGAACTGCGCCGGGTGCGCGCCGCCTTTGCCGCCACCGGCAAGGATGCCGAGACCCTGGAACGCGGTATGTCCAAGGGGCTGCGCCGCGCCTTTGACGGTGTTGTCTTTGACGGCATGAAGCTCTCGGATGCGCTGGATACCATGGCGCAGTCGATGATCCAGACCACCTATTCGGCGGCCATGAAACCGGTCACTTCCCATATTGGCGGGCTGCTGTCGGATGGGGTGGGCAAGCTGATGAGCGGCATTCTCCCCTTTGCCGATGGGGCGGCGTTTTCGCAAGGCCGGGTGATGCCCTTTGCCAAGGGGGGGATCGTCAGTGGCCCGGTGAGCTTTCCCATGCGCGGCGGCACCGGGCTGATGGGCGAGGCAGGCCCAGAGGCGATCCTGCCGCTGACCCGTGGCGCCGATGGTGCGCTTGGTGTGCGCAGCCAGGGCGGGCGGGCCACCTCGGTGGTGATGAATATCCAGACCCCCGATGTGCAGGGGTTCCAACGCAGTCAGGGCCAGATTGCCGCCCAGCTGAGCCGCGCGCTGTCGCGTGGCAATCGCAACCGCTGAGCCGGAGGACAGCAGATGAATTTTCACGAGGTCAGATTTCCCGCATCGCTGAGCTTCGGCTCAATCGGCGGACCGGAGCGGCGCACCGATGTGGTGACGCTTGCCAACGGGCATGAGGAACGCAACACCCCCTGGGCGCATTCGCGTCGCCGCTATGATGCGGGGCTGGGCCTCAGGGGGCTTGAGGATATCGAGGCGCTGATTGCCTTTTTCGAGGCGCGGCAGGGCCAGATGTACGGTTTCCGCTGGAAGGATTGGTCCGACTACAAATCCGCCCGCGCCACGCAGGAGGTGGCGTTTGGGGATCAGGTGATCGGTATCGGCGACGGGGTGCAGCAGGTGTTCCAGCTGAGCAAGACCTATCGTTCCGGCAGCTTTGCCTATCAGCGTCCGATAACGAAACCGGTGGCGGGCAGCGTGCGCATCGGGATTGAGCAGGACGCTTTGCAGGAGACGGTAGACTACACGCTCGACAGCACCCTTGGCACCATCACGCTGGCGCATCCGCCAGAGGCGGGACTGTCGGTGAAGGCGGGGTTTGAGTTCGATGTGCCGGTGCGCTTTGACACCGATCGCATTCAGACCAGCGTGGCGTCCTTTCAGGCGGGCGACGTGCCCAATGTCCCAGTGGTGGAGGTGCGGGTCTGATGGCGGGGGTAAGCGAGGCGTTTCAATCCCATGTGGCCAGCGGTCTGACCACGCTGTGTCGCTGCTGGCTGGTGACCCGCAGCGATGGCGTGCGGTTCGGCTTTACCGATCATGACCGCGACCTGCGGTTCGAAAGTGCCGCCGAGGGCGAGGCCGGTCTGCTGTTTCGCGCAGGCACCGGGCTGACCGCGCGCAGCCTGCAACAGGCCACCGGGCTGGCGGTCGACAATACCGAGGCGCTGGGTGCGCTGAGCGATGCCGCGATCCGCGAGGACGAGATCGAGGCCGGGCGCTTTGACGGCGCCGAGGTGCGCTGCTGGCTGGTGAACTGGGCCGATGTCTCGGTGCGCTGGTTGCAGTTTCGCGGCAGCTTTGGCCAGATCCGCCGTGCCGGTGGTGCCTTTGAGGCGGAGCTGCGCGGCCTGACGGAGGCGCTCAACCAGCCGATGGGGCGGATCTACCAGAAACCCTGCACGGCGGTTCTGGGCGATGGCGCCTGCCGCTTTGACATGACCACGCCGGGTTACACGCTGGAGCTGGCCGCCGAAGAGATCCGCGAGGGGCAGTATTTCGGATTTGCCGCCCTGCCGGGGTTTGAGCCGAACTGGTTCACCTCTGGCCGTCTCACGGTGATGAGCGGTGCGGCTGAGGGGTTGTGGGGCTGGATCAAGCAGGACCGCCAGAAGGTCGGGCGGCTGGGACAGGACGCCACCGCGCCGGATCCGAACGCAGAGCACCGCCAGCTGACCCTCTGGGAGCCGCTGCGGGCGCAGATCCGACCCGGCGATCTACTGCATCTGGCAGCGGGCTGCGACAAGCGGCTGAAGACCTGCCGGCTGAGGTTCAACAATGGCGTCAATTTTCAGGGCTTTCCCGATATCCCGGGCGAAGACTGGGTGATGAGCGTGCCGCGCCAGAGCGGCAATAACACCGGCGGCAGCCGCAGATGAGCGGCGCGAGAGGGATATTGCGCGCCGAGCTGGTTGCTGCGGCGCGGGGCTGGCTGGGCACGCCCTATGTGCATCAGGCCGCCCGGCGCGGTGCTGGCTGCGATTGCCTCGGCCTGATCCGGGGGGTCTGGCGTGAGGTCTACGGCCAGGAGCCGGAGGCGGTGCCGGGTTATACGATGGACTGGTCCGAACCGCAGGGCGAGGAGGCGTTGTGGCAGGCGGCGCTGCGCCATCTCAGCCCCCGACCGCTGGAGGATGCGCGCGCCGGTGACGTGATCCTGTTTCGGATGCGCCGGGGGGCGGTGGCCAAACATATCGCGCTGCAAACTGAAACCGGCGCCATGCCGCGGTTCATCCATGCCTATTGCGGCCACGGTGTGGTCGAGAGCGCATTGAGCCAGCCGTGGCAACGGCGGATCGTGGCGCGGTTTTCCTTTCCTGATGTTGATGCTGATGAGGTGACGTGATGGCGACCATTCTTCTTTCTGCGGCGGGGGCGGCCCTTGGTGGCTCGGTTGGGGGGGCTGTGGCGGGTCTCTCCTCGGTAGCGATTGGCCGCGCACTTGGCGCCACCGTCGGACGCGCCATCGACAGCCGCCTGCTGGGCGCGGGCAGTGAGCCGGTGGAGACCGGCCGGGTGGAACGCTTTCGCCTGACCCATGCCAGCGATGGCCAGCCGATTGCGCAGGTTTATGGCCGGATGCGGGTGGGCGGGCAGGTGATCTGGGCGTCCCAGTTCCGCGAGACCTCCACCACCAGTGGCGGCGGCGGCAAGGGCGGCGGTCGGCGCCAGCCCAAGGTCACCAGCTACAGCTATGATGTCTCGCTGGCGGTGGCGGTCTGCGCCGGAGAGGTCGCCTCCATCGGGCGGGTCTGGGCTGATGGCGAGGAGGTCGCGCCCAAGGATCTGAACATGACCGTCTATCGCGGCACCATGGACCAGCTGCCCGATCCGGTGATCGAGGCGGTGGAGGGCACAGGCGAGGTGCCCGCCTATCGTGGCACCGCCTATGTGGTGATGGAGAACCTGGCGCTGGAGCGTTTTGGCAACCGGGTGCCGCAATTCTCGTTCGAGGTGCTGCGTGCCGAGCAACCGGCCTCCAGCACCTATGATCTGGATCTGCCGCAGCTGGTGCAGGGGGTTGCCCTGATGCCGGGGACCGGGGAATACGCGCTGGCCAGCACGCCGGTGCATTACGACCACGGGCCGGGACAGGCCAAACCCGCCAATTCGCACAGCCCCTCGGGGGAGACCGATCTGGTCACCTCGCTGACGACCCTTGGCGAGGAGCTGCCCGCCTGTGGCGCGGCCTCGCTGATTGTGTCGTGGTTTGGCAATGATCTGCGCTGCGGAGTGTGTAGCGTCAAACCGAAGGTGGAGCGCCAGCATATCGAGGGGGCGAATATGCCCTGGTCGGTGGCCGGGCTGACCCGGACGGAGGCCGAGCTGATCGCGCGGCAGGATGACAGACCCATATACGGCGGCACCCCCACCGATGCCTCGGTGATCGAGGCCATTCGCGCAATGCAGGCGCAGGGCAAGCGGGTGATGTTCTATCCGTTTATCCTGATGGATCAGATGGCGGGCAATGATCTGCCCGATCCCTGGAGCGGTGAGCCGGGTCAGGCGCATCTGCCCTGGCGCGGGCGGATCACCCTGTCGCTGGCACCCGGCCAGCCCGGCAGCCCCGATGGCACGGCTATGGCGCGGGCTGAGGTGCAGCAGTTCTTTGGCACGGCAACGGCGGCGGATTTCACCGTGGCTGACGGGAGCGTCACCTATAGCGGCCCGTTGGAGGATTGGGGGCTGCGGCGGTTTATCCTGCATAATGCCGCGCTTTGTGCCGCGGCGGGCGGGGTTGAGGCGTTCTGCATCAGCTCGGAGATGCGCGGATTGACCCAGATCCGCGATGAGGCAGGCTTTCCTGCGGTGGCAGAGCTGCAGGCGCTGACGCAGGAGGTGCGCCAGATCCTTGGGCCGGATACCAAGATCGGCTATGCCGCCGACTGGTCGGAATACTGGGGCTACCAGAGCCCGGAGGGGAACCGCTATTTCCACCTCGATCCGCTCTGGGCGGATGAGCAGATCGATTTCATCGGCATCGACAATTACATGCCGCTGTCCGACTGGCGCGAGGGGGAGGATCATCTGGACGCCCGGGCCGGGGCGCCGGGCATCCATGATCTTGAGTATCTGCGCGCCAATATCGAGGGCGGCGAGGGCTATGACTGGTATTACCACTCGCCCGAGGCCGAGGCGGCCCAGATCCGCACGCCGATCACCGATGGCGCCTATGATGAGCCGTGGATCTGGCGCTACAAGGATCTGCGCAGCTGGTGGTCCAAACCGCATCATGACCGGATCAACGGGCAACGTGCCGCGCTGCCCACCGCATGGGAGCCGCAGAGCAAACCGATCTGGTTCACCGAACTGGGCTGTGCCGCCATCGACAAGGGCACCAACCAGCCGAACAAGTTTCTGGATCCCAAAAGCTCGGAATCCAAACTGCCGAAATTCTCCAACGGGCAGCGCGATGACATGATGCAGCTGGCCTATCTGCGCGCGTTGCTGGGCTATTGGCAGGAGGAGGGGAAAAACCCCGTCTCCGAGGTCTATGGCGGCCCGATGCTGGATATGTCGAACGCCTATGTCTGGGCCTGGGACGCGCGCCCCTTTCCGGTGTTTCCCAATGCGGTGGAGGTCTGGAGCGACGGGGAGAATTACCTGCGCGGCCATTGGTTGAACGGACGGGTGGGGCAACGCACGCTGGCCTCGGTGCTGGAGGAGATCTGTGCCGCCTCGGGTGTTGCGGCGATTGATGTCAGTGACCTGCCTGCGCTGGTGCGCGGCTATGCGATCAGCGATGTCGGTGAGGCCCGCGCCGCGCTGCAACCGCTGTTGCTGCGCCACGGGGTGGATGCCATCGAACGCGATGGTCTGCTGCGGTTTCGCCTGCGCAATGGGCGACAGGACGCAGCGCTGGATCTGGCGCAACTGGTTGAGGGGCAGGAGCTGGACGGGGTGCTGGAACAGACCCGCGCGCCGGAGGCCGAGCTGGCCGGACGGATGCGGCTGCGCTTTGTCGAATGGGGCGGGCGCCATGATCTGCGCGGCGAGGAGGCGGTGCTGCCCGATGAGGCCACCCATGCGGTCAGCGACAATGAGCTGCCGATGGCGCTGACCCGCGCCGAGGGGCGGCAGGTGGTGGAACGCTGGCTGAGCGAGGCCCGTATGGCCCGCGACACCCTGCGGCTGGAGCTGCCGCCCTCCGCCATGGCGCTGGGCGCGGGCGATGTAATCCGCCTGCCGCTTGCCGGGGCAGAGGCAGGCCCGGAGGTAGGTTCAGAGGCGGGTGCGGAGGTCGGCAGCGGTGCGCAGGCCCGGTACCGGATCGACCGGGTCGAACAGGGCGCGGCGCAGCTGATCGAAGCGGTGCGGATCGAGCCGGAGAACTACCACCCGGCACCAGTGCCGGAGGAACTGCCCGGTGTCACCGCCTTTGCGGCACCGGTGCCGGTGCTGCCGCTGTTCATGGACCTGCCGCTGATTGGCGGCGATGAGGTTCCCCATGCGCCGCATCTGGCAGTGACGGCGCAGCCCTGGCCGGGGAGCGTTGCCCTATACGGCGCACAGAGTGATGCGGATTATGCACTGGAGGAGGTGCTGGCCGCCGCTTCAACCATTGCCATCACCAATACGGTGCTGCCTGCGGGCGCGCCAGGGCGCTGGGAGCGGGGCGACGATCTGGAAGTTGATATGATCTCTGGCCAATTGCAGAGCCGGGACCGGCTGGCGGTGCTGAATGGCGCCAATCTGGTGGCCATCGGCGATGGCAGCCCCGGCAATTGGGAGCTGATGCAATTTGGCGAGGCCGAGCTGATCGCGCCGGGGCGCTATCTGCTGCGCGACCGGCTGCGTGGGCAGCAGGGCAGCGATGCGCGGATGCCGGTGGCCTGGCCGAAGGGCTCTTATGTGGTGGCGCTGGATGGCACGCCGCAGCAGATCACACTGGCTGCCAATCAGCGTGGACTCAGCCGTCACTACCGTATCGGCACCGCCCGGCGCCCCTATGATGATCCGAGCTATGTGCATCTGGAGGCGGCCTTTGCCGGTGAAGGGCTGCGCCCCTATGCGCCGGTGCATCTGCGCCAGACAGGCGTGTTGGGCAGCGGCGCGGTCGGGCTGGACTGGATCCGCCGCAGCCGCATCGACGGCGACCGCTGGGATCTGGCGGAGATCCCGCTGGGCGAGGATCTGGAGCGCTACCGCCTGCGGATCCTGCGCGGCGGCGAGATCCTGCGCGAAGAATTGCTGGACGCTCCCGGCTGGAGCTATTCGCTGGCGGCCCAGACAGCGGATGCGGTGGTGCCGGGAGATCGTATCGAGGTGGCGCAGGTCTCGGCCCGCTACGGGGCTGGTGCGGTGACCGCACTGCGGCTGGTCTGAGGCGGGGCGGGAATGCGACGGCCTATCCTGCCCGGTGATATCACCAGCACCGCCCGCGCGCTGCTGGCGGTGGCCCCGGCGCAGCGGCGCGCGCTGTGCCAGCGGATCTTTGCCGGGGCGGCGCAGGCGGTGCGCCATCTGCGCCGCCACCGGCGGCTCTGCCCGCGCTGGGGCGATGGCTCCCTGAGTGCTGCGGCGCGGAAATTCCCGCTGGCGGATGAGCCGTTTTATGACGCGCCGGACTATCTGGCCTGTACCCGGCTGGTGCTGGCTGAATTGGCGCGTCATATCAGGCATAATCCGGGCTAGCGGCTACCGGATGCCTTGTGATGCGGCTGTTGCGGCGCCTCAACGACGCTGGCAGCGTCTGTGCCGGGCGGCCATTTGACAGCCTGTGGCACTGTCAATATCGGGCCTGCACAGCCCCTGTGCATCGGGGCACGGGAACTGGTGCGGCGGGTGATCACCAATAAAAACAATGGGCTGTCGGTGTATGACTGCGCAGCCGGGGCAAAAGATCAGCAGATCCGATGGCTCTCATCACGGATTTGCGGTTGGCCTTTTTGCGCTGGGGGAGGTACTCTGGTTGCAACACAGGAGGCAGAGCCATGCTTGAGACGCGCCAGGCCGTCAGTTCCGTTGATCCCGTCTGGGATCAGATCACCACCGAGGCGCAGGACGCCGTGCGCCGCCAGCCGCTGATGGGCGGGCTGATCCATGCCTGCATCCTGCATCATACCTCGCTTGAGAAGGCGCTGTCCTATCGCATCGCGGCGAAGCTCTGCTCCAATGAGATGTCGATGGTGATCCTGCGCGAGATCGTCGACCGGGCCTATGACGAAAACCCGGATCTGATTGCCGCCGGGCGCGCCGATCTGATGGCGGTCTATGAACGCGATCCCGCCTGCCACCGGCTGTTGCAGCCGATCCTCTATTTCAAGGGGTATCAGGCGGTTCAGGCCTATCGGGTGGCGCATTGGCTGTGGCAGCAGGGCGATTACGATCTGTCCTATTTCTTCCAGATGCGGATTTCCGAGATCTTTGGCGTTGATATCCATCCGGCGGCCAGAATTGGCCGGGGCATCATGATCGATCACGCGCATTCCATCGTCATCGGCGAGACGGCGGTGGTGGGCGACAATGTCTCCATGCTGCATTCGGTGACCCTGGGCGGCACCGGCAAGGAAGAGGAAGACCGGCACCCGAAGATCGGCAATGGCGTGCTGATCGGTGCTGGCGCCAAGGTGCTGGGCAATATCAAGGTGGGCCATTGCAGCCGTATCGCGGCAGGATCGGTGGTGCTGGCCGAGGTGCCGCCCTGCAAGACCGTTGCGGGCGTGCCGGCCAAGATTGTCGGTGAGGCCGGCTGCGACCAGCCGTCGGTCAGCATGAACCAGGTGCTGGGCGGCGACAAGCCGCAGTAGGCCGCGCCGCTTTGCAGGTCTGGGCATGGCGGGCAGTGCGCGTGCCGCCATCGGTGCATTTGTGAGTATTTTTGGAAAGATGACGATGGAGAGGGGCAGCGCTGGCGGCCCCTTTTTTGGTGGGGTGTGGGAGGTGCGAATGGTTGCCAGTCGGGTAAGTCGCTGTCACAGCCCGAAGCCGACTTGCGGCGATGCGGCGGCAGGGCTGCCGCGAAACTTTATCGGGGCGCTTCTGCCAGACGACGTTAAGCTGCCCAACGTAGGCATGGCCGCCTCATGTCAGCTAGAGGCCGGTTCGGCGAGACGTTTCATTTCAAGTTCGTCCTCCCGCAGGCGGAGTTATCTCTGGTCGGCTTTGAAATCCTTAAGGGCATGCCGCCGGGTATCGGTCGCAATCTGGCCTTCGGCGCTTCGCCTTGCGTCTAAATCCACCGGTTCTTCCGTCATCACTTTGTCCTCTGATACATCAGCGTTCGGCCGCGGCCGTCAGGCCGGGAGCTGGAGGAGGCGTGCTCCCAGCCGGCTCTCCGGTCTCCATTCCTCTCAGAAACCTGAAAAGTTCGCTGTCCGTTGTCAAAACCAGCGTTGTGCCCCCTGAAATCATGTCCTTGTAGGCCTGCATTGTCCGGGTGAACGCATAGAATTCGGCTGCTTGGGCGTCGGTGTTGTAGGCTTTTGCGTAGATCGCAGCCGCCGAGGCGTCAGCCACGCCGCGGATTTCCTCGACGGCGCGATACGCTTCGGACTGTATCTTGTTCAGGTCGCGCACCCGGTTGCCGCGGATCCGCGCGGCTTCGCCGTTACCTTCGGAGAGGAAACGTTCAGCGATCTGGCGGCGCTCTGAGATCATGCGGTCGTAGATCTTCGGACGCACACTCTCGTTGTAATTGATCCTCTTGAAACGGATATCGAGAAGCTCGATCCCAAAAACGCGAACCTTTTCTGAGGCGGCTGCGAATATCTCCTGTTCCACAAGTGCGCGGCCTTTCTGGATAGGAACCAGAGAACCTATGTCCTGCGCGCGCTCCTCATCGGTCAAAAGCGTGTCCCGCAGCGGGGTCCGGCCCTTCGTGGTCCGGATAATCTCTATCAGCTCGTGTTTGGCGACGGCATTGCGGGTTTCGCTGCCGAGAATATCGTCTAGACGGGATTGCGCGCTGCGCTCATCGCGCAGCCGCAGAAAATACTGCAACGGGTCGGTGATTTTCCAGCGGGCGAACAGATCGACGGATATGTAAAGCTTGTCCTTGGTGGGCATGTCAGAAGGATTGCCGTCCCACTCAAGAACCCGGCGGTCGATCCGGTTGACGTCCTGAACGATGGGCAGCTTCAGCTTTAATCCGGCCGTTATGACTGGTTCGCCCACAGGTTTACCGAATTGGGTGATAATGGCCTGCTCGACTTCGCCAACAGTGTAGAGGGAACCGGAGGCAATCACGCCGACAGCAACCGCAATCCCTGCGAAGAGCCCCAATCTGATGTTCATGACGGATCCTCCTGAAGCCTGTCGAGGTTCAAAAGCGGCAGGATGCTCGCAGTCGATCCGTCGACAATGATTTTTGACAGGATGCTGGGCAGAACATCTTGGAGGGTTTCTATGTATATCCGCCGCCTCGTGACTTCAGGCGCCTTTACGTATTCGGCCAAAAGCGCGGTGAACCGCGCTGCGTCGCCTTCCGCCTCGTTGACGCGTTTCAGGCGATAACCGTCAGCCTCGCGGATCCGCTGATCTTTCTCGCCTTCGGCCAGCGGAATGACTTTGTTGTATTCGCGGCGCGCCTCATTGATCAGGCGCTCCTTTTCCTGCTGTGCCTGGTTGACCTCATTGAACGACGCCTGAACCGGTCCCGGCGGGTTGATGTTCTTCAGCTGGACCTGGTCGATGCTGATACCCATGGCGTATTTCGTGGACAGAGCCTGCATCTTGAGAAGCGCCTCGCTCTCGATCTCCTGACGGCCGATGGTGATGACCTCGTCAACGGTGCGGTCGCCAACGACCTCTCGCATCACGGACTCAGAGACGTAGCGCAAAGTCGCGCTTGGCTCGCGTACCTCGAACAGGAATTTCAGGGGGTCAGAGATCCGGTACTGCACCACCCATTCCACAAGCGCGGCATTCAGATCTCCCGTGACCATTTCGGTTTCGCGCCGGCCGTCTGACGGGCTCTGGAAGGGATCACTCCGGCCCGGAGTCGTGAATCCGAATTCCTGCTTCAGCTGCCGTTTCACGGGCACCAGCGTGGCAACGTCGATGCCAAGCGGGAATTTGAAATGCAGGCCAGGCGGAACCTCAGCAGTGTATCTGCCAAAACGCTGGACAACGGCGACAGAGTCGCTCGGGACTGTGTAATATGAAGACCAGGCCGCAACCGCTGCCAAGACTATCGCTCCTGCGACCAGTATGCCCTTCACAGGGGGCCGCCCATCAGGGAGCAATCCGCCCAGCCGGTCGCGGCCTTGACGAAGAATTTCGTCGATATCGGGCGGATTGCGCTTCTGTCTGCTTTGCCATGGCCCACGGTCTTCCGGGCCGCCGTTCTGGTCAGGCATATTGTTTCCTCTCCTGGTCTCTCAAACCGGCATCCGATACAGACCTTTGACGCAAAGGCGCCTGCGCGCGGCTTATTCCCTCTGTGTCGGCATTCCTTCGTTCTCCGCGGCCTGGATTGGTGAATTTTCCGTTGGCAATTCACCCGCTATAGCCGCATCCGGCGCCTCTTTGTGCGCCTGAGATGCGCCCCCGCCCGAGTAAAGGTTCCGCAGCTGAGTTTCGGAGACCCCGTCGGCCACCATCACCAGCCGGACCATCGGGTCAGAAAGCATTTCTTCCAGGAAATATTCGGCCAGTTCTTTTCCGGTGAGCTTGTCCTTTGCCAGGGCGTCATCGAGGTCGGCCAGCGAAACGGTCAAGGTTCTCGCCAGCCCGGGGTGGAATTCCCTGGGATGCAACTTCACGGCGACAGAAGCTCTCCAAGTCTCAGGCTGCAGGCTGTCGGGAGGTGAACACAGTTCCGTTTCAATGTCATATTCTCCGGCAGGGAGCGTTTCGCTGAAGCCCGGAACGTTGAACGGCCGGGCAAAGACCGCAATGGATTTTCTAACTGCCTCGTTCATGGGTGGGGTCCTCTCATCGAAGCGACAAGCGGGCCAAGGCTGCGGCTACTGACGCAGTGCCCTTGTCGTGGTAGTCCCCGTGGAAAACACCGTCCACCTTGACCTCCCAGATTCCATTCCTCTTCCGGGCACGAACGCGCTCCGCCTTCGCAGTTGGACGATAGGGGTGTGTCGAAATTTGGATATCTTCCGGTTTGTGCAGTGGCTTATCGAGCACGCTGGAGCTTGCGGCCCTTGGCAAATGCGGTTCTCCAAGAGCCATTACGGTGCGAATGAATTCCTCTGCATAATCATCCGCGTTCCGGTGGTCATGCTCATGCCTCACCATGGCCATTGGCTCAACAAAACGCTTCTTAAGGTGTTCAATGAAACGCGGTTCCGTGCGGGACATGTAAGCAATGAGCGACTGGAGAATCCGTTCATGGGCCAGAACGCGCCGTTCAAGATCTGTCATTTCAGGCAGAGATGGTAACATGGCACTGTTCATCCTTCATTGATCGTGTTTTCCGGGCGCTCCGACGACTTTTCGACGTCAAGGGCCGCAAGACAGGCGTGCGCAATGTCCCGGTCCGGAAACTCGGTTCCCGGGACGGTCGCCCAACCGGCTTTCATGAGGGCATCCCGCTGCCGGTAGGTAGCAACGGCCCTGATCGCTGCCAGCTTTGCGTCGCGTTCCGCATCGGTTCGGGCCATGTCCAGACAGACCGGGACCAAAGCCGTGACTACATTGTTGCGGGACATGGTCACGGCCATGCCGTGTGACGTTCCGCCGGTCACCCAGCCGCCCCAGGTAAATCCGCCGATGCCTAATAATGCGCCACCTATCACGGCGCCGTAGAGGCCGGGTTTAAGCCATTCGGGAGTGTACATTGTGAATCCTCCTGCGGGGAAAGCGCCGCCTCGCTATCTTCAAGTGTTGCGTTTCGGGTCTTGGCCGAGCGCTGCTTCCAGGTCGGTCCAGGTAATTGGCCGCAACTCTGTCCGGCCCGGCAAACGCCCCTTGCCGTGGATGGTCAGGTAAATCGCCGTTCTGCGGTAAGCCGTGAAACTCAGCCCTTCGATAAGCTCCTCCTCGACCAGCACTTCGTATTCGCCGGAAGGCAGTTCGTCCGGATATCCGGGCAAGGTAAAAGGCTGCGGGAAAGTCACGGTGGATCTGATTGATCGCAAGGCCATCACCGGTCTCCGCGATATGTGCATGTCTGCCGCGCTGCCTTGGCTGCAGCATCCCGGTTGCCGAGAGGCAGCCAAACTTTGCGGCCCTCCTACATTACCCCGGAACCGGGCGGTGCGTGCTGACCCATGTTAGCGCCGCTGGGGTCCTGACCGCTCTGGCATACCCGGACCAAACCTTCGGCTAGACTTCAGAGGACTGGAGACCGGCTGATCTGCGTCAGCGCGTGCGTCGGGCAATGCGGGTATGATCGGAGTTATCCGAAGCGTGTTACCCGGCAGGCGGCAGCCCGGTTCTTCGGGAACAGCCGCTTCCCGATCCGAACACCTAAAAAGGGAGGATATGCCGATGCCAGCCGCTGGCATTCTTCAACCCCACAGCCCTGAGTTTGACCGCTTTTTGCAAGCCTTCGTTGGCGAGGACCGGAATGGCAATGCTGTTACGGTTCTATCGGCCCTCGCGCGGCTTGAACTCGAACCTTGGGAGGAGGCAGCCGCGCTTGCCGCGTTGGAGAAAGAGGTCGCAGGCTCGCGACTGGAGATGCTGCTGTCGCAATGCCGCGACGTGCCCGCACTCAAGCAGGATAGCGGAACGCTCGCCCGGAAACTGACCCGGCTTCTCCCCAAACATCGCAAGCGCTTGATGGCTGTTTCTGGCGCCGCAGAAAACGGGCCGACGAATTTGTCTGGGTTGATCTGGGCGGTACTGACGATCCTCTTTCTGATTTTGCAGTTAATACTCACAGGCACTCCGGGGACGGGCCAATGATGTCAGGCAAAACACGGGAGGGCGACCGCAGTGATGGTAAGGACTATGCGGTGCTATGGGATCTGGAAGAGCGGTGCTGGACCAGCGGAGCGGACAGCGCCCGCACCGTGACTGCAAAAAATGCAGTGATGATACTTCCCTATCCGCCGGGCATTCTTCAGGGCGGGCAGATCCTGGAGCATGTGAAGAAAAACACGGGCTGGCGAACCGTGGAAATGAAAGACCGCAGCCAAATCAGGCAAGGGGCCGTTGCTGTGCTCGCCTACCGCGTATTCGCCGAGAAGTCAGGCTTGCCAATCTATGAGGCGCTCTGCGCGTCCACATATCTGCTGGACAACGGCCGGTGGCTGCGGCTGTCACATCAGCAAACCCCCACCACCTGATGCCAGCGGGATGAACCCTCACCTTGGGGCGATATCTTTAACGCACTTCTCGGCATGTGAAACGGCTCCCGAGCTCTTCGTTCAAAGATCATCAGCCAGAAGATGCGGACCCGCCCCAAGCTAACCTGCGTCAGTGCTGCGGAGCAGAGAAGATGGGTACATGGCTGCGTGCCTGCCGAATCTCCGGCGGCACTCATTTCCGAGCAGCAGAGAAGCACGGGATGCGTGCGGATCCTCAAATGGACTGCATTGCACTGCGTGCCCTATTCTCGGAATGTCCAAGAAAGGACAATCCAATGACACCCGAACAGACCAATGCCGCCGAGAAGATGACCTCGGTCAAAGCAGCCTGTGACAAGGCAATCGCCGGCCCCAAAAAAGACCGGGCTGTGAAGCACTACCAGGCGGCCGAGAAGGCGCACGCTGCGAAGAACCACGCCGAAACGAACAAGGAACTGGACGCGGCTAAAAAAGCGCTTTCGTGATACTCCTTTGCTTTAAATGAAGATCGGGCCGCCCCAGGTTGTTCCGGGGGGAGGGGCGGCCTTTTTCATTTCAAGAGCGGGCCGGTCTGATCCAGATACGCCGGATCGAACCCCGAAAACTCTACCAGCCCGTCATAATTGCCGAACGTTACACGGCCGTCCCGAAATGTCAGCAGGCCGCGTTCGCGAAGCTGGCGCAAGACACGGTTCACATGGACGGCGCTTAGGCCGAGCGCGTCAGCAAGATGATACTGTGTCAAAGGGCAGACGTAGCCTTTCTTGCTCCCCATTCCGACCAGCTTCAGCCTTGCCCCCAATTCCAGCAGAAAATGCGCCATGCGTGCATCCGCAGCGCGGCGGCCAACTCCTACGAGATGCTCGACCACCATGGCTTCGTCCCGTGATGCCGCCCAGAGAATTGCTGCCGCGAGGCGAGGCGTCTTCTCGAAGGCTTCCAGAAGGTCGTCCGCAAAGACCTCTGCCGCCTGAATATCCGTGACCGGCTCGAAGCTATGGTCGGAGGTGCGCAGCAGCACGCTGCGCAATCCAATAAAGTCCCCCGGTATCTGGAAATCTACGATCTGGCGGGTTCCGTCCGGCTGAAGCTTGTAGGAACATACCCAGCCGGCGGCCAGAATATAAGCGGCCTGATCCGACTGCCCCTGATGCACGAGATCACGCCCCGCCAAAAAGGACCGGCGGCGCAGATGCAAACGCTTCAAGACGCCCAATTCATCTTCAGACAATGCGACGAAGACTTGCAGCTTCCGTGTAAGCGGGCTTTCTAAGATATCCGTCATCGGGGCCTCTCAAGCTGGAAAGAAACTCCAGACGCAATCGCGCACAGACTGCTTTCGGTTAGCCCAGCATACCATTTTTCTGCGAAGATGCTTGGGACAAGCGAGGCCAGTCTGCTGCGCGATGTTTTACCGTCACCGGAAGGATACAATAAAATGCTCAGCGAGAAAGACTTCTCGGGAATGGCTGCCCTCTCGATCTGCGAAGCACTGCTGCTGGCGATGAACGATCACAAGCTCCTGCCCGAGCGCGAGATCGTGGGTATCCTGCGGGACGCTGCAAAGACGCATGAAAACGCAGCTGTTACTGATGGCGAGATAGAGGCGCATCGAGCCGTAGCGGGTCTCATCAACCGGATCATTGCTGGCGGGAACTCCGTTCGGAGGCCGCCGGGATGATATACTCAATCGCAGCGTGATAGACTTCGCCTATGCCGCTTTCGTCCAACTCTTGCAATGCACGGAGCCACCAGGCCGACCTGCAGGACATACCGAGTGGCACGGGCCGCAAAGACGGTAACGTCCAATCTGACATTGTCTGACGTCAGCGCCAATGGGACAGTGTAGCGCGATTTGATAACAGCGGGTTTCCGGCTCATCGTAACCACCATTGAGTGGAGATGAGGCGACCCACTTCCGTATGCGAACGCCCAAGAACGTCCGTACCAAGATGGCCTTCCATGTCCTCGCCGATAAGATCAAGCGAATGATAGCCCCGATCGGGGTACGCGGGCTTCTGACTGCCATTCCGGCCTGAAGGGCGGTGCTCAACTCAAGCTGCACCGCAGAAAACGCCACACAAGCGCGGATTCAGCCCTCTCCGGCGTATAAGACGCTAAAGTGTTCCTGGATCCGGCTGCCTCCCCAAAATCGACTGAAACATCCTCATCGTCGAGAAACCAGGCGAGTTTCCACAGACCCTCGGCTGAAGCCAGACAAATAGCTGCGGCAAAAGCCTTGGAGCATATACTTTCGTGATTGTGAGCATTGTCGCGAAGAGCCTGATCGAACAGTAGTTATGACGCAGCTGGGCGATCTCCAGGCTCTGTCCATTACCTTTGCCGCTGACGCGATATACAAACCTGTGTCCAGCAGTGATCCGGCGGGACCACCAGCCGCTTAAATCGCCTTTGAGAGCCAGTATCCTCTCCTCCCGCTGGAGCCTTGCCTAAGGCTCTACAAGTCAGAGGCAAGGCTTTGGGTATGTTTTTTAACGTCTTGGCGTCCTAGATCTCGACACTCTCGGAAATTGACAAGGCATCTTCCAGGTCAACCCCTAAGTAGCGGACTGTGCTATCCATCTTGGTATGGCCGAGAAGGAGCTGAACCGCTCGAAGGTTCCCGGTTTTGCGATAAATCTGAGCCACCTTGGTACGCCGCATCGAATGTGTTCCATAGGCGCTTGGCTCCAAGCCAATGGATTTCACCCAATCCCGAACCAGTCGCGCGTATTGGCGTGTACCTATGTGCGGCCGATCGTGCAGTCTTCCAGGCCAAAGAAACTCCGATTTCTTCATTATTGGCATATTCAGCCAGGCCTGAAGCGAAGATCGCGTTCCTTCGGTAATTTCGAACCGAACCGGTTGACTGGTTTTGCTTTGGGTTATGGACGCGTGCTCTTTCACGTGGCCTGCTGCATAAACGTCAACAACACGCAAACGGACGAGATCACATCCTCTGAGTTTGCTGTCTATTGCCAAGTTGAAGAGTGCCAGATCACGCACCCTATCGGAGAGTTCAAGGCGAACGCGAATTGCCCAGACATGCTTGGGACGCAAAGGACGTTTTTGGCCTATGATACGCCCTTGTTCCAGGGAGCGTGACGCATGCGAATTGCGGGAAGGTTAGGAATTGACATAGTTGGTCCTCCGACCACCGCAACCCTCCACATCCTTGGCATTTCGCCAACGGTCTATGGATAGCATCTGAAGTCCATCCGTAGGTCGAAAGACTTCGAAGTATTCTGCGTTAGAGGGTAATAGTGCGGAAAGGTCTGCTTTGCTTCGCTGCAACGCAGCAGAGTGGCGACAGGGCAAGAAAGAAGCTCCGACTTTGCAAAGCCCGCTTTCCTGCGCGTCGCTGACGTCTACACTGATCGCAGTATCGCCTGGATCAATTGGACAGGCTTGAAGGTCCGCTTTCGGGAGACCTTTCGCGCTTGCAGCGGCGCTTGCGCTGCGCCCTGCCTGAATGTCGTGATTGGGCTGCCTTGCGTTGTCTGGTAGAAGCGTCTTGGTGAAGTTTCGCTGCAACCCTGCCGCCGCATCGCCGCAAGTCGGTAGTGAGCCCAACCTGTACCTTGGATGTTCTCGCTGCGCGTGCTCGCAGCAGAAAAATCGCCGCGTGAGCAAGAAATTTGATGCCGCCAAGCAGCAGGAAGAGCGGTCACTCATGCGCGCCGCAGCGAGATCACTCACCCGAATTCACAGGTCGCCGGACAAAACTGACATTGGAAATTTGACAATTGCTGACGCAGCATCTGTTCTCGCACATAGCGCGTCCATCGTTGCGATGCAGCGCGTGTCGTTGCAGCGGTCGTTCGGGTTTAGAAGCTTTCCGCTAGCCCTCGACCACCCACGCTTACAAACCCAAGCCCATGACAAAAGCGACCGCCAGGGCTAGAAGAAACAGCGTCTCGGCCAGAAGGATAATTCCGTAGCTGGGTTTCACCTTGAGGATCGTGGAGAGGCTGGTCTTCACGCCAAGTGCCGAGATGGCGATAACCAGGCACCAGCGCGACAGGGCGCCTGCCGCTTCGGTAATTGCCTGCGGCACTGAAACGGTGTTTGCAAGAACCGCCAGGACAATGAACAGAACAAGGAACCACGGCAGCGACAGTTTTTGCGCTTGTGCGCCGCGGAAGCTGGCCATGACAAGAAGCATCACCACGGGCAGCAAAGCCACCCTGACCATTTTCACAAAGGTGGCAATGACCCCGGCCTCTTCGCTGATGGAATAGCCAGCCCCGACCACCTGGGCGACATCGTGAATGGTGGCGCCAATCAGGAAACCGCTTTCCAGGTCGCTCATCCCGACGGCCGCAAAGAGGACCGGATAGACAATCATGGCGATGGTCGAAAGGGCGGTAACGCCGATCACGACAAACAGGGTGTCCTGCTCGCGGCCGCTGCGCGGCGGCAGAACGGAGGCAATGGCCAGCGCGGCGGAGGCCCCGCATATCGCCACGGCTCCACCTGCGAGAAGGCCGAAGGCAAGGCGGCGGCCGAACAGGAAGGACAGGGCCGCCCCCCAGGCGAGGGTGGCAATGACGAAACCGGCCACCGCGGCGACAGCGCCCAGCCCCACGCTCTCCACGTCGCCGATGCTCAGTCTCAGCCCCAGCAGAGCAACACCAACGCGCAGCAGGGTCTTTGCGGAAAAGTCCAGACCGGGTGAAAACGCCGGGTCGCTGTTCAGGAAATGGAAGGCCATCCCGATCAGCAGCGCAAACAGCATGGCAGGCGCGCCATAGTGTTCTGACAGAAAGGTTGCGGCGGCGGCGATCACGCAGACGAGCAGTATGCCGCCAAAGTGGCTGTCCCAGCGCGGTTTGATCGCCGAAATCATTGGCCTCTCCTCAATCGGAAGTGCAAATGCACGCACTGGCCCCGGTCATGGGCCAGGCATGGCATTCTACAGAGAATGTGCGACCCTAAGAGGGCAGGCCGCACAGAAGAACGCGGATCAGGATGTCCAGCGGGCCTTATGGTCAAAGGCGGCATCATATCCGAACAGTGCCGCCGCGCCGCCGGTATGCAGGAATACCACCCGCTCACCTTTCTTGAAATGCCCCTTGCGGATCAGATCGATGAAGCCGGCCGCCCCCTTGGCGGAGTAGACCGGATCCAGCAGGATGCTTTCCAGCTCGGCAAACATCCGGATCGCCTCCAGACCGCCTTCGGTCGGGATGCCATAACCCTCGCCGACATAATCCGTGTTGGCCACCACATCTTCGCGCTGCACGATGCCGCCGCAGCCCAGCTTCTCCGCCGTGGCGCAGGCCAGGTTATAGACGTTCTCTTCCTGCTTGGGCTTGGGCGCCCGGACACCGATACCCAAGAGCGGGATCTGCGCGTTCATCGCCTTCAGGCCTGTGATCAGCCCCGCCTGGGTTCCGGCAGAGCCGGTGGCATGAACGATATGGTCGATCTTCAGCCCGCCGGCATTGGCCTGCTGCAGGATCTCAAAGGCGCAGTTCACATAGCCCAGTGCGCCCGTGGCGTTGGAGCCGCCGCCGGGGATCGTATAGACCTTTCTGCCATCGGCGCGGAATTTCTCGGCCACGGCCTCCATTTCCGCATTCATGTCCAGACCGCCGGGGCGCTTTTCGGTGGTGGCGCCATGCAGGTGGTCCAGCAGTACGTTGCCGTTGTTGTTGTAATTCGCGTTGTTCGAGCCGGTGCGGTCCTCCAGCAGGATATGGCAATCGAGGCCCAGCTTAGCCGCAAAGGCCGCAGTCTGGCGGGCATGGTTCGATTGGGTGGCACCCTGGGTCATCACCATATCGGCTCCCTGCAGCTCCGCCTCTGCCATCAGGAACTCCAGCTTGCGGGTTTTATTGCCGCCGGTGGACAGCCCGGTGCAATCGTCCCGCTTGATCCAGATCTCGGGCCCGCCCAGCTCCTTGCTCAGGCGGTCGAGCCGCTCAAGCGGCGTGGGCAGATGCGCGATGAAACGGCGGGGGAAGCGGGCAAGGTGCATGGGACTCTCCTAATGTGGATTTCCTGCAAGTTACCCAACCCAAACACAGTAAACTAATGCAAAATCCGCAGCTAAAATTGCCGATCTTGCATGTTATGACATTTTCGACCTAATCTGCCGCCATGCAGCTGGACTGGATCGACGACATACTTGCGGTGATTGACACTGGCTCTCTGGCGCGCGCGGCAGAGCAGCGCCTGCTGACCCAGCCCGCCTTCACCCGGCGGGTGCGCGGCATCGAGACCCGCCTTGGCGCCCAACTGTTCGACCGCTCCCGCAAGCCGGTGACAATCCTGCCCGGCGTCATGGCGATGGAGCCTGAACTGCGCGAGCTCAGCGCCCGCCTGCGCCGCCTGGAGCACGACCTGAAGGTCTCAGCCGAGAGCGGCGGCCGCGGCGTTGCCTTTGCCTGCCAGCACGCGATCACGGCAACCATATCCCCCTGGATCGTGAAACTGCTGACCGCCGCGCAGGACCAGCCGGTGCGGGTGCGCTCCGGCAACCGCGATGCCTGCCTGATGCAGCTGCTGTCTGGCGATGCCGACTTCGCCGTCGCATATGACTGGATCGGCGGCGGAAACCTTGCGCTGCCCGAGGCCTTCGGCACCCGGGCATTGGGCACCGACCATCTGGTGCCGGTTGCCGCGCCCGCCCTTATGGCCGCGATGGAGCAAACCGAAATCCCCGCGATCACCTACCCGTCCGATGTATTTCTTGGCCGGGTGGCAAGCCAGGCAATTCACCCCCGGCTGCCGGACGGCACCGTGCTGCTGCCCAAGGCCGAAACCGCGCTGACGCTGGCGGCTTGCGAATATGCGCTGGACGGGATCGGCGTTGCCTGGCTGCCGCTGAGCCTGGTCAAGCCGCATCTTGACGCCGCCCGCCTGCAGCAGGTGCCCAGCCTGCCCGCGGAAGAGCTGAACGTGGTGATGATCCGCCTCGCCGGGCGCGGCAGCCGTCAGCAGGAAGCGGTCTGGCGCCTGCTGGGCGATTCGGCGGATTGCCCTGGCCTGTCATAACGCATCCCAAACCTGCAGCCCGGTCTTGTCCAGGCGTTCAAGCGAGCAGAACAGCGACAGGGTCAGCTGCGCCTGCCAGACAGGGCCGCCAACCTGAACCACACGGCCTGCAGCCAGTTCCGCCGCCACCACGCTTTCGGGCAGCCAGGCGATGCCGCTGCCGGACAGCATCCGGCGTTTGATGGCTTCGGTCAGCGCATCCATATAGCGCAGCGACAACGGAGGCGTGCGGCTGCCGATGGTCTGGTCAACCACCGATCCCAGGAAACTGCTTGGATCATAACCGAGATAGGGAAACGGCCCGCGCCCGCCCCGGTCCAGATCCCACCCCCCAGCCCTGGCCGCGGCGGCCTCTGCCACCGGCAGCATCAGCTCGGTGCCGATGTCCTTGCGCGCGAATTGCGCCTCATCGAACACCGGCTGCACGTCCTTGTGCCGGTAATACAGCAGGAAATCGCAGGTGCCGTCCGAGAGCAGCTGGCAGCAGGTGCGCAGGTTGTCGGAATAGATCCGCACCCGCAGGTTCGGAATGCTGTCTTCCAGTTCGGCTATCCGCAGCGACAGGTAGTTGACCGAGATCGTATGCAGCACCGCGACGCGCTGAAACGCGGTGCTGCCCTGCTCCTGCGCCCGCAGGGTCTGACGGATGTCGGTGAGGTTCGCAATCAGCTCCAGCGCTACCGGCAGAAACTGCTGGCCCGCCTCAGACAGCTGCACCGGGTAGCTGGAGCGTTTTATCAGCGGCACCCCCATCCAGATCTCCAGCGACTTGATCCGCCGGCTGAAGGCCGACTGGGTGATATTCCGCTCTTCCGCGGAGCGGGTGAAATTCAGCGTCCGCGCCAGGCAGGTAAAGTCCCGCAGCCAGTTGATATCCAATTGCCCCTCCAGCCCAGCAGCAAGATACTGGAAACAAACATCTATGCGCTTTTCGAATAGTTTAATGTTTTTTTTGAGTTGGCCAACCCCGCACGGCAGCACCTAGCCTTCCCTACAGGCATCCCGGGCCTCAGGCCAAAATCACCAAAAGGGGGAGCCACGGGTCCGGCGTCCTTGAGAGCCGCCATGAAGCCCGAGTTTCAAGGGAGGAACGAATGATCAGAACGACAACATCCGCAGTTGCCCTGGCGGCTGCCCTGGCCGCAGGCGCGGCCTCCGCCGAGACCACGCTGCGCCTCAGCACCTATGTGAACGAATCCGACATCCGCTATCAGGGCTTCACCCATTTCGCGGACCTCGTCGCGGAAAAAACCGGCGGCTCCGTCAAGGTTGAGGTGTTCCCTTCGGCCACGCTGCACGGCTGGTCCGAGGGCGTCGATTCCGTTCAGGGCGGCGTCTCCGACATCAGCTGGATCAACGCCGACAACCGCCTGCCCTGCTACGCGGTCACGTCGCTGTATCCGGCCGAGGTCAGCCTGGAAGACCAGACCGGCCTCGATGCCGCCTATGCTGAGCTGATCCGCGATGAGGCCGCAAACGCCGGTCTGGTGCCGCTGTTCAACTCGAACTATTCCTACGATCAGGAATGGTGGTTCGAGGAGCCGATCAGCGACATCGGCAACCTGAACGGCAAGCTGGTGCGCTCCATCGGGCCGCTGGTCAGCATGATGATCGAGACCTGGGGCGGCGAGCCGGTGTTCGTGGCGCCCAAGGAAGTGTTCCAGTCAGCCGAACGCGGTGTCGTGGACGGCATCAACATGGGGGTTGCTACCTACAGCTCCTGGAAGCTGTGGACCGTGATGCCCTATATGGTCAACGCCAACCTGTTCTATGGCAACATCCAGTACATGATGAACAAGAACAAGTTCGACGCTCTGACCGCGGATGAGCAGGCGGCGCTGACGGCCGCGGCGGCCGAGACCGAGGAATGGCTGCAGCCGCGCTATGAGGCATGGGTCGACCAGCAGGTCGGCAATGCGGTGATGCAGGGCGGCGGTGCGGCAGTGTCCATTTCCGATGACCAGCGCGAAGCCCTGATCGCCAGCGTCAAACCCAAATGGGATGAAACGGTGAACGAGGCCTGCGGCGCGGAAATGGCCGACAGCATCCGCTCCCTGCTGGCAAGCCACGCGCCCTAAGGCTCCCCCCCGGCCCGGCGGTGCGGCACCTTGCCCGCCGCCGGGAACTGAACACCTCCAACAAGGAGCCCTGTCATGGATGACGGTCTAGACCGCCTGATCCGGGCCGTGGAACGCGCAGTCGTCTGGCTGGCCGGAGCGGGCGCCGCTGTGGTTCTGGTTCAGATGCTGTGGATCTCCTACGGTGTCTTTGTGCGCTACGGCCTGGGAAAACCCGACCGGATGGTGACCGAAGCCACAGCCCTGCTGCTGTTTCCGGTCGCCTTTGCCGGCCTCGCCTATGCCCTGCGCGAAGACGCCTTTCCCAAGGTCACGATGATCACGGAGCTGCTCCGCCCCAGCGCCCGGCGGCTGCTGGATATCGTGAACCATATCCTGATGCTGGGGGTCGGCAGTTTCTTTGCCTATGCCGGGGTCAGCGCCACGATCCGCTCCTTCAACTCCGGCGTTGCCTCCGAAATCCTGCACTGGCCCCGCTATGCGTTCTGGGCCCCCGGCGCCACCGCGCTGGTGCTGTTCTCACTTTATGCCGCATTGCGCCTGATCCGCCTGATCCGCACTCCGGCCCCGTCGGGAGACCTCTAATGGAATGGTATACTGTCGGCCTTGGCCTGCTGGGCCTGCTGATGATGTTCATCACCATCGGCCTGCCCATCCCCTTTGCCCTGGCGGCGGCCTCGCTGCCGTTCCTCTGGCAGATCCAGGGCTGGGAAACCTCCATCGTCTCGTCTGAGCTGAAGCTCTGGGGCGTCTGGATCGACTACATCCTGCTGGCAGTGCCGCTGTTTGTCTTCCTGGGTGAACTGATCGGACGCTCCAGCATCGGACCTAACCTCTACCAGTTCCTGCATCAGGGTGTCCGGATCAAGGGCTCTGCCGCCTATGGCTCCATCGGGGCCAGCGCCGGTTTCGGGGCGGTCTGCGGCTCCTCGATGGTGGGGGCGCTCACAATCGGCGGCGTCGCCCTGCCGGAAATGCTGCGGCTGGGTTACGGCAAGCGCCTGTCCAGCGGGGTGCTGGCGGCAGGCGGCACACTGTCGGTGCTGATCCCGCCCAGCCTGATCCTGCTCTTTTATGGCATCGTGACAGACCAAAGCATCGGTGATTTGTTCATCGCAGGCGTCATCCCCGGACTGATCCTGGTCTCCAGCTTTGTGGTGGTGGTGCTGATCTGGGGCATGATGAAGCCCGAGGACATCCCCGGCAGCGAGGACGCCGCGAAGATGCCGCTGAAGATGATCCTCAGCACCATCGGCCCCGTCATTCTGATTGGATTGGTGATCACTGTCGCGATCTACGCAGGAATTGCCACCCCGACCGAGGCCGCGGCCGTTGCCGCGCTCCTGACCGTGGTGCTGGCCTTCTCGGTCGGCGACCTCAACTGGCAGGGCTTCAAGGGCGCCATCTTTGCCACCATGCGCACCATGGGCTACCTTGGGCTGCTGTTGTCGGCCGGGGTGCTGTTCGGCTTCGTGCTGACCTACTACCGGGTGCCGCAACAGTTCACCGATCTGTTCCTGTCGTTTGAGCTGTCGCCCTACACGGTCCTGGCCATCGTGCTGGTGTTCTACATCGTGCTTGGCATGTTCCTGGAACCGGTATCGATGACCTTCATCACGCTGCCGACCATCTACCCGCTGATGGATGCAGCCGGGTTCGATCTGATCTGGTTCGGCGTTGTTTACACCATCACCATGGAAATCGCGGTGCTGACGCCGCCAGTGGGACTGAACCTTTATGTGATCCAGGCCATTGGCCGCGAACAGGTGAGCATTGGCGACGTGATCATGGGCTGCCTGCCCTTCATCGCCGCCATGATCCTGCTCATCTCCATTCTCATCCTGTCGCCCGAAGTGGCGCTGTGGCTGCCGGAGCAGATGCGCTGATGCCAAACCTTCCCTATCTGCGTTCCGGCTCCGGTCCGGTTTTGGTGCTGGTGCATGGCTACCTGGGCGGCGCCGCCCAATGGCAAAGCGAAATCGATGCCTTCGGCGGCGGCTACGATGTCATCGCGCCCAACCTTCCGGGCTTTGGCACCGCCGCAGGCCTGCCGGGATGCAGCACCATCGCAGCAATGGCAGAGGCAGTGCTTGACCTGCTCGACAGCCTGAACGTTCCGGAGTTCATCCTCATGGGCCATTCCATGGGCGGCATGATTGCCCAGGAGATGGCCGCCACCCGGCCCGCGGCGGTGCAGAAGCTGATCCTCTACGGAACCGGCCCGCTGGGCCTGATGCCGGACCGGTTCGAACCCATCACGGTATCGCGTGAAAGGCTGCTGTCTGACGGTGTGGCAAAGACCATCGCGCGCATCGGGGCAACCTGGTTCAAGGCCGGGGACACCGCGCGCGGCTACCCGCTGCTGACGCAAATCGGCGCTCAGGCCAGCCCGCAGGCCGCCTTGGCCGCTCTGCAAGCGATGGCCGAATGGGACGGACGGCAGGCGCTGCCGCGGCTGACCATGCCGACGCTGGTTGTCTGGGGCGATTCCGACCGCTCTTACCGTTGGCCCCAGGTTGAATCGCTGTGGACCAACCTGCCCAACGTGCGCCTATCGGTGGTGCCCGGTGCCGCCCATGCGGTTCATCTGGAAAAACCGGCTCTGTTCCAGTCCCTGATCCGTGACTTCCTGCAGGAAGGCTGCGGTGCCAACGAGTAACTATCGGATTTGCAGCGGCACTTGCTGTTCAGGGAGCACCCCGTTCTGTCTCTCCGCTTTCCGCAAGAGCAAAAGCTGGCAAAGGTCTGTTTAGTCCCGCTCCTAGTGAATTGACCGTTCCTGCCTCGCTGAACGCCGCACAAATGGCCGGTTTCATCGCCGCGTCACAGCGCTAGATTTCAAGCGCATGCAGCATTTCTTCAACTGAGAGCGCGCGCAAACACAACCCACAATGACCGGGTAGGGCTCTCTGCTGCCCAATGCGTCTGCGGCGTTCCCCGAAGAAGCGGCAAGCTGACAACAGCCATTCAAACCACCTGTAAACTGGGGCGTCAGCGCTGTGCTGATGTCTGGGTTTGGCGGGAGGATTGGAGGGCGTACAATGCCAAGAGTCCAACTTCCCGCTGTCACCCCGAAACGAAGAGCCTGGAACAAGGGCCGGATCATCGGCCAGAAACGGCCGCTATTGCCGAAACAGGTCTAGGCGATCCGCGCGCGGCTCGAACTGGCGGGCAACCTGCGCGATCTTGCGCTGTTCAACGTGGCAATTGATAGCAAGCTTCGCGGATGCGATCTGGTGAAACTGGCTGTCGCCGACCTGGTGAGGGATGATCGCGTTCGCGAACGGGTGTCTGTGGTCCAGAGCAAAACCAAGCGGCCCGTTCAGTTTGAACTCTCTGAAAACACGCGGAATACCATTGCCGCATGGATCAAGTCGCCAGAGATGCTCGGTTGCCGGTTTATGTTTCCCAGCAGGTTTCATGACCGCCCGCATATCTCGACACGCCAATATGGCCGGCTTGTGAGGGATTGGGTGGCCGCGATTGGGCTGGAGCCCAGCGGATACGGCACCCATTCGCTGCGCCGGACCAAAGCAGCGGAAATCTACCGCAAAACCGGGAATCTCCGGGCGGTTCAACTCCTGCTAGGACACACAAAGGTGGACGGCACTGTCAGATACCTTGGCGTCGAACTTGAAGATGCGCTGAGCATTGCCGAGCAAATCGACATTTGAACCACGTAGGCGGACGGCACTTGCCGTTCGCCAACCCTGAGCGCACCTACGTTCGGGTCGCAGCGGTGGGTCGGATCGAGCCCTTTCCGGAAGCGCTGAAATTCTGCTGCGGGCGCGAAAAGTACGTGAAACCGCTCCGCCGACGATCAATTCATGCTGCGTTGCAACGGCAGATTTGGTCATTCCGAAAAGCCCGGGAAGGAATCGACGACCAACGGCCGTTCGTCGAAGATATTCCTCTTCCACTGGCAACCCGCGTTAACCAGCCGAGGAGGACGGTTTTACGGTCAATACACCCCCAAAAAGAAAAAGCGGCCGCCCCTTCCGGTGCGGCCGCAGTGATGTGCGTTTTTGATTACGCCCGCGAAACGTCAGGAGTTTTCAGCACATGGGGAGTGTCGTACGCCTCAAGGTCAATTTGATCTTCGGACTTCGCAATGAGCACGGTGCAGGCTGCGTCTCCGGTGACATTGAGCGACGTGCGTGCCATGTCGAGAATACGATCGATGCCTGCAATGATGGCAACACCTTCCAAAGGCAGGCCGACAGAGGTCAGAACCAGCGACAGCATGACCAGCCCGGCCCCAGGAACACCGGCGGTACCGATGGAGGCCAGCGTCGACGTCAGAATGATTGTGACATATTCCGACATGCCCAGTTCTATACCAAAGGCCTGTGCAACAAAGAGAGCGGCAACGCCCTGGTACATGGCGGTTCCGTCCATGTTGATAGTTGCGCCGAGCGGCAGGGTAAAGCTTGCAACCGACCGGTTAACGCCAAGGTTCTGCTGTACGGCGGTCATTGTGACGGGCAGAGTGCCTGAGGAGGACGTGCTGGTGAAAGCCACGATCTGCGGTTCAATGATGCCTTGGAAGAAGCGAACCGGACTTAGGCGGGCGAAGACCGAAACGAGCCCGCCATAGACAAACAGCGCATGCAGGATGCAGCCGATATAGAGTGCGGCAATCACCGTCCCCAACGGAAGCAGAAGATCAAGCCCGTAGGTTCCGGCGACCCAAGCCATCAGTGCAAACACGCCGTAGGGGGCGAAACTGATCACTATCTCTGTCAGCTTGAGCACAACTGAATTCAGCGCTTCAAAGAACTCCCGCACCGGCTTGCCTGCGTCGCCAACCAGGTTGATGGCCAGGCCGAACATGATTGCGAAAAAGATGATCTGAAGAACGTTTCCGTCTGCTGCGGCGGCAACCGGATTCTTCGGGACGATCCCGATGAGCTGCTGAATGAAGGGCGGTGAGGTTTTGGGTTCCATGGCGGCGGCGGCACTCAGGTCAATGCCCGCGCCGGGTTGCATCAGTAACCCCAATGCCAGGCCGATCGTGATCGCAAATGCAGTCGTGCCGAGATAGAACACAATCGCCTTCAGGCCAATACGACCCATGCGCGCCATGTCGCTGACGGATGTCATGCCGCATACGAGCGACACGAAGATCAGCGGGACAATCAGCATTTTAATGAGCGACAGGAACAAGGTTCCGATGTTCTTGATCATGCCGGCAATTGCCTGGTTGCCGGTCGCGTTCAGCAGAACGCCTGTAATCACTCCAAGGACAAGTGCGATTACGATTTGCTTCCACAGAAGCATGTTTCTCCAAGGTGCCAAAAACCCTATTTTTTGACTGGTATTCGCCATGAGGACCTCCCTTTCCAAGGCAGCCAACCGGATCGGGCTGCCAACAGTCGCAGCATGGTACCAGTTCGATGACAGTCAGCGTCGCGCAAACATGGCAAGGGCGTTGCAAACTTTGCAACGCCCTTTCAGCTCCCAAGGAGAAACCGCTTTCAGCTATGGGCAGGACCTTAGGCCTTTGCCAGTTGCACGCATTTACGGGCCAGCACATCGGTTGGATCAACGGCCAGCGCCCCCAGTTCGCCGGCGCCTGCCGTCACAAGGATAGGGAGTTCCGTGCAGCCGAGAATGACAGCCTCGGCGCCGCGCCCAACCAAATGGGAAAAAGCCCGGGTAATCAGCTCCTTGCAGAGACCTTCGGTGTACCCAGCCTTGACGCCGGCCGGGCCGTATATGCACTCCATGACCAAGTTTTGATGCTGCTCATCGGGGACGATGTGGCAAAGACCAGCCTCCTCAAGCGCCTGCTGATACAGTCCGCTTCGGATTGTTCCATCGGTGCCGAGAACCCCGACCGTGCGCGTCCCGGGAGAGCTTTCCCTGATGTGGTCAGTGGCCGCTGCCAGAATACTAATGATCGGAATGCCGAGATGGCGCTGGATACGATCGACATAGGCGTGGGCGGTGTTGCAGGGAATGACCAGAATGTCAGCCCCACCGCGTTCCAATTTCTTGCAAGTGGAATAGAGGGCTACTGTCGGATCGGCTCCTGTTCCCACCAGGTTTTCAGTCCTGTCAGGGATTTGCGGATTTTGTTCGACCAATATCTTGATGTGATCCTGATCACGTGCGGCCTCAGTACCCCTAACAAGTTTGGAGAGGAAATCCACGGTTGCGGCAGGCCCGACACCGCCAACAACCCCGACTTTGAATCGGCGGCGGTGGTCTGTTTGCGTCTCCTGTAGCGCGTGCTCTGCATAAATCGCCGCCGTGTCTATGGCTGCCATCCCGTCTGGCAGGTCAAGCTGATCGAGCAGCAGCGGCAACTCAGAAAGCCCGGGCACAAAAACCGTCGCCCCCTGCTCCGACAGGCTGGCAAGGGCTGCGTTGATAGGTTTCAGCACTTCTTCGCTACGGTTTCCGGCTTTGAAACCGTTGTTGCCATAGACCGCTTCCAGAACAACGCATTCCAGCTCCGCAGCGGGATAGACAACCTGTGCATCCACCCCGAACAGGTGCTCGAACAGCCCGTGTTCCCTGACAAAAGGTGTCGCGATGACACCAATTTTCTCTGGCTGCGGATCCAGCCTTGCAACCGCAGCTGAAATCGCCTCCGTCATGCTGACAAGTTTCAGCTCCAGTTCATCCCCCAGTTCCTGCAGGAAACTATGCGTGACAAAACATGGCAGAAGCGCCGCATCACATCCTTCCCGTTCCATGCGGGACAGCGTATCAAATACATAAAGTTTACGGTGTGTGGGTTTGTAGTCAGGTTCCTTGGGGGAGACTGGTTCGCGCAATGGCTTTTGATGGAAAACCAGCTCCCTGTGATCCTCCTCCGACCTGACCGGAGTGTTCTGAACAATTCTGTTCAGCAAGTCGGCCCCGGCAAGGGCGCCTAAGCCGCCGACAATTCCCAGACGCAGAGACTTGTTACTGTTCATTGGGCTTCCTCCCGCATCTTAGCCTGAAGATGTCTCAGGGCCGTCTCGGCCAATTCTTCCGGTAAGGCCGGCATTGCAGCGGATTGCAGGCTCAGCCCGTTTGCCTGCGCATATTTAGCAAGTTTGGTTGCGGCCTCATAACCGATCAGGGGGGCGAGCGCGGTCACATGCACAAGACTATTGCTCAGCAGCATCTGGCATCTTTCTTCATCTGCTGCGATGCCGTCCACGCAACGGGTTCGCAGCACATTCATTGCACTGGTTAGAGAGCCCATCGTTTCCAGCACCTTGTGGATGATAACAGGCTCCATTGCGTTGAGCTGGAACTGGCCTGCTTCGGCGGCCATCGTCACGGTCAGATCGTTTCCGATCGCCTGGTAGCAGACCTGGTTCACCACTTCCGGGATAACCGGATTTACTTTCCCGGGCATGATGGAGGACCCGGCCTGCACTGCAGGCAGAATGATCTCGCCGATTCCTGCGCGCGGGCCAGAGGACATGAGGCGCAAATCGTTGCAAATCTTGGACAGTTTGATGCCAACCCGCTTAAGCGTGCTGGAAAACATCACAAAGGCGCCGAGATCAGAGGAGGCTTCTATCAGGTCCAGGGCCAGTTGTAGTGGTTCGCCCGTGATGTCCCGCAAGTGCGCAACGGCGGTTTCCCCGAAATGTTCGGGCGCATTGATGCCGGTGCCTATCGCCGTGCCTCCAAGGTTCACTTCGGTAAGAAGGCGGGAAAGGTCGCACAACCGATCGGCGTCCTCATTGATCGTTGTTGCAAACCCCCGGAATTCGGCGCCGAGCGGCATGGGTACAGCGTCCTGAAGCTGCGTACGGCCGACCTTCATAATATGCTGAAACTCGGTTGCCTTTTGGCCGAACGAATTGGTCAGCCAGTGCATAGCCTCGATAAGAGGGGGAATCCGGGAGAGGACAGCCAGACGGATTGCTGTGGGATAAACGTCGTTTGTGGATTGTGAGCGGTTCACGTCGTCATTCGGGTGAAGCCGGCTGTAAACGCCAAATTCCACGCCAAGCTTTCTAAGCCCGAGGTTAGCAATGACTTCGTTGGCGTTCATATTGGTCGATGTCCCGGCGCCGCCCTGCATCACATCGACAACAAACTGATCGTGATGCTCCCCGGTAATAATCTCATCGCAGACGGCGGCAATGGCGGCCGCTTTATCAGCAGGCAAAGCGCCCAGATCCCGGTTTGCTAGTGCGCAGGCTTTCTTGACCGAGGCCAGTCCGGCGATCAATTCCGGATAGTGGCTGATAGATACGCCAGTTATTGGGAAGTTTATCAGCGCCCGCTGGGTCTGGCTGCCCCAAGCGGCTGCCAGGGGAACTTCCACAAGGCCGTGGCTGTCGGATTCCATTCTATGTTTGCTCATGATCTGGGGCCTTTCTGCGGTCCGGCTGTACCCGCCTGAAGCGTGGGGCACAGAAACGGGGCTATCGTTGGGCCAAACCTACTGCCGGGCCGTGCCCGCAACTATGACAACCAACGCAAGGGCGTTGCATTTTTTGCAATCAACTCCTAGCATTACTCATTTCTTCAAGCGGAGGAGACAGATGGAGATCGACTGGCTGGAAGATTTTTTGGCACTGTCCGCTGCAGGGGTATTTGCCCGGGCCGCCGATGCGCGCAACATTAGCCAATCCGCTTTCACGCGGCGGATCAAGAATCTGGAGAACTGGACCGGGACACCCCTGTTCGATAGGAGCGTGCATCCGGTCGAGCTCACTGCCGCAGGCAAGGCGTTCAAGCAAACCGCCATCGATACCGTTGCCGCGCTGAAGCAAACCAAAAGCGATATCCGCGGCCTGTCCCGCCGGGAAGCCTCAGTGCTGGACTTCGTTGCGCTACACACCCTGGCAATTTCTTTTTTTCCCACCTGGCTGACAGGTATGTCCAGCCATCTAGGCCCCATCAAGTCCAGGCTGGTCGCGGAAAACTTCTCAGGCTGCGCTGAAGCGATATTGAGCGGCAGTGCAGATTTCATGCTATGCTATTTTCACCCGGCGGTGCCTACTATTTCGGATGAAAACCGGTATCCGTCCTCAACGATCGCAAAAGACCAGATAATAGCCGTCAGCTGTGTTGGCGCCGATGGGCGTGTCAAATACAGCTTGGCCGCAGACAACCCGGTTCCGTTTCTGTCCTATCCGCCCGATACTTTTCTGGGTCGGGTCTCCCAAGTTTGCCTGGAACGGGGTAACCTGGGTGACGCAGTGGAGCCCGTTTACGAAAACTCCGTTGCCGAGGCGCTCAAATCCGCCTGCCTTGCCGGGCTTGGCGTGGCTTTTCTGCCAGAAAGAGCCGCAGAGCGGGAACTGCAAGACGGCACATTGCACAAGATCAGCAGGCCGGAATACGAATTGGCAATTGAAATTAAGCTTTACCGTTCAATCGAACGGTCAAGGGCAGAGCTGGAGCGGTTCTGGATGCTGGCCCAGAACCTCTGAATAACTTGCCGAAACAGCCCAGCAATGTGCTAGCGTGCCGGAACGCCAGCACTTTCTGCTAGCTTCCAGAAGCGCTCAACGGATGGGCGGCTTCTTTCGATCGAGCGGTACAGTTTGATGGACATACTGCGTTCAGAAGCATCGTCGCTGATTCGCACGAGTTTACCGTCATCTAACATCGGCAGTATTGTCATTTTGGGCAGCCAGGCCACTCCCAGTCCTTCCGCACAGGCTGCTTTCTGAGCCTCAGCCACCGAGTTTTCGCTGCGGATTTCCAGTTTTTCTGCCACCCCAGCCCGCTTGATTGAGATTTCGCTTAGCCGTCCAAGAAAGCTCTCTGGGGAATAGGCCAGGAAAGGCAGTTTACCTTGCTGGTCGAAACGGTAGAGCGCGTTGCCGGATTTGTCGGTGCCGGACACGGCTACAAGCCTGTCATCCGCGATCTTGACCGAAGGGTAACGGTCGTCATTGGACATGGTCGCAATGGACGGATGATCATAGCACAGCATGAAATCTGTAGTTCCGGCCATTAGCGTTTCCACGCAGTCAGAGAAATTCTCAACCGCAAACCTGGTGTTGATCGGGCCTATTGCAGCCGAGATTGTTTTTAGCCACGCAGGGGTGAATGAAATGGCAAGTGTATGCAGAGCGGAAATGTTTATTACGTCACCCGCACGCCTTGTAAGCAGTTTCAGGTCTTCACGGGCAAGGCGAAGGGAACACACAGTCTCATAGGCTGTTGCTCGAAAGGCTTCTCCCGCTGGTGTCAGAACCACCGGATGCACGCTTCTGTCAAAAAGGTCCGCTCCCACCCAGTGCTCCAGGTTTCTGATTCTGCGCGTAAATGCAGACTGACTGATATTTCTGGCATAGGCGGCCTTAGCAAAGATTCCCGCCGAGGACAGCGCCAGGAAATCCTCCAGCCAATCAATTTCCATTCCAGTTCTCCCTAGGATGCAATGGAGTGTAGCGGCGAAGGAAGATAGATGGCATTGCAAACTTTGCATGGTGGTTGCAAAGTTCAGTCTGAGGTTTCGCCTTTTTCCCCTTGTGCGGACAAAGGGTACACCTCAAATCGCTTTCTCATTGCTGATGCATGATAGTCGGCTTTTCCAGGAGCAAGCGAGGATGACGGCTGCCGCTGGCGTTTCAAGCTCCAGTCAATCCAGGTCAGCAACTGATTTCCGGAAAAGTGCTCCGCGCGGATTGGACACATGGGTATAAAGAACGATATCCAGTGGCAGACGGCCGTACTCGGGGGAGAGAATGACAGCATCGCCGGAAATGATGTGGTTCTGAATGAGGGAGTGAGGCACCCAAGCGGCGCCGGTTCCTTCGAGAACCATCTGAGAAATCCCCACCGAAAACGCGCTTTCCACCGTCGACCTACCTATCCAAGCACGTTCAGCCTTGTTTTGATGCAGCGAAACAATCTGCCCGAAGAAACTACCGGAAGGATAATCAATGCAGGGAGCATCCGGCGGCAGTATCTGGCCTTCCAAGAGATCATGCCGCAGAGCGCCGCCGACGACGGGAAGCAGGGTGTCCCGCCGCCAGACACAACGGTCAACGGTATCGTCAAAAGGCACCTGCGGCAGTTCGCGGTACTCATAGCTCACAAGAACATCGGCTTCGTGGCGCAAAAACGTTGACATGGCCGATACCTGGTTTTGCGTCCGCAGCCGGATTTGCGGCGTCCGACCGCTGGTGCGGAACTTGCGGAGAATCTCTGGGACAACAGACACTGACAGCGAGTGCTGCGTCGCCAGCACCAGCGGCTCACCAGTGCCTTCCGAGTTCTTCAGGTGCCCATGCAATTGCCGCAGATGTGCCAGCAGAGCCCGGATCTGTGGCTCGCTTTGAAGCAAGGTGGGGGACAGTTCTACCCGGTTGGCCTCGCGGGTCAGCAAGTTTTTGCCAATCCAATGTTCCAAGGCCCGTATGCGCCTGGAAAAGGCCGGTTGTGTTACGTTCCTGCGGGCTGCCGCGGCAGTCAGGCTGCGTTCTTCCAGCAGGATCAGAGCATCTTCTAAAAGGCGTGTGTCCATACTCACCCATACAATTTGTATGAGCAGCCTGCAATATTTGCATTATTCAGCAGTTCCTGCAGCGGGTAGCCTTACAAAAGATACGCAAAAGGGATAAAATGCATGAACAGCGCAGTGACAGATGACACGACTGCAGCGGATGGCAACCTCATTCTGGTAAAGCGCGCACTTGAGAACTTCCCGCGCGTGCGGCTGGGCCATATGCTAACTCCGCTGGAGCCACTGGACAGACTGAGCGAAGAACTGGGCGGGCCGCGCATCTGGGTCAAACGCGACGATTGCACGGGTCTTGCATCGGGCGGCAACAAGACCCGCAAACTTGAATTCCTGATGGCCGAGGCACTGAAACAGGGTGCAGATACGGTAATCACCCAGGGCGCCACCCAATCCAACCATGCCCGCCAGACGGCAGCCGCAGCGGCAAAACTGGGCCTGGACTGCCATATCCTTCTGGAGGACCGCACAGGTTCCAATGAAGAGGCCTATAATTTCAATGGCAATGTGCTTTTGGACCAGCTGCATGGCGCAACCATCTCCAAGCGGGCTGGCGGCGCCGACATGAATACCGAGATGGAGACCCTGGCCCAAGCGCTGCAGGATCAGGGCCGCAAGACATACATCATCCCAGGCGGCGGTTCGAACCGCGTTGGCGCATTGGGCTATGTGAATTGCGCCGCCGAACTGGAGGAGCAGGCCGCGGCGATGGGGCTGAAGATCGGCGCGCTGGTCCATGCCACCGGCAGCTCCGGCACCCAGGCGGGCCTGGTGGCGGGCCTTGCAGGCCTGGCCAGCGATATTCACCTGCTTGGGATCGGCGTGCGCGCGCCGCAGGAGAAACAGGAAAGCATGGTCTTTGATCTGGCCTGCAAGACCATGGATTACCTTGGAATGGGGGTTGAAATCGACCGGGCCACGGTTCGGGCGAATTGCGATTATGTGGGGCCAGGCTACGGGCTGCCGACCGAGGGCATGCGCGAGGCCCTTCTGAAGCTGGCCCGGCTCGAAGGGCTTCTGTTTGATCCGGTCTATTCGGGCAAGGGGCTCGACGGCCTGATCGATCAGGTCCGCAGGGGGTATTTCGACGGCATGGAGAACATCGTTTTCCTGCACACCGGCGGCAGCGCAGCGCTGTTTGGATACCCCGGTATTTTCGGCCTGCCGGGTTATCAAGCCTGACGCAAGCAAAAGACAAATCAACAGGGAGAAAAACATGGAACTACTGAAACCAGCGGCCGCCTTGGCCTTTGCTTTGGCCCTGGCGGCTCCGGCCTCAGCCCAAGACCGCACCGGAACTCTGGCCAAGATCGATGCCTCGGGCGAGATCGTCATCGGGCACCGCGAAAGCTCGGTTCCGTTTGCGTATCTGGATGAAAACCAGAAACCGGTCGGCTATTCGATCGACCTCTGCATGAAGGTGGTTGACGCGGTCTCTGCGGAACTGGGCAAGGAACTGTCGGTCAAATACGTGCCGGTGAACCCGAAGACCCGGATCGCGCTGATGGCCAATGGCACCATCGATCTGGAATGCGGCTCAACAACCAACAACCTGACCCGCCAGGAGCAGGTGGAATACCTGCCCACCACCTTCATCACCGGAACCAAGCTGATGGTGCGCAAGGACTCGGGTATCAGCTCGGTTGCGGACCTGGACGGCAAGGCCGTTGCCCTGGCGCAGGGCACCACCAATGAGCGCGCAGTCAAGGCGGCCATTAAAGAACTGGGCCTGGATGTGAAGGTGCTCCCGGTACGCGACCATGCCGAGGGCATGCTGTCGCTGGAAACCGACCGTGTGGACGTCTATGCCACCGATCACATCCTCCTGTTCGGGCTGATCGCCAAGTCGAAGACTCCAGACGCATTTGCGGTCGTCGGCGATTTCCTTTCCTTCGACCCTTATGCGCTGATGGTGCGCCGCGACGACAGCGCCTTTGAACTGATCGGCAAGAAGGCCCTGGCCGAAGTATTCCGCTCGGGTGAGATCAACGGGATCTATGCCAAGTGGTTCGATCCGCTGGACGTTGCCCAGACTGACCTGCTGAAGGCCGCATTCCAGCTGAACGCGCTGCCCGAGTAACGGTTTGCCGCACATGCCGGCCGGGTCATCGCAATTCGAGGGGCCCGGCGGCTTCATCAGGGTATTGAATCATGAATTACAACTGGAACTGGGGTGTCCTCTTTGAAGAGGAGTACCTGGGCTGGCTGATATCAGGGCTGGGCTGGACCTTTGCGGTCGCGCTTGCAGCCTGGGTGCTGGCTCTGGCCGTGGGCGTGCTTGTCGGCGTCGGTCGCACGCTGCCGTCACGGCCCGTTGCCGCCCTCTGCACCACCTATGTCGAGCTTTTCCGCAACGTGCCGCTTCTGGTGCAGCTGTTCCTGTGGTACTTCGTCATGCCCGAAATCGTCCCCGACGATCTGGGCCGCTGGATGAAGCGGGACATGCCCAACCCTGAGTATGTCACGGCTGTAATCGGCCTGGGTCTCTACACCGCCAGCCGCGTTGCGGAACAGGTCCGCGCCGGGATAAACGCCGTCGGCCCCGGCCTGACCAGCGCCGCCTACGCCAACGGCTTCTCCACCGCGCAGACCTACCGCTATGTGCTGCTGCCGATTTCCTTCCGGCTTATCGTGCCGCCGATGACCTCCGAGTTCCTGACCATCTTCAAGAACTCTTCGCTGGCGCTGACCATCGGCCTGCTGGAACTGACCGCGCAAAGCCAGCAGATCGCCGAATACACCTTTCAGGGGTTTGAGGCCTTTACCGCCGCAACCGTCATCTATGTGGTCATTGCGCTTGGTGCGACCGTGATTGCGCAGACCCTTGAAAAATATACCCGGATCCCGGGTTTCGTCGGAAAGGGCTGAGCCATGGGTGATTTTGATCTTTCCGTCATCTGGAACAGCCTTCCTTTCCTGTGGCAGGGGCTGCAGCTGTCGCTGTGGCTCACCCTTCTGGCCGTGATCGGCGGCATCATTCTGGGCACGGGCCTCGCTATGATGCGGCTGTCGGGCATCGTCCCGCTTGCACTTGCCGCCGCCGGCTATGTGAACCTGATCCGCTCGGTGCCGCTGATCCTGGTTATCTTCTGGTTCTACTTCCTGGTGCCGCTGGCACTGGGCCGTCCGATCGGCGGCTTCTACTCGGCGCTGATCGCCTTTGTCATGTTCGAGGCGGCCTATTACTCGGAGATCATCCGCGCAGGCATCCAGTCGGTCCGCCAGGGGCAGGTCCATGCGGGGCAGGCCACCGGCCTCAGCTACTGGCAGATCCAGCGCTATGTGGTGCTGCCGCAGGCGTTCCGCAACATGATCCCGATCCTGGTCACCCAGGGCATCATCCTGTTCCAGGACACCAGCCTGGTCTTTGTCGTCAGCCTGCGCGACTTCATGACCGCCTCCTCCATCGTTGCCCGCACCGAGGGCCGGCTGGCGGAAATGTATATCTTCGCCGCCCTTGTCTACTTCACCATTTGCTTCGCCGGCTCGCTTCTGGTCCGGCGCCTTCAGAAGGCCAGAACCGCATGATCAGCATCGAAAACATTTCCAAACGCTACGGCGACTTCCAGGTGCTGACCGATTGCACCACCCATGTCGCCAAGGGGGAAGTCGTAGTGGTCTGCGGGCCGTCCGGTTCCGGCAAGTCGACCCTGATCAAATGCGTGAACGGGCTGGAGCCGGTTCAAGTGGGCCGCATCCGGGTCGAGGACGTGGAGGTCACCGCCAAGGGCACCAATCTGACAAAGCTGCGGGCGCGGATCGGTATGGTGTTCCAGCATTTTGAGCTCTACCCGCATATGAGCGTGCGTGAAAACCTGTGCCTGGGCCAGCAGAAGGTTCTGGGCCGCTCGCGCGACGAAGCCAACGCCAAGGCCGAGGCCCTGATCGGCCGGGTCGGTTTGCTGCCGCATATCGAGAAGTTTCCCGGCCAGCTCTCTGGCGGCCAGCAGCAGCGGGTGGCGATCAGCCGGGCGCTGGCGATGGATCCGATTGCGATGCTGTTTGACGAGCCTACATCAGCCCTTGACCCGGAGATGATCAACGAGGTGCTGGATGTGATGGTCGAACTGGCGCAAGACGGCATGACGATGATGGTTGTGACCCACGAGATGGGCTTTGCCCGCAAGGTTGCGGACCGGGTGGTGTTCATGGACGCCGGCAAGGTTGTTGAGGACCGCGCTACTGAGGAGTTCTTCGGAGACCCTGAAAGCGAACGGGCACAAGATTTCCTGAGCAAGATCCTGAATCACTAAGCTTGCCCGGCGAGATTTTACCGGCAGGTGTCTTGAGTTTTTGGCGCAAGTTCGAACAGCAACTTTCCGGGTATCGTCGTGAGGTTTCGTGCAGACAAGATTATTTCACCTCGTCATTGTATAGACCAGTCGCTGCGAAAAGGGCGGATATGAGTTGCACTTTAGGTGATTTTAGATGACCGCTTCAATGACAAGGGCTGCAATGCAGCGAGGAGTCCGCCGCGTGTGCAAAGCCATGCTGCGTCAGCGAACAGGAAGAACCCAAGGTCGGTTTTGTCCCGCATCCCTTCCGTTCGATGATGGTTGGTGGCTGCACCTGCGGCGAAGGTCTGCTCCTTTCATTGCTCGTGCAGCATGGGATCGCCGTCCGACTGCCAGCCCCCGAGATTTTGCAATGGTCACTAACTGCGCTCCGCCGCCTCCGGTGCAACCCGCAGAATCCCATGAAGCAACTTGGCCCTGCCGAGCGTCCGCTTCCGGGAATTTGGCCCCAGACCTTTGCACCTGCGGCGATACCAGCGCCGGGCCTGGCACGGCCGTCTGCTTTGGGCTGGCTGGTGTCATCTGGTAGCTTGAATGTGGTACGAGATCTACTGCAACCCTGCCGCCGCATCGCCGCAAGTCGGTAGTGAGCCCATATCTACCGGTGCTGCAATCAGCTCGAATGGCCGCATCGCTATTTTGCTGCGAATTTCGACCGTGAAAGCCGGTTGCCCCGTGTTTCAGGTGCGGACGTATTGGGACGCCGCGTCCTGGGCCGCTGAATAATCCCAGGCCGTACCGTTTGCCTTCATTGCATCATTGACCACCTGTTTCATGGCAAGCCGGTCCCAGACGTCGGATTTGATTTTCTCCAGATCGAAATAGCCGCCGGTGATTTCGCGGTTCAGCCTAGCTTCGATTTTGGTATAACCGGGATCGCCTGCCAGGTTGTTCCATTCACCGGGATCTTCCGCCAGGTTGTATAGCTGCGGCGCTGAGCCGTGGCAGTAATGATACTTCCAGTCGCCCAGCCGCACCATAAAGCTGGGGCGCATGATCCCTTCGCCGTGGTATTCGGAAATCACCGGAATGACATCAAGACCGGCCCCGTGAATGGCAGGCAGCAGGGATCGGCCTTCCAGCCGCCGCACCGGTTCCTGCCCGGCGATATCAATCAGGGTTGCGGGCAGATCCAGCAAGGAAACCGGTGTGCCGATTTGCCGGGGCTCAGCCCCCGGAATGTCTATGAACATCGGGATCCGGGCGGACCATTCATATAGGCCCCTTTTCTGGATCATGCCCTTTTCCCCCAGCATTTCACCGTGATCCGATGTGACGATGACGATCGTTTCTTCGCGGAGGCCGCTGTCTTCGAGAACCTCCAGAAGCTCGCCGATTTTGTCGTCTACATAATGGGCCAAGGCGGCAAAGCCGCGGCGCATCGCAATCAGGTTTGCCGGATCGCGGATCTCATCGCTCCGGATATGCAGCCCGTGCCAGCGGCGCAAAGCGAGATCATAGTCAGAATACCTGGCATCCATGTCATCAGGATAGTCAGGCAGCGGGATATCTGCATCCTTGTACCTCTCCCAGTACTTCTTAGGGACCTTGTAGGGCGGATGGGGGTTGGTAAAAGAGACTGTCAGCAGCCAGGGATTGCCCGGGGCGTTGCGCAGAAACTCCAGCGACTTGAAATGGGTCTCTTCGTCATATTGAAGCTCCTTCGACCAACCCGGCCCGATGTTTTCGGCCAGGTATTGCGGGGTGAAGTCAAAGGCTTTGAAGTTCGGATCGTTTTCCGGAGGCAGCGGGTAGGACCAGATGAACCCCGACGGATAAACGTCCGTATTCAGGCGGCGCTGGAACCCGTGCAGCTGATCGGCGCCGATGAAATGCATTTTGCCTGCCAAAACCGTCTCATACCCGGCATTGGTCAGGTAATGCGCAAAGGTCGGGATGAAACTGTGATAGGGGTCGCCATTGTCATAACAGCCGGTGGTCGAGGTATAGAGCCCGGTCATGAAACAGGACCGCGCGGGCACGCAGATCGGGCTGGGCGTATAGGCATTGGTGAAATTGGCCGAACGCCGGGCCAGCGCGGTCATGTTTGCCGTCCTCGCGCCAGTGCCGCCGCATGCCTCAAGCATGAAGGGCGTCATCTGATCGGCCATGATCAGCAGGATGTTCGGTTGTTTTGTCTTGGTCATGCAGAGGTCTCGCAGGGGCTGGTTGAGAAATCGGGAAAGAGATCCGGGGACAGAACGCCCGAAATGTGGCTGCACAAAAAACGCGCGTTGTCGCGGCGCATGGCGGATAGGATCCGGCGGCGGCTTGCCTTCAGCGCGGCCGCATCCGCCCAGACGGGGCACAGGGCGGGGTTGTCAATCTCGGCCCGCACATGAAATAGATCTGCCAGAAAAAACAGGACCTCGCCGTCCGAGGAAACACGCACCACGCGATGGCCCGCGGTTTCACCCGGGGCGTCGAGCAGGCGGATTTCCTCCGGCAAGGGTACGGCGCTTTCACCCAGGTCCAGCAATCCGCGCCGGTACAGCATTTCAAGTGACGCAGGGTCGGCGGCATCGCCATCGGCCCGTTGCGCTTCAGGTGTCAGCGTGCCGCCGGCCCAGTCTTGCGGCGGAAGAACATGCCGCGCCGTTGGGAAGGCAGGTTCATTACCGGGGCCGGCCACACCGCAGAAATGGTCGTGATGCCCATGTGTCAAAAGGATATGGGTGACACGCCCCGGGGAAATTCCGGCCTCCTCCAGGCGCTGCCCGATGCTGCCGCCTGCAGATCCGGTTTCCGGGTAGCACCGGGGATCGCAGGCATCGATCAGAACCGAAATGTCAGGCCCGCCGATATGCAGGCAGTTCACCGGCAGCCGTGTTTCGCCGCCCGCAACAGCCAGCGAGCCCGTCGGAAACCAGCGGCGCTGTTCGTCATAGATTTCACCCAGGGGCAGGACCGTGATACGCAGCGCCCCAACCTCAACCCTTTGCACCGGCCAGCCTGTCATCCTTCGACAGCCGCGCGGAATTTCCGGGCGTAATCGCCGCGGTTTTTCACAAACCACAAAGGTTGCTCAGGCTGCCACCAAAGCTTGTCCAGGGCGTTGTCCGGATAGCTGGCCGCAAAGAACGCCTGATCCTCCGGCGGCAGCACCTCTCGTGCACCCTTTGCCGCCGGGTTGGCCCCAAAGGCTGAGGCATACAATGCAGAACCGCTTGGAGTGTTGACCCAGGATATCCAGTCCTGCGCAGGGCCCGGGTCAGCCCTGGCGCTCAGGACAAAATTCTGCAGGTAGCAGTTTGCGCCCTCCGCCGGGGCGGCAAAGGCAAATGGCATTCCCTGCCGCGTCAGGGCCGCTATTGTCGTGTCCCAACTGTAGCCGATCACGCACCCGCCGGATCGGAACGCGTCAATGCCCTCCTCTTCACTGAACCAGAAGCGAGCGATATGGGCTGCATGCCCGCAAAGAAAGGCGCAGATGACATCGTAATTGGCAATCATCCGCTCCTCAAACGCATAGGAATCGTCAAACGGGAACGGCAGCTTCCCGGCACTTTCGAGCGCCCGCCCGGCGGCGACAAAGGCCGTGTCCTCGCGCAGGGTAAGCCGCCCGGCGAAAGCGGGGTCAAACAACTTCATCAGGCTGGCCTCTGCCCCGTCAAGCGGCGCTTTGCCGGTATGATGCCCGATGCCGGCCCCGCCCCAGAGATTGGGTGAACCATAGCGCTTGCCCTGAATGACCGTATGGGCATCGGCATGAAAGGCCGGATCAATCCGCCCATAGCCGATCCGGCCGTCATCCAGAGGGGCGATCAGCCCGCTGTCAAGCCAGCTGGCCAGCCTGTCGGTGGTCGGGCAGGCGATATCGAAGTCTTCGGACTGCGTCGCCGCGTGCATCTCGTCTTGGTTGCGCACCCCTCGGAACGAAACGGCAATTCCGCTGTCCCTGGTGAAGCTGTCAAAGGCCTTGCTCAGGCCCGTGTCATATCCTTGCCAGCCTAGAATTTTCAGCATGATCCAGCCCGCCTCGAAAGAAGTCAGGCACAAGATTTGCATGGCCCGGGGCCTCGCTGATGCGGTATCCTGCCGAAATGATATGGAATACCGCCAATGCCTCCTAAGAAGCTCGCAGTCTTTGCCGTTCACACCGGGTTTTCACTTTTTGGCTACGGAATCGCGCGTGACTTGATCCGCATGGCCAATGACACCGGCAGCAACGTACAGGTCGACGTGGCTACCGCTGCCTCCAACTCGGGTCCGGTGCGCAGTTCCTGCGGTGCGGTGGTCCTCGCTGATCACGGCTGGCCGGTGATTTCACGGGCCGATTATGTGTTCGTCTGTTCGTCCCGTGATCCGGGTTCGGAAGGCGCCCCAGCGGCCCTTCTGGCCGGTCTGCGGGAATGCCACCGCCATGGCGGCTGGGTCATTGGCCTTGGCACCAGTATCTTCGCCCTGGGCCAGGCGGGATTGCTGGCGGGCAGGCGGGCTGTGGCACATCCGGCGCAGCTTCCAGCACTGGAAACTGCGTTTGCCGAAACCTGTTTCACATTCCGGCCCTTTCTGATCGACCAGCGGATTGCAACCTGTGTCGGCGGAGATGCGGTGACAGACCTGATGCTTGAGCTGCTGTCGCAGGCCTTCGACCCTGCAATCGCCGAGAACGTCCGCAGGCATGTGCTGCTCAAACCTGAGCGTTCGGAAACCTTTGCTGCATCCATTGGACTAAAAGGTTCGCTGGAAAGTCTCGACCCGCGGCTCGCCCGCTATATTCAGCTGGTCGAGCAGACCCTCTCAGCCCCAAGGCCCTTGGACGAGATTTGCGCCGCAATCGCTACCTCCAGCCGGACGCTTTCACGGCTGACCCGCGCTGTGTTCGACTGCACCCCAGGCGAGCTGTCAGCCCGGATCCGGCTGAACTACGCCGCCGGCCTGCTGAAGTCTTCCTCCAAGAGCTTGCCGGATATCGCGGAAGCAAGCGGCTACCGAAGCACCCCCCATTTTTCAAAAGCCTTCAATGCGCATTTTAGAATGAGGCCGGGGAAGTACCGGACACTCCAAAAGCAGCCACTCGAGCAAAAAGAATGAATGGCAGAAAAATCCCGCTGTGTGTGAATTCACCAGGTCCAACACCTCGCAGTCGCAGCGAATGACCGGAACAGCGGGCCGCGCCGCAGCATGGTTGCTTCAAACGGCCGAGTTTGCAAATGACGCTTCCTGCGCTTTGCTGTCTCTGGCAGCCGTCCAGCTGCGCCCGCGTGCGGGAGGCTTAAGTGGCCTTTTGAGCAAGGCACCCGTTCCACAAAACAAGGCACCCGCTCCACAAAAAAGGACCGGAGCGCTGCGCCGGTCCTTTCCTTATGCTTGTCCGTTGACCTGTGGCGGTTTAGGCCAGCATCATCATCGGATTTTCAAGGTTGTCCTTGATCGCGTTCAGCAGTTCGGCGCCAAGTGCGCCGTCGATGACGCGGTGGTCGACGGACATGGTCACCGACATGACGGTGGCCACGGCCAGTTCGCCATCCGCACCGACAACCGGTTTCTTCACCCCTGCGCCGACGGCAAGGATGCCTGCGTGCGGCGGGTTCACGATGGCGTCGAAATTGTCGATGCCGAACATGCCGAGGTTGGAGATCGCAAAGCTGCCGCCCTGATATTCATGCGGCGCAAGCTTGCGGTCGCGGGCGCGTTTGGCGAGGTCTTTCATCTCCGTCGACAGCGTCGAGAGTGATTTGGTCTCGCTGTTTTGCAGAACGGGTGTGAACAGGCCGCCCTCGATCGCGACGGCGACCGCCACATCGGAGGCCTCCATCTTCAGTACGCGGTCACCGGCCCAGACGGCATTGGCATCCGGCACGGCCTGCAGCGCCAGGGCGCAGGCCTTGATGATGAAGTCGTTGACCGAGAGTTTGACGCCACGGCCCTCGAGCTGTTTGTTCAGCTCGCCGCGGAATTTCAGCAGGGCATCCAGCTGGATGTCGCGGCGCAGGTAGAAATGCGGCACCGTCTGCTTGGCCTCGGTGAGGCGGGCGGCGATGGTCTTGCGCATGCCGTCCAGTTTGACCTCCTCATAGCTGCGGCCTTCGTACATGCGGGCGACCTGATCGGCGGAGGGGCCTGTGGCGGCGGCGGCTGCGGCAGGGGCTGCGGCGGCTGCCGGAGTGGTTGCTGCCGGGGCGGCGGCGGCCTGCGGTCTGGCGTTTTCCACATCGGCCTTCACGATGCGGCCACGGGGGCCGGAGCCGGAGATGGCGGCCAGATCCAGCCCTTTGTCAGCTGCGATACGGCGCGCCAGGGGTGATGCAAAGATGCGGTTGCCATCGGCGCCCTGCGGGGCTGCGGGCGCGGGTGTTGCCGCAGCGGCGGCCTCTGCCGGCGCCGGGGAAGAGGCCGGGGCGGCTTCCTCGGACGCCGCCGGGGCGGCCTCGTCTGCCGCGGCGGCGGGGCCAGCCGGGGTGGCGCCGATGTCGTCGGCGCTTTCGCCCTCTTCCAGCAGCACGGCGATGGGGCTGTTGACCTTCACGCCTTCGCTGCCTTCGGGGATCAGGATCTTGCCGATCACCCCTTCGTCGACGGCTTCGAATTCCATCGTCGCCTTGTCGGTTTCAATCTCTGCCAGCAGGTCGCCGGAGGCGACGGTGTCGCCTTCCTTCACGAGCCATTTGGCGAGCGTGCCTTCCTCCATGGTGGGAGAGAGGGCGGGCATCAGGATTTCTGTGGGCATCGCTGTCTCTCCTTACCGGTAGGTCACTTGTTTCACCGCTTCGATCACCTCATCGGTGGTGACCAGCGCGTGTTTTTCGAGATTGGCGGCATAGGGCATGGGCACGTCCTTGCCGGTGCAGGTGATCACCGGGGCATCGAGGTAATCAAAGGCCTCCTGCATCACCACAGAGGAGATATAGCTGCCAACAGAGCCCTGCGGCCAGCCTTCCTCAACTGTAACCAGACGGTTGGTCTTCATCACCGATTTGATGATGGAGCCGGTGTCCATCGGGCGCAGGGTGCGCAGGTCGATGACCTCGGCGCTGATGCCATCCTCGGCCAGTTTCTCCGCCGCTTCCAGCGCATAGGTCATGCCGATGCCAAAGGAGACGATGGTGACGTCAGTGCCTTCCCGCCAGATCCGGGCCTTGCCAAAGGGAACGGTGTAATCATCCAGCTTCGGCACTTCAAAGGATTTGCCGTAGAGGATCTCGTTCTCGAGGAAGATCACCGGGTTGTTGTCGCGGATCGCGGTTTTCATCAGACCCTTGGCGTCGGAGGCGGAGTAGGGCATCGCCACCTTCAGGCCGGGGATCTGCATGTACCAGGCGGCGTAATCCTGGCTGTGCTGCGCGCCCACGCGGGCAGCGGCACCGTTGGGGCCACGGAACACCATCGGTGCCCCCATCTGACCGCCGGACATATAGAGCGTCTTGGCGGCAGAGTTGATGATGTGGTCAATCGCCTGCATGGCGAAGTTGAAGGTCATGAACTCCACAATCGGGCGCAGACCGCCAAAGGCCGCACCGGTGGCGATGCCGGCAAAACCATGTTCGGTGATCGGGGTGTCGATCACGCGCTTGGAGCCGAATTCGTCCAACAGACCCTGAGAGATCTTATAGGCGCCCTGATATTCGGCGACTTCCTCGCCCATCAGGAAGACATCGCCGTCGCGGCGCATTTCCTCGGCCATGGCGTCGCGCAGGGCTTCGCGGACCGTGGTCTGCACCACTTCGGTGCCCTCGGGCCAGTCCGGGGTGGTGTCCACCTCGGGTGCGGCGGGGGCTGCGGCAGCAGCGGCGGCGGTTGCGGGCGCCGCAGGTGCCTCTGCCGCCGGCGCTTCGCTTGTGGAGGGCGCGGATGCTGCGGGGGCCGCATCGGGGTCGTAGCTTTCGCCCTCTTCCAGCAGCACGGCGATCGGGCTGTTGACCTTTACGTTCTCGGTGCCTTCACCGATCAGGATCTTGCCGATGACGCCTTCGTCAACGGCTTCGAATTCCATCGTCGCCTTGTCGGTTTCGATCTCGGCCAGAATATCGCCGGAATTTACTGTATCGCCCTCTTTGACCAGCCATTTGGCCAGGGTGCCTTCCTCCATGGTCGGCGACAGGGCGGGCATCAGGATTTCAGTTGCCATATCGTATTACGTCCCCTCAGGCGGTTTCTTGCGGCAGCTCATCCGCATAAATATCGGTCCAGAGTTCATCGAGCGCCGGTTCCGGGCTCTCCTTGGCGAAGTCTGCGGATTTGTTGACGATGTCCTTGATCTCTTTGTCGATCACCTTGAGGTCGTCCTCGCTTGCATGTTTGCCGGTGAGCAGCATGTCGCGGACCTGTTCGATGGGATCGCGTTCCTCGCGCATTTTCTGCACCTCTTCGCGGGTGCGGTACTTGGCGGGGTCGGACATGGAGTGGCCACGGTAGCGGTAGGTCTTGACCTCAAGGATATAGGGGCCTTTGCCTGCGCGGCAGTGGGCGACGGCGCGTTCGCCAGCCTCTTTCACGGCCAGCACATCCATGCCGTCCACTTCCTCGCCCTTGATGCCGTAGGCTTCGCCGCGTTTCCACAGGGCGGGGGATTTGGTCGAGCGCTGCACCGAGGTGCCCATGGCGTATTGGTTGTTCTCGATCACGAAGACGACCGGCAGATCCCAGAGCTGGGCCATGTTGTAGGTCTCGTAGACCTGACCCTGGTTGGCGGCGCCATCACCGAAATAGGCGAATGTCACGCGGTCGTTGCCTTTGTATTTGTCGGAGAAGGCGAGGCCTGCGCCCAGTGGTACCTGCGCGCCGACGATGCCGTGGCCGCCGTAGAAGTGTTTCTCTTTCGAGAACATGTGCATCGAGCCGCCTTTGCCCTTTGAGTAGCCGCCTTCGCGGCCGGTCAGCTCGGCCATGACGCCGTTGGGGTCCATGCCACAGGCCAGCATATGGCCGTGGTCGCGGTAGGAGGTGACGCGTTTGTCGCCCTCTTCGGCGGCGGCCTCAAGGCCGACAACAACCGCTTCCTGTCCGATGTAGAGATGGCAGAAGCCGCCAATCAGACCCATGCCATAGAGCTGGCCGGCCTTTTCCTCGAATCGCCGGATCAGCAGCATCTCGCGGTAGTACTCGAGTAGCTCTTCGGCAGAAACGTTTGGTTTCTTGACACTTTTTCTCGCAGCCATAGTGGCGGGCTCCCCCTTAAGGCTAGATAGTTTAATGCTAAACTAGTTCATAATGGATTTTGTTACGTCATGCGAGTGTTATTATGACGTGCCGTCACCAAGGGGTAAAGGCGATGGTGTTTCACCAGTGTTTCAGCGGTGTTCCGGGGCGTTGACCTGAGGGCTGATCGGGGGCTGGCCTGCGGCGTGGGGTATCGGCTGGCATCGCGCGGCGCAGCCTTGCGCCCGCCGGACAGCAAAACGCCCGCGAGCGAGGCTGCGGGCGATCACATGTTTCAGAGCGGTCTGCGCCGGGGCGGCTGTTTAGCGGATGACGATTTCATCCGAGCGCAGCAGGCCCAGAACGGAGCGGGCCTGTTCATCCAGCAGGTCCAGATCGAGGTAATCATCGGACAGCCGGTGGGTGAGGTTCTCCATCTGCGCGGTCTCACGCTTCAGCTGGTCGAGATCCTGACGCAGCGCTTCCACTTCGGCCTGGATCTCGACCCGCCTGAACAACCCGAAATCCCCCTGCACGGCAGCGAAGGTGAAATATGCGCTCAGCGCGAATGCAATCGTGGAAAAGACGAATGCACCCAAAGAGGGTCGATTGGTTCGGGTCACGGTGATGGCCTGTATGATCTGCTGCTCAAGTCTCGCGCCGGTTTACCCGGCGTCTGCAACAATACTGCCACAGGCATCATGGTTTGTGAAAGGTGAAAATTGTTAATTATGAACATTCTGACGCAAAAACGCACCCCAACCGGATGGCAGGGGTGCGAGGTGTTAACAAGTGGTTAACGGATCTTGCGGGTCACCGCGATCTTAACCTTTTGGCGGCGATACCGGCCTCCGGCCTGCGACAGGTGGCAGATTCGGCTTAGCCCTCCAGTGCGGCGACGCCGGGCAGGGTCTTGCCCTCCATCCATTCCAGGAAGGCACCGCCCGCGGTGGAGATATAGGTGAAATCAGCCGCAGCCCCGGCCTGATTGAGGGCCGCAACGGTATCGCCGCCCCCCGCGACGCTGACCAGCGCACCGGATCTGGTCAGCGCGGCGGCCTGTTGTGCGGCGGCATTGGTGGCGGCATCGAAGGGCGCGATTTCAAAGGCGCCCATGGGGCCATTCCAGATCAGCGTTTTGGAGGCGGAGAGTGTATCGGCGACGGCAGCGACAGTCTGCGGGCCTGCGTCGAGGATCATCGCATCTGCGGGGCAGGCGTCGGCGGCGACGGTTTCATTGTCGGCCCCGGCCTTGAATTCGCGTGCGACGACGACGTCGACGGGCAGGATGATCTTGCAGCCTGCGGCCTCGGCTTTGGTCAGGATCTCGCGGGCGGTGTCGGCCATATCGTGCTCGCAAAGCGATTTGCCCACATCAATGCCCTGTGCGGCGAGAAAGGTATTGGCCATGCCGCCACCGATCACCAGATTGTCGACCTTGCCGACGAGGTTGCCCAGCAGTTCCAGTTTGGTGGAGACCTTGGCACCGCCAACCACGGCGGTGACCGGGCGCTGGGGTTGGCCGAGGGCTGCGTCAAGCGCTGTCAGCTCAGCCTCCATCAGACGACCAGCGCAGGCGGGCAGCAGACGGGCCAGCGCCTCGGTCGAGGCATGGGCGCGGTGGGCGGCGGAGAACGCATCGTTGCAATAAATATCGCCCAGCTGGGCCATCTCAGCCGCAAGAGCGGCGTCATTCTTCTCCTCGCCCGCGTGGAAGCGGGTGTTTTCCAGCAGCAGCACGGCACCTGCGGGCAGGCCCGCCAGCGCGGCCTCGGCAGCGGGGCCGCGACAATCGGCGGCAAAGGTCACCGGCGCGTCGAACGCGGCCTCAAGTGCTGGCACCAGCGGGCGCAGCGACATCTCTGCGACAACCTTGCCCTTGGGGCGGCCGAAATGGGCCAGCAGAATCGGGGTGCCGCCCTTGGCGAGGATATCCTTGACCGTTGGGGCGACGCGCTGAATGCGGGTGTCATCGGTGACGCGGCCATCCTCGACCGGGACATTGATATCGACGCGCACCAGAACGCGCTTGCCTGCCAGGTCCATCTTGTCGAGTGCGGTCCAGCCCATGATCATATCCTTCTGTTGGTCGCGTGTGTTGGTCGTGCTGTGCGAGGCCAGTCGCGCGGAGGCGGGCTGGCGCTGTTGGCGCGATGTTTCGGGGCTTTTTGCCGCCCAGTCAATGCTCCGTGACCAAAGCTCCCTTGGCAATCGGCGGCGCGGGGCTTAACTATCGGGCGAATGCAAAGCACAGGAGGGCCACATGGCCGAGATCAAGGATCCCGAAAACACCATCATCATGGAGCTGAAAGACGGCAAGGTGGTGATCGAGCTGCTGCCCGATGTGGCCCCCCAGCACAGCGCACGCATGAAAGAGCTGGCCCGTGGCGGTGAATATGACAATGTGGCGTTTCACCGGGTGATCGACGGCTTTATGGCGCAGACCGGCGACGTGCAGCACGGCGATATGGAAGACGGGTTCAACCTGCGCATGGCAGGCACCGGCGGCTCTGACCTGCCGAATGTGCCGGCGGAATTCTCCAAGCTGCCGCATGACCGTGGCACGCTGGGCGCGGCGCGCTCCGCCAACCCGGATTCGGCCAATTCGCAGTTCTTCATCAACTTCAAGGACAACCATTTCCTGAACGGTCAGTACACGGTCTATGGCCGCGTGATCGAAGGTATGGAACATGTCGATGCGATCACCCGTGGCGAGCCGCCTGCGAACCCCGACCGCATGATCAGCGTCAAGGTGGCAGCCGATGTATAAGCTGGCAGCGGTATTTGCGCTGATGGCGGGGCCTGCGCTGGCCAGCGGTCTGGAGATCGCGGTCGAAGGCGAGGGCGCCAATGGCACCATCAAGATCGACCTGTTCGAGGATGTGGCCCCCAAACATGTCGAGCAGATCACTGCGCTGGCAGCCGAGGGCAAATATGATGGCGTGGTGTTTCACCGCGTGATCGAAGGCTTTATGGCGCAGACCGGTGATGTGGAATTCGGCAAGCTGGGTGGCGATATGCGCCGCGCAGGCATGGGCGGTTCCGAGCGCTCGGACCTGCCGGCCGAATTCTCCGATCTGGAGTTCGATCGCGGTGTCGTCGGCATGGCCCGCTCACAGGATCCCGACAGCGCCAATTCGCAGTTCTTCATCATGTTTGCGCCGGGGCATTTCCTCAATGGTCAGTACACCATTGTGGGCAAGGTGACCGAGGGCATGGATGTGGTTGACGCGATCAAGCGCGGCAGCAGCAGTCAGAACGGCGCCGTTGTCGGCCAGCCCGATGTGATGAAAACCGTCACAGTGACTGAGTGATCCTGCGATCCGGCCTGCCGGATTGACCTGATATATATTGCAACGGCCCGTACCCTGCGTGGTGCGGGCCGTTTGCCGTTTCAGCCAGGGATACGCACGCCTGTCACGGGCTTGTGCGGTGCATGTGAGGGGATTTTGCGGCAGGCTGTGCGCCTCAAGATCAGTTGCGAAGCTGGTCGCAAGTCAAGGGGGAGCGCAGAGATGTCACGGCTGGCGATAGGGAAACGGGATCCGCTGCGCGTCGGGACGGTCGGCGCTGTGCTGGCGGCTTTGCTGGTGATGCTGGGCGCTGTTGCGGCGGCGGCTGATCCGGCGCAATGGGCGCGGGAGTGGCCGCAGACCGATTTCAGCCGCTCCGCCGTGGCCAGCTGGGATGAGATCAAATCCGGTGGTCCGCCAAAGGATGGCATTCCGGCGCTGAGCGATCCGGCGTTTCACCCCGCGGCGCAGGTGACGGGGCTGAGCCCCGCCGAACCGGTGGTGGTGCTGGATCTGCCCGGACAGGCGGCGCGGGCCTATCCGCTGCGCTATCTGATCTGGCATGAAATCGTCAATGACCGGGTCGGTGGCACGCCGGTTGCGATCACCTATTGTCCCTTGTGCAATTCCGCCATGAGCTTTGACCGGCGGGTGGCTGGCCGCACCCTGAGCTTTGGCGTCACCGGCAAGCTGCGCCAGTCCGATATGGTGATGTATGACCGCGAGAGCGAGAGCTGGTGGCAGCAGGCCACGGGCACCGGCATCGTGGGCGAAATGACGGGCCGGGAGCTGCGGCAGCTGCCGAGCTGGCTGGACAGCTGGCAGGCATTTCGCGCCGCCTACCCAGAGGGTCTGGTGATGGCTGAGCCACGCCACAACCGCAGCTATGGCCGCAATCCCTATCAGGGCTATGACCGGTCGAACTGGCCGTTTCTATATGATGGCGCGCCGCCGCCCCATGGTATCGCGCCGCTGGCGCGCGTGGTGCGGGTGGGGGACCGGGCCTGGCCCCTGGCGCGCTTGGCCAAGGCCGGGGAAATCCGCGAGGCGGGGGTGGTCCTCAGCTGGCGGGCCGGGCAGGCCTCGGCGCTGGATGCCGGGCAGCTGGGCAAGGGGCGCGACGTTGGATCGGTGCGGGTGCGGGGACAGAACGGTGCGGATCTGGCCCATGATGTGATGTTTGCCTTTGCCTATCATGCTTTCTGGCCCAAGGGGCGCTGGATGCTGGAGTGAGGGGGCGATGCACAACCGAGTTCTGCCCGAAAAAGAGGGCGCACCGGCGAAGGCGCGCCCATAGCCATATTCTGAGAGCGGTATCTAATCAGAACAGGAAGTTATCGGTGTCCATTAGCTGATCGACGGTCACGTCTTCGACCAGCAGGGAGACATTGGCGAAGGTGACGCGCACATCCGCGCCGAGCTGTGCAAATCCAAGGTGATCGATGCGGGGTGCACCGCGGGTGATCTCGATCACATCCTCGCCAAGGCGGAAATCGGTGATGGTGTCCTGACCGGAACCACGGCCAAAGACAAAACTGTCGGCACCGCTGCCGCCGGTCAGGCGGTCATGGCCGGACTGACCGATGAGCCGGTCGGCGCCGTCGCTGCCAAACAGCGTGTCATGCCCGCGCCCGCCCAGCAGGAGATCATCGCCGGCATCGCCGCGCATCACGTCGTGGCCACCGCCGCCGCTGAGCCGGTCGCTGCCGGTACCGGCGGTCATCGTGTCATTGCCGCGCCCACCGGTCAGGCTGTCATCGCCGGTCCCGCCGGTGATCAGATCGCGCCCGTTGCCACCGTCAAGCCGGTCATTGCCGTCGCCGCCATCAAGCGTATCGGCGCCACTACCGGCCCTCAGCGTGTCGTGGCCTGCGTTGCCGTCAAGGCTGTCGTGGCCGCTGCCGCCAATCAGCAGGTCATTGGCATTTTCGGCCGGGCCAATCTCGTTGTCGCCACGCAGGGTGTCATTGCCAGCGCCGCCGATCAGCGTGTCATTGCCAAGACTGCCACGCAGGTTGTCGTGACCGGCCTCACCGGAGAGGTGATCGTCCCCCAGCTCGCCGTCGAGGAAATCATTGTTGCGCCCGCCCGACAGGGTGTCGGCGCCGGTGCCGCCCAGCAGGAAATCCTTGCCCGCGCCGCCGGTGATGCTATCATTGCCGCCCCGGCCATGGATCATGTCGGAGCTGTTGCTCTCCGCCGCGTTTCGGGTGGTCAGGATATCGTCGGCGCTGCCGCCTTCCTGAATATGCAGGGTCTGGGTGGCGAGGCGCACCGTCTCCACGCTGAGCAGCAGGTCCTGTCCGGCCCGCGTCGTGAGCTGCGCGCCTGCGATGTCGTCAAAGGCAAAGCTGTAGCTGGTGATCCCCTCCGCCAGTCGCAGCTCATCCTCGCCGGGGCCGCCGATGATGGTATCATTGCCGCCGCCTGCCTGAATGGTGTCGTTGCCACCAAACCCCTGGATCCGCTCGCCACCGTTCCAGGCCGAGGTGATGGTGTCATCGCCCGCCAGCGCCAGTGCCAGCAGCGAATAAAGGTCACTGGTGGCAATCATCTGCGAGGGCAGGCTGAAGCCGCTGACCGACAGGATCAGGGTCTGGTGGTGGAACAGGGCAAAGCTGTTGAGCGGGCTGTCCGCAGTCAGATTGCCGGTCTCGTCAAAGGTGAACCTGCCCTGAAACACCAGCACAAAGTCGCGGTATTGCACGGCGATCTGGGTCTCGGATGTGCTGAGAACAGCCACTTTGGTAAAGTCGAAGTCATTGAAATCAAACGGCGGCGCCATATTTGACGCGGCCGCTACAAAAAGCTCTGCCATGGTCTGACCTGCTGCCTGAATGCCCGTTGCATCTTTTTGATGCTTTTGTCGGAAACCTAGGGGGCGGGTCTGGATCGGGGAAGTCTCGGGTTAACGAATAATTAACCTTTGTTAATTCTGTTGCGAAAACTCTGCACCGTGTGCACGGCGGACTTGTCGCCTGCGGTATTGAAAAAGGCGCCCCGATTGGGGGCGCCCTTGGTCAGTGCTGATCTGCGATATCGCTCAGAAGAGGAAATTGTCCGCCGCCTCGATCTGCTCAAGCGTGCTGTTCTCGACCAGAATGGTGACATCGGCAAAGGCAATCTGAACATCGGCGCCCAGCTGGGTGAAGGTGAGATCCTCGACCCCATCCGCGCCACGCCCGATCTGAATAAGATCCTCGCCGAGGGTGAAATCGGTGATGACATCGCTGCCATAGCCACGATGGAAGACAAAGGTATCGGCGTGAGCGCCGCCGGTCAGCGTATCGTCACCCTCCTGACCGATCAGCCGGTCGCTGCCGCCATCACCATAGAGGCGGTCGTCTCCCTGGCCGCCCAGGAGTGTATCCTGGCCGGAGTTGCCGCGCAGGAGGTCGTGACCTGACTGACCGCGCAGCTGGTCATTCCCGCCGCCGCCGATGAGTTTGTCACCGTGGGACCCGCCGACGATAATATCGTCGCCAAGATCGCCAGCCAGCCAGTCACGCCCGGTGCCGCCAAGCAGGAGATCATCCCCATCGCCGCCTTTCAGCGTGTCATGGCCCGTGCCGCCGAGCAGGCGATCGTTGCCTTCTTCGCCCAGCAGCATGTCGCGCCCGGAGAGGCCAGAGAGCGTATCGGCGCCACGTCCACCAAGCATCATGTCGCTGGTCAGCTGGGCATCCTGATCGCCGCTCAGCGTGTTGTCGAAACTGCTGCCGGTGCGCAGCGCGAAGCTGCGGTTGGCAAATTGCAGTTGTTCGATCGACACCAGCGTGTCGCGGCCATCGGCGGACTCCAGCGTGATGGTTCCATAGAAGGACGACGCGGAAGCGCGGCCAAAATTGTCGTTGATGATCAAACGATCGGTGCCAGTGCCGCCATTTACATAGTCATTGCCGGTGCCAAGGCTGATGACATCGTCGCCGCCATAGGCCAGCCAGCGGTTGCCCTCGGTCATGTTGGAGGTGATGGTATCATCACCGGTCAGCAGCGCAGCTTCGAGAGCGCTGCCGCTGGACGAGGCGAACCGATAGAAGTTCATCGAAAATTCGCTGAAGGAATAGACCGTTGTCCTGCCGGTCGCCACGGACATGGAGTTCACGGTCCACAGGTAGGGAGAGGATGAGGCGAAGGTTCCGGTCAGGGTGACCGAGGTATCACTGGGGGAGGTAAAGTACAGCCGGTTGCTGGTTCGGCTACTCAGGCTGAGACCTGAATACCCAAGATCGTTGATGCCATCCAGGGTCAGCGTTCCGGTGGGATCATTTACAGTAAAAATTGCCATAACAGAAAGAGATCCTGATGAGAGATGCAGCAGACCAAATGCCTGCAACTTTAACGGTCTCGTACAGTGAGCAACCTATGCCTGCAAGATCCGCGCCTAAGAATCGCGCTGCATTCACCGGGCGACGTCGCGTCCGCATGCTGGGATAGTCGGGTCAGACGGGCAGATGACCATGGCGCAGCAAAAACGCCGCAGGCGGAACCTGCGGCGTTGATTTTTTGTCGATACGGCCAATGGAAGGCTCGGATCAGCCCTCGGCTTTATGCGCGGCGGTGGCTGCGGAGACGGCGGCGGAGGGGGCCGGTGCCGGGGCTGCGGCGCGGGGCGCTGCGGCTTTGCCGGGGTTCAGCGGGTCGTCCTGACGCTGCACGGAGCCTTCGAAATGGGCGCCGCTTTCGATTGCGATGGTCTTGTGGATGATGTCGCCTTCGACGCGGGCGGTCGAGGTCAGGCGCACCTTCAGGCCGCGCACACGACCGACGATGCGTCCATTGATCACCACGTCATCGGCGGTCACTTCGCCCTTGATGGTGGCGCTTTCGCCAATGGTCAGCAGATGGGCGCGAATATCGCCTTCGACGGTGCCTTCGACCTGGATATCGCCGGTGGTCTTGAGGTTGCCGGTGATGTGCAGATCCGAGCTGAGCACGGAGGCCGGTGGCTTGGCCTTGGGCGCGGTGGCCTTGAAATCGCTGGCGGGCGGAACCGGAGCGGAAGACGGCGCAGGTGCCGCAGGGGTTGCTTCGGCCGCTTTCTGGCCGGGCTCGTTGATTTTGCTTTTAGAAAACATTTCTCGCAGCCTTGATATAGATCATCGGGTTTACGGGGTTGCCATTGACCCGAACCTCGTAGTGGAGGTGGGTCCCGGTGGACCGTCCGGTGTTACCCATATCAGCAATGTGATCCCCGCGCGAGACCCTTTGACCGACCTTCACGCGGAGTTTCGAATTATGGGCATATTTCGTCTCAATGCCAAAGGCATGTTGAATTGTCACAAGTTTTCCGTAGCCGGATTGCCAGCCGGCATGAGTCACCACGCCATCGGCGGTGGCAAAGATATCGGTGCCGGTCTGTCCGGCGAAATCGGAGCCTTTGTGCAGGCGGCGGCCGCCGGTTTTGGGGTCGCGACGATAACCAAAGCCGGAGCTGCGGCGCACCAGGTTGAGGTTCACCGGCGAGGCGAAAGGCGCCTTCTGCGCGGCCAGCCGATAAAGGTTCAGCTGGTTCATCTGGTGCAGCAGGTCGTTGGCTCTGCGCTCTTCGCGGGTGGGTTCCTCACCGCGCGTGGACAGGGCTAAAGGGCTGAGCGGACCGCCCTGACCGCTGTAACCGCGCCGAACCTGTTCAAGGATACGGTCGGTGGGCATTCCGGCGCTGCGGAACATCTTGTCGAGGGGGGCGACGGAGACTTCCATCGCCTCTTCCAGCTGGCGGAAGATCTGATCGTTGCGCTCATCCATCAGCCGCAGTTCCAGCTCCAGCGCGTCGCGCTGTTCAAGCGCGGATTGGGCATTGGCTTCGATCTGGTCACGCTCCGCGGCGGTTTCGGCCAGCGCCTCGGCCATGAATTCCATCTGCACGGGCGCGCTGACGGCCATCAGCTGGGCCGGGCTGTCGGCGGCGGTTTCCTGTTTCAGCGCGGCGAGGGCGTCGCGGGCGGCTTCGCGATCCTTCATGGTCTGGCGCAGAGTGGTCTGGATCACCTCGATGCCGGTTTCCAGCTCACGGCGGCGGGTCTCGGAGGCCAGCAGCTCGGATTGCATGGAGGAAATCTGCGTCAGAGCGGCGTTGAACCGTTCCTGGGCGGCCAGCGCCTCGGCGGCGCGGTCGTTGCGCTCGCTCGACAGCGCATTGAGCCGCGCACGATAGGTCATCTGGTCGCGCTTGGCCTGTTCGCGGAAATTGCCGGAGCCGATGCTGTCCATCAGCACGATGGCGGTGGCGACGATGGACCAGGCCACCAGCAGCGCCATGCCGGCAAAGGCGATGAGCTGGGTTTCGGAGCGCAGCCGGATGAAACGGGTATCCGTGTCGGATTTGAGGAACACACGTCGCTCCGGGAAACGACGTTCAAGAAATGCGTGAATTTTGATTGCCAGACGTGTTCGCACGCTTTGGTCCTTGTCCTGCCCCAGTTGTCGCACTGCCTGTACCGGCGCTCCTCCTGCCGGTGTGACGGTCGGTTCCGGTCCCCCTCGGAGCGCCCCTGTCGCAGTGCCTGGACGCGCAGATACGCGCCATGGCGAAAGGGAATAGCCAGCCGGAGGAATTTGGGCAAGCCTGTTGGCCCGGTGTTCGGCGGGAGGGCGCGGAAACCGCGCGGCAGGGCGAAGATCAGCGGGTGAATGAGCGAAAAATCGCCGATAGCCGCCCGATCCGGGGTGTGAGGCCGGTAATGGGGCTGCGGCGGTTGGCCTGCCGACACGGGGCAGGCTTACCGGATCGGAGGGGTGTTCAGGTCAGGTTTCTGGACCGTCTGCGGCGTCCTGCGCAGGCCGCTGGGAGTGCGCGTTATTGGCCACTTCGCGGAGCCGATGGCGCCGCGCCCCGCGCCTGTTGCGGCTGTGGGTGGCCTAGCGCAGGGCCGGGGGCTTCATCGGGATATCTTCGGTGAGCGGCCAGTAGAAATCGGGCGGAATGCCGGCCTCGGCACGTTTTTCCTCGTTGAAGGGCGGTTTCAGATGGCCATGAAAATATCGACCGACGAGATCGTGAAAGACGTCTTTCGGGTCCAGATTGTCGCGCCCGCAGAGGAAATGGAACCATTTCGATCCATAGGCCACATGACTGACCTCTTCGGCGTAGATCACCTCCAGCGCATCAACCGCCTGGGTGAGCTTGGCCTTGCGGAAAATCTCGATCATGCCGGGGGTCACATCCAGGCCGCGCGCCTCAAGCACCATCGGCACGACGGCGAGCCGACCCATCAGATCCTCGGCGGTGTCCTCGGCGGCGCGCCACATGCCGGCATGGGCCGGAAGATCTCCGTAATGGCTGCCCAGTGCCTCAAGACAATCACACATCAGATTGAAATGTTTGGATTCTTCATCTGCCGCCTTGACCCAGTCGTCAAAGAAGCCAAGCGGCATCGGCACATGAGAAAAGCGGGCGATGATGTCCCAGTGCAGATCCACCGCATTCAGTTCGATATGGGCTACCGCATGTAGCAGCGCCTTGCGGCCGGCCTCTGACCCGGGGCGGCGGCGCGGCACATCGCGGGGGTTCAGCAGCTCCGGGCGCTCGGGGCGGGCCGGGTGCAGCGGCGGGTTGGCGGTGCCGATCTCGATCTTATCCGCATCACCGGCGCGCGAGGCAAACCAGTGCGCGGCGTGGCGACGCGACAGCGCGGTTTTCTCGCGCCCGTCGGCGGTGGTCAGCACCTGCTGCGCCATCTGCGCAAGGGTGAGCGGGGCGGTGGTCTCGGCTGTGGTCTGCGGGGCGTCGCTGGTCATCTGGGCGGGTCCGTTACTGGCGGTGGGCTGCTCTTGTCCCTCCCTGCCACCGGCGGCTGTGGCGCGCAACCCGATAGGCGGCCCCGCGTCAGGCCGATCTGGATCAGCGGGGCGGCCGGCACGGTGGGCGGAATGGCTGGCGGGATGGGGCCGCGTTCAGAGCGCCTGCGCCGCCTCCAGCACCTCGGCGACATGGCCGTCAACCTTCACCTTGCGCCAGATCCGGGCGATATTGCCCTCGGCATCGATGAGGAAGGTCGAGCGTTCGATCCCCCAGTGTTTCTTGCCGTACATGTTCTTTTCTTTCCAGACGCCATAATCCTCGCAGGTGGTGCCGTCGGCGTCGGACAGAAGCGGCGTGGTCAGCCCGTGTTTGGCGACAAATTTGTCGTGTTTGGCAACCGGATCCTTGGAGATGCCATAGACCACGGTTCCGGCATCGGCAAAGGCCTGCAGGTGCTCGGAAAATCCGATGGATTCCTTGGTGCAGCCCGGGGTATCATCGCGGGGGTAGAAAAACAGGACAACGGCCTTGCCGCGCAGCTCCTCCAACGTCACGGTGCCACCGCCGTCGCGGGGCAGGTTAAAGGAGGGCGCTGGGTCTGAGGGGGCGAGCATAAGTTAAGGTCTCCAAAACGGTTTCGCAGGGTTTGCGTGCCATAGTTAGGCCATCACGGGCAAAGGGAAAGCAAGGATTAAACCGGTCTCACCCATAGCGGTGGATCCCGAGCGGGAGCCATCTTCCTCTGTGTCGGCGCAGGCCACGCAGGAGGCTGCACCCGATGGGGTTGCGGCGGATGAGGATGTGGCTGTTGCGCGCGCGGTGCCGCCGCCGGAGGGGGTTGTCTATCTGGGCCCCGATGAGGCGCCACCGGCAGAACCGGTGGAACAGGCGGTGCCGGTGCCGGGGCCTCGTGCGTCGGACGGGATTTCGGCCGGGGATCTGGGCATTCCTGCGGCGGCAGGGGTTGATCTGCCGCCCGCGGCGACGGTGCGCGCGCGGCCCCAACGTCGACTGCTGCGGCGGATGCTGCGCAGTGCGACCATCACCGCCGTGCTGCTAGCGCTGCTGGCAAGCGGGGTTGTCTTTCTCGGGCTGGGCACGCGCATAGATGCGCCGGACTGGCTGCGCGACCGGGTAGAGCGGCGGATCGAGCAGCACCTCGGCGGTCTGAGCATTGAATTCGGTGCTATTCATCTGGTGGTGAACCGGGGCTGGCGGCCCCGTGTCAGCCTGCGCGATGTGACCCTGCGCGATGAGACCGGCGCGCGGGTGGCGCGGCTGGCGGACGCGCAGGCCTCGCTGGCGATGCGGCCGCTGCTGCGCGGGCAGATCCGACCCAAGACGATCATGCTGAGCGGTCTATACGGCACGCTGCGGCGCGACAACAGTGGCGGTCTGGCGCTGAGTTTGGCCGAGGGGGAGGCGCCGCTGCGGCAGGCCGCCACCCTGCCTGCGCTGATCGAACAATGGGACCGGCAGCTGGAACTGCCGGTGCTGTCGGCGCTGGTTGCGGTGGAGACCGAGGCGCTGACCCTACGCTATGAGGACGCGCGGCTGGGTCGGGTCTGGACGCTGGATGGCGGCAGCATCCGCATGGGCCGCAGCGGACAGGAGATTGAGCTGGCCGCCGGGTTCTCGCTGCTGAGCGGGCGCGATTATGTCGGCACGGTCGAGGCGAATTACAGGTCAGCCATTGGCGACAAGGCGGCGGATTTCGGTGTCCTGGTCAATTCGGTGGCGAGCAAGGATATCGCCGCCCAGAGCGCCGCGCTCGGCTGGCTGGATGTTCTGGACGCGCCGATTTCGGGCTCTCTGCGCGGTGCCATCAGCAGCGAGGGTGCCTTGTTGCCGGTCTCTGCCAGCTTGCAGATTGGCGAGGGGGTGATCCAGCCCACCGCCGCCACCCGCCCGGTGCCGATCACCGGCGCGCAGAGCTATTTCACCTATCTGCCCGCGCGGCAGGAGCTTCAGTTCAACGAGCTGTCGGTGAACAGCGGCTGGGGCTCCGGCTCGATGGAGGGGCGGGCGCGGCTGATCGGGGTGGAGAACGGCCAGCTCACCGATCTGGTGGGGCAGCTGCGGTTTCAGGACCTGAGCCTCAATCCGGCGAAACTCTATGAGGCGCCGCTGGATCTGGCCGGGGTGACGGCGGATTTCAAGCTGGAGATGGCGCCGTTTCGGCTGCGTCTGGGCGAGATGCTGGTGCGTGACGGTGAGACGCGGATCCTGCTGGATGGCGAGATTTCGGCGGGGCAGACCGGCTGGGATTACGCGCTGAACGGACGCGCCAACCGGATGACCGCCGAGCGGCTGAAAGAGGTCTGGCCTGCCGCAGCCCCGCCAAAGCCGCGCGAATGGGTGCGCGAGAACCTGCTGGCAGGCTATGCGCGCGATGTGAATTTCGCGCTGCGTGGCCAGGGCACGGCAAAGCCGTTTGTCTATCTGGATCTGGCATTCGAGGAGGCGGCGGTCCGGTTTCAGAAAACGCTGCCGCCGCTGCGCGATGCGGCCGGGCAGTTCAGCCTTTATGGCAACCGTCTGGTGGTGATGGCGACAAAGGGCTGGGTGACAGCGGATCAGGGCGGGCGCGTGGATGCGGCGGGTACGTCGTTCATCATTCCTGACACTTCGGTGAAGGACGGCGCGCCGGGGATTGCCCGGATCGAGGCCACAGGCCCGGTGACGGCGGCGCTGTCGCTGCTCAACCGTCCGCCGCTGTCGGTGATGGACAAGGCCGGGTTGCCGGTGGATCTGGCGACGGGGCAGGTTGCGATCAGCGGCACGCTGGCGGTGCCCCTGCGCAAGGGCGTCACGCCCGAGGAGATCACCTATCACTACCGGGGGCGCCTCCGTGATGTCAGCAGCGATGTGCTGGTGCCGGGTCAGCGCGTGGCGGCGAAGGCCCTGAGCCTGAGCGGCAATCAGGACCATGTGCAGATCGAGGGCGGCGGCGCGCTTTCCGGGGTGCCGGGCAGCCTGATCTGGCGGCAGGCGGTGGGACCGGCGGCGGAGCGGGCGGTTGCGGCTGCGGGCGGGGCCGCGCCGGTGCGGGTCAGCGGCACCATCGAACTGTCGCAGAACACGATTGATACGTTTGATATCGGCCTGCCTGCGGGATCGGTATTCGGACGCGGCGAAGGCCGTTATGAGGTGGTGATCGACAAGGGGCAGGCGCCGCGGCTGACCCTGGAAAGCGATCTTGCGGGGCTGGGGCTGCGGATTCCGGCGCTGAGTTGGCGGCTGAGCGAGGCAGGCACCGGCCAGCTGAAACTCAGCGCGACCCTTGGGGAGACGCCGGATGTGCAGGCGCTGTCGCTGGAGGCGGCGGGGCTGCGGGCGGCCGGTGCCATCACGCTGGAGCCGGGCGGTGGTCTGCGCCGGGCGCGGTTTGACCGCGTCGACCTGCAGGGCTGGTTCCGGGGCGCTGTCGATCTGGTGGGGCGCGGCGCGCGGTCGCCGGCCATCAATGTGCTGAACGGGGTGCTGGATCTGCGGCAGATGCCCGATGGTTCCGGCGGCAGTGGCAGCAGCGGTGGTGCCTCTGGCGGCACCGGGCCGATCAGCCTGCAACTGGACCGGATGCAGGTCACCGACAGTATCGCGCTCACCGGTTTTGCCGGGCGGTTTTCCACCACTGGGGGTCTCAACGGCAACTTCACCGCGGCGCTGAACGGGCAGACCGGGGTCAGCGGCATGGTCGTGCCCAAGGATGGCGGCTTTGCCACCCGGATCCAGTCTCAGGATGCCGGTGGGGTGTTCCGCGCGGCGGGGGTGCTGCGCCATGGCTCTGGCGGGACATTCGACATGTCGCTGGTGCCGGCCCCCGGCGCCCCCGGCGAATATGACGGCCAGATCGAGGTCAAGAACACCCGGATCAAGGACGCCCCCGCAATGGCGGCGCTGCTGAATGCGGTCAGCGTTGTCGGGCTGATCGACGCGCTGGCCGGGCAGGGCATTCTGTTCACCACGGTGGAGGCGAGGTTCAGGCTGGGGGCGACCCATCTGATTGTCCATGAAAGCAGCGCGGTGGGGCCGTCGATCGGCCTGTCGATGGACGGCAATTACGATCTGGAGCGCAGCGTGCTGAACATGCGCGGGGTGGTCTCGCCGATTTATCTGCTCAACGCCATCGGCCGCGTCTTTACCCGCAAGGGTGAGGGGCTGATCGGCTTTGCCTTTACGCTGAAGGGCACGGCGGATGATCCTCAGGTGCAGGTGAACCCGCTGTCGGGGCTGGCGCCGGGGATGTTCCGCGAGCTGTTTCGCGGACCGGCGCCGCGGCTGCCGGGGGAGGAGCCGCCAGCCCCCGCCGTGCCGCGCGCCGAACGCGACAGGCCGAGCTATTCGGTTTCGCCGGGCGAAGACCGCTAGGGCGACCCGCTGCCATCGGGCCATCCATGGGCCATTCCAAGGCGATTCATGGGCGGTGTGCCGATCGCGGACAAAGGTGCAAAACCTATTGGCCAAGGGCCGCGCAACAGCCTATATCGCAGCCTATGAAACTCAGTGATTTTGACTTCGATCTCCCCGATGACCGCATTGCCACCCGTCCGGCAGTGCCGCGCAGTTCCGCGCGGCTGCTGGTGGCCGAGGGCGATAGCATCAGCGACGCGCGTGTTGCCAATCTGGGCCAGTGGCTGCGCCCCGGTGACCGGCTGGTGCTGAATGACACCAAGGTGATTCCCGCGCGGCTGAGCGGGCTGCGCCACCGCGACACCGCACAGGGGCCGATGGCCGCCAAGGTGGAGGTCACGCTGCTGGATCCCGGCGCCGATGGCAGCTGGGCGGCGCTGCTGAAGCCGCTGAAGAAGGTCAAACCGGGCGAGGAGATCGTGTTCTCCGAGGCTCTGAGCGCGACATTGGAGCGGGTCGAGGACGGGCAGGGCTACCTGACGTTCAATCTGAGTGGCACCGATTTCGATGCGGCTCTGGCCGAGGCGGGGGCGATGCCGCTGCCGCCTTATATCGCGGCCAAGCGGCCAGCGGATGAGCAGGACAAGACCGATTACCAGACCGTCTGGGCGCGCAATTCCGGCGCGGTGGCGGCGCCGACAGCCTCGTTGCATTTCGACGAGGCGCTGCTGGCAGAGCTGAAGGCCATGGGGGTCGAGGTCAGCTATGTGACCCTGCATGTGGGTGCAGGCACCTTCCTGCCGGTCAAGGTCGAGGATGTGACCACCCACCGGATGCATGCCGAATGGGGCCGCGTCAGCGCCGAGGCCGCCGCCGAGATTGCCGCAACCAAGGCCGCAGGTGGCCGGGTGATCCCGGTTGGCACCACGGCGCTGCGGCTGATCGAAAGCGCCGGGCAGAGCGGTGCAATCGAGCCCTGGGAAGGCGATACCGACATCTTCATCTATCCCGGTTTCACCTTCCATGTGGCGGATGCGCTGATGACCAATTTCCACCTGCCGAAATCGACGCTGTTGATGCTGGTCTCGGCGCTGATGGGGCAGGACCGGATCCGGGCGATTTATGACCATGCGCTGGCAGAAAACTACCGCTTCTTTTCCTATGGCGATGCGTCGCTTTTGATACCGCCGGTGGCGGAGATGTCGCAGACCTGAGGGATAATTTCAGCGAGAAGCATTTTTAACTGGTCTGGGCTATGGTCCTGCCGGATCCAATTGTCACCGGGTTTGCAATGGGCACACCCGGTTTTTGGGGTCTCTTGGTCATGAAGCTGCCATAAGACCCTGTTCATAACGGCGCCGGGCGATTGCGATGCCCGTGACCAATTCACCAGGACCCCGGAGCGGGCCCAGAGCCCGTTCGGCGCGCTCTGGTACGGACAAGCGAAGTAGGAGAGACGGGCAATGTGGCAGGTGCTGTCGAGCGCATGGGCGCTGCTTTTGGGTATGGGTATGCTGATGGTCGGCAACGGTCTTCAGGGGACCCTGCTGGGCGTTCGGGGCGAGATCGAGGGGTTTTCTACCCTCGAGATGTCCTTTGTCATGTCGGCTTATTTTGTCGGCTTTCTGGGCGGATCGCGTCTGGCGCCGGAGATGATCCGGCGGGTCGGCCATGTGCGGGTCTTTGCGGCGCTGGCCTCGTTCATCTCGGCGGTGATGATCCTTTATCCGGCAATCACCAACCCGGTGGCCTGGATGCTGGGCCGGGTGCTGATCGGTTTCTGTTTCTCCGGCGTGTATGTCACCGCCGAAAGCTGGCTCAACAATGCCTCTGACAATGCCAACCGGGGCAAGGCGCTGTCGCTCTATATGATCGTGCAGATGATCGGCATCGTCAGCGCGCAGGCGCTGTTGCTGGTCGGCGATCCCTCGGGCTATGAGACCTTTGTCATCGCCTCGGTGGTGGTTTCGGTCTCCTTTGCCCCCATTCTGCTGTCGATCTCGCCAACCCCGGCCTTTGACCGGACCAAGCCGATGACCCTGCGCCAGCTGATGGATGCCTCGCCGCTGGGCTGTGTGGGCATGTTCCTGCTGGGGGGCGTGTTCTCGGCGCAATTTGGCATGAGCGCTGTCTATGGCGCTGCGGCCGGGCTGAGCCTGACGCAGATTTCGATCTTCGTTGCGACCTTCTATGTGGGGGCTGTGCTGATGCAATACCCGCTGGGGTGGATGTCGGACCGGATGGACCGGCGGATCCTGATCCTGTTTGGCGCGGCGGTTGCCGGCGGTGCTGCGATCGGGGCGATGATCCTGGGGGCTGATTTCCGTTTCCTGCTGATTGCGGCCTTCCTGATCGGGGGCATGACCAACCCGCTTTATTCGCTGCTGATTGCCCATACCAACGATTATCTCGACTATGACGACATGGCGGCGGCCTCGGGTGGGCTGGTGTTCATCAACGGGCTGGGTGCTGTCGCCGGGCCGCTGATCACCGGCTGGCTGATGGGGGATGAGGTCTTTGGTGCGCCGGGGTTCTTCCTGTTTACCGCGCTGCTGCTGCTGATGCTGGCGGTCTATGCTGCCTATCGCACAACCCAGCGCCCGGCGATTCCCACCGAAGAGACCGGGATCATGTCTGCGATGTCGCCGACGGCCTCTCCTGTTGCGGTTGAGTTCGCCCAGGAATATGCCATCGAGGCGGACATCGAGGAGCAAGAAGCCGCCGCCGAAGCGAGCTGATTGCGCTAACTCACGGGAACTGTGGCAAGTTTTTCACGAAACTGTCGTGTATGACGCAAATCGTGACGGGCTTGCCCTTGTAAAATCTCTGCAAAAAAGTCTGAATTTCAGAACGGTATCTATGTGGAGGCAGACCTATGACAGGTCCCGAGGAGATCCTGGACTTCTGGCTTGTAAGCACGGGAGAGAAGGGGTGGTACATGCAGGATGACGCGCTGGATGAGGAGATCCGGCGCCGGTTTCAGCCAACATGGGAGGCGGCCTGTGCCGGCAAATGCGACCATTGGCGCAGCAGCCCGCAGGGGGTTCTGGCCTATATCATCCTGACCGATCAGTTTCCGCGCAACATGTTCCGGGGGCAGGCGCAGGCTTTCTCGTCGGATACATTGGCACTGGCGGCGGCGAAATGTGCGATCAGCAAGTCCTGGGACATGAAGATCGACGAACCGCAGCGGCAGTTTTTCTACCTGCCGCTGATGCATTCGGAGAACCTGTGCGATCAGGAACGCTGCGTGCGGCTGATGCTGGAGCGGATGCCCAAGAACGGCGCGTCCAATCTGCTGCATGCGCGCGCCCACCGCGAGGTGATCCGCCAGTTCGGCCGTTTCCCCTATCGCAACGAGGCGCTGGCGCGCAGCAGCACCGCGCCGGAAATGGATTACGTCATGGCCGGTGGCTATGGCAGCACCATGCGCAGTCTTCAGGCCGCAGGCTGAGGCGGCTGCCTTTCAGGCTTGCCTGAAACGCATCCTGCCCTGACACTGTTTTTGCGCCGCGCCCCAAGGAACGGGGTGCGGCGTTGCTGTTTCTTGCATGGCTCCTATGCGGTTGCATAGTGTGATTGCAGTGCCGCGAGAAATAGTTTAACGGTGAACTAGTTTTTGATCCAGTATGGCGAGGAACCACCATGGCCGCAGAAACCTATGACGTGATCGTAATCGGCGCAGGGCCGGGGGGCTATGTTGCCGCCATCCGTGCCGCCCAGCTGGGGTTGAAGACCTGCATTGTCGAACGTGAACATATGGGTGGCATCTGCCTGAACTGGGGCTGCATCCCGACCAAGGCGCTGCTGCGCTCGTCGGAAGTGTTCCACCTGATGGAGCGGGCCAAGGATTTCGGCCTGAAGGCAGACAACATCGGCTATGATCTGGACGCTGTGGTGAAACGTTCGCGCGGGGTGGCCAAGCAGCTGTCCAGCGGCATTGGCCATCTGATGAAGAAGAACAAGATTGCCGTGGTCATGGGCGAGGCGACGATCCCGGCCAAGGGCAAAGTGTCGGTGAAAACCGAAAAGGGCACGCAGGAACTGGCGGCGAAGAATATCGTGCTGGCGACTGGCGCCCGTGCGCGCGAGCTGCCGGGGCTGGAAGCGGACGGCGATCTGGTCTGGACCTACAAACACGCGCTGCAACCGGTGCGGATGCCGAAGAAGCTGCTGGTCATCGGCTCCGGCGCCATCGGCATTGAATTTGCCAGCTTCTACAACACGCTGGGCGCTGACACCACGGTTGTTGAGGTGATGGACAGGGTGCTGCCGGTCGAGGACGCGGAAATCTCCGCCTTTGCCAAGAAGGCCTTTGTCAAACAGGGCATGAAGATCATGGAGAAAGCCATGGTCAAGCAGCTGGACCGCGGCAAGGGCAAAGTCACCGCCCATATTGAGGTCGGCGGCAAGGTGGAGAAACAGGAGTTTGACACCGTGATTTCCGCCGTGGGCATCGTCGGCAATGTCGAGGGGCTGGGGCTGGAAGGTCTGGGCGTCAAGGTCGACCGGACCCATGTCGTGACCGATGAATACTGCCGCACCGGTGTCGATGGGCTTTATGCCATCGGCGATATCGCAGGGGCGCCCTGGCTGGCGCATAAGGCGTCGCATGAGGGCGTCATGGTGGCCGAGCTGATCGCGGGCAAGCACGCGCATCCGGTGAAGCCGGAAAGCATTGCGGGCTGCACCTATTGCCAGCCGCAGGTCGCCTCAGTTGGCTATACCGAAGCGAAAGCTAAGGAGCTGGGCTATGACATCAAGGTCGGCCGCTTCCCCTTCATCGGCAACGGCAAGGCGATTGCGCTGGGGGAGGCCGAGGGCATGGTGAAGACCATCTTTGACGCCAAGACTGGCGAGTTGCTGGGCGCCCATATGGTTGGCGCCGAAGTGACCGAGATGATCCAGGGCTATGTGGTGGGTCGCCAGCTGGAGACCACCGAAGAAGACCTGATGAACACCGTCTTCCCGCATCCGACGCTGAGCGAGATGATGCATGAGAGCGTGCTCGATGCCTTTGATCGGGTGATCCATATGTAATCTGGTCTTTTGGCCTGATTGATTGAGATGACAGAAACGCCCGAGGCCATGCTTCGGGCGTTTCTGCGTCCGGGGGGTCGTGTTTGATGTATCGCTCGGCTGGTGCTTTGCAGTGGGGCGCGCTATGCCATGCGCTTCGACCGGTTTTGGCGGATTCCAAGCGCCAGGCGCAATTGCAATGAGGGCAGCCCCATGAACACCCCCCACCTCCAGGAACCGCAGACCCGCTGGGGCGTGGTGATGATCATCTGGGTCGCCGGCCTGGGGGCAGCGGCGCAATACGGCAAGATCGCGATCATTTTTGATCAGCTGGGGCTGCTGTATCCGGCTGCGGGGTCATCGCTGAGCCTGACGGTGACCATGGTCGGGGTGCTGGGCATTCTGCTGGGCGTGGTTGCGGGCGGGTTTGTCGCCTCCTTCGGCTATCGCCGCAGCCTTGTCTGGGCGCTGTGGATCGGGGCGGCGATGTCGGCGCTTCAGGCGCTGCATCTGCCTTATGGTCTGTTTCTGGCAACACGGCTGATCGAAGGTCTGTCGCATCTGGGGATCGTGGTGGCAGCCCCAACACTGATCCCGCAGATCTGTAGCCCGCGCCACCGTGGCACGGCGCTGTCGATCTGGAGCACCTTCTTTGGCGTGTCCTTTGCACTGCTGGTCTGGTTCGGCCTGCCGCTGGTTGCCGGTTTCGGCCTGTTGTCGCTGTTTGGCGCCCATGCGCTGGTGATGGCGGTTCTGGCGCTGTTGCTGGGGCGGGTGCTGAAATCGGTGCAGGTGCCGCCGCGTCTGCCGCTGCCCAAGCTGGCGGAGCTGCCGGGCCTGCATCTTGAGATCTACCGCTCTCCGGCCAAAGTGGCCCCGGCGGCGGGCTGGCTGTTCTATACCACCTGTTTCGTGGCGCTGCTTACGGTCCTGCCGCCGCATCTGGATGCGGACGTACGGGTCGGCGTGGTCAGCGCCATGCCGCTGGTCAGCATTGCCACCTCGATGACACTCGGGGTCTGGTTGCTGCGCCGGGTGGCGGCGGTGCGGGTGGTGCAGGCGGGGTTCCTGCTGGCCGCTGGTGGCGCGGTCTGGCTGCTGCTGATGCCGGGGCTGCCGCTGGCCTGCATGGCGCTGGCGGTGGCCTTTGGTCTGGTGCAGGGGGCCAGCTTTGCCTCCGTGCCGCAGCTGAATGCTGAGGCGGCAGAGCAGGCGCAGTCCAATGGCGCGATGAGCCAGGCCGGCAATATGGGCAATGCCATTGGCACGCCGCTGTTGGTGGCGGCTGTTGCGCTTGGCGGATACCACGGGATGATGGGGATGGCGCTGCTGCTGTTTCTTGGCGGCTTGGCCGTGCATGTGATGCTGGCCCGGCGGCGGGCGCAAAGGGCAGCTATCTGAAGGCGTTCGCCCTCTGTTCTCTTTTTTCTATTGGAGACTCGGCGCGCAGTCCCTATCTGTAGGGTCGGACACCGGTCGCAAGGGCGGCTGGCGTTGAATCTGGGGGCAGTATGGCTGAGTTGAAATCGATCGAAGTGCGCGGCGCGCGCGAGCACAACCTGAAAAACATCGACGTGGATATCCCGCGCGATCAGCTGGTGGTGATCACCGGCCTGTCCGGCTCGGGCAAGTCCAGCCTCGCGTTTGATACCATCTATGCCGAAGGCCAGCGCCGCTATGTCGAGAGCCTGTCGGCCTATGCGCGCCAGTTCCTCGACATGATGGAAAAGCCGGATGTGGATCACATCAGCGGCCTGTCGCCTGCGATCTCCATCGAGCAGAAGACCACCTCGAAGAACCCGCGTTCGACTGTGGGGACCGTGACCGAGATCTACGATTATCTGCGTCTGCTGTTTGCCCGCGCGGGCACGCCCTATTCGCCGGCCACCGGAATGCCGATCGAGGCGCAGCAGGTGCAGGATATGGTCGATCGCATCATGACGCTGGAGGAGGGTACCCGTGGTTTCCTGCTGGCGCCCATTGTGCGGGACCGCAAGGGGGAGTACCGCAAGGAGTTCCTCGAGCTGCGCAAGCAGGGCTTCCAGCGCGTGAAGGTGGATGGCGAATTCTACGAGCTGGATGAACCGCCGACATTGGACAAGAAGTTCCGCCATGACATTGATGTGGTGGTTGATCGTCTGGTGGTTCGTGAGGGGTTGGAAACCCGGCTGGCCGACAGCCTGCGCACCGCGCTGGATCTGGCTGATGGCATCGCCATTCTGGAAACCGCCCCGCGTGCGGCCGAGGGCGAAGAAGCGCCGACGCCGGAGCGGATTACTTTTTCCGAGAATTTTGCCTGCCCGGTCAGCGGTTTTACCATTCCCGAGATCGAACCACGGCTGTTTTCCTTTAACGCGCCGTTTGGGGCCTGCCCGGAATGTGACGGTCTGGGGGTTGAGCTGTTCTTTGACGAGCGGCTGGTGGTGCCGGATCAGAACCTGAAGATCTATGACGGCGCGCTGGCGCCCTGGCGCAAGGGCAAATCGCCCTATTTCCTACAGACCATCGAAGCCATCGCCAAACATTACCAGTTCGACAAGAACACCAAGTGGAAGGACCTGCCCAATAAGGTGCAGCAGGTGTTTCTGCACGGTTCTGGCGATGAGGAAATCAAGTTCCGCTACGATGAGGGCGGTCGTGTCTATGAGGTGACGCGGGTTTTTGAGGGGGTGATCCCCAATATGGAACGCCGCTACCGCGAGACCGACTCCAGCTGGATCCGTGAGGAGTTCGAACGCTATCAGAATAACCGCCCCTGTGGCACCTGCGAAGGCTACCGGCTGCGCGAAGAGGCGCTGGCGGTCAAGATCGCCGGGCTGCATGTGGGGCAGGTGGTGCAGATGTCGATCCGCGAGGCGCTGGCCTGGATCGAGGATGTGCCCAACCACCTGTCGACGCAGAAACAGGAAATCGCCCGCGCCATCGTGAAGGAGATCCGCGAACGTCTGGGTTTCCTCAACAATGTTGGTCTGGAATATCTGACGCTCAGCCGCAATGCCGGCACGCTCTCCGGTGGCGAAAGCCAGCGGATCCGTCTGGCGTCGCAGATCGGCTCTGGTCTGACGGGCGTTCTCTATGTGCTGGATGAACCTTCTATCGGGCTGCATCAGCGCGACAATGACCGGCTGCTGGAGACGCTGAAAAACCTGCGCGATCAGGGCAATACGGTGATTGTTGTCGAACATGACGAGGATGCGATCCGCGAGGCGGATTATGTTTTTGACATCGGTCCGGGTGCCGGGGTGCATGGCGGCCAGGTGGTCAGCCATGGCACGCCGGAGATGATCGCGGCCGATGAAGCCTCGATCACCGGGCAATATCTGTCCGGCAAGCGTGAGATCGCGGTCCCCGCCGAGCGGCGCAAGGGCAATGGCAAATCGGTGAAAGTGGTGAAGGCCACCGGCAACAACCTGAAAGAGGTGACGGCGGAGTTTCCGCTGGGCAAATTCCTCTGTGTGTCCGGCGTCTCTGGCGGCGGCAAATCCACGCTGACGATTGAGACGCTGTTCAAGACCGCCTCCATGCGATTGAACGGCGCGCGTCAGACACCGGCGCCCTGCGAGACGATCAAGGGGCTGGAGCATCTGGACAAGGTGATCGACATCGACCAGCGCCCGATTGGCCGGACGCCACGGTCAAATCCGGCGACCTACACCGGTGCTTTTACCCCGATCCGCGAATGGTTTGCAGGGCTGCCGGAGTCAAAGACGCGCGGCTACAAACCGGGTCGGTTTTCCTTCAACGTGAAGGGCGGTCGCTGCGAGGCCTGTCAGGGTGACGGGGTGATCAAGATCGAGATGCACTTCCTGCCGGATGTCTATGTCGAATGCGAAACCTGCAAGGGCGCACGCTATAACCGTGAGACGCTGGAGATCCAGTTCAAGGGCAAGTCGATTGCCGATGTGCTGGATATGACGGTGGAGGATGCGCAGCAGTTCTTCCAGGCGGTGCCGTCCATCCGTGACAAGATGGATGCGCTGATGCGGGTGGGCCTTGGCTATATCAAGGTGGGCCAGCAGGCGACCACCCTGTCCGGCGGCGAGGCGCAGCGGGTCAAGCTGTCAAAGGAACTTGCCAAACGCTCAACCGGGCGGACGCTCTATATTCTGGACGAGCCGACAACTGGTCTGCATTTCGAGGATGTACGCAAGCTGCTGGAAGTGCTGCATGAGCTGGTCGATCAGGGCAATTCCGTCGTGGTGATCGAGCATAACCTAGATGTGATCAAAACCGCCGACTGGATCATTGATATCGGTCCTGAAGGTGGTGACGGCGGCGGTCAGATCGTGGCCGCAGGCACACCCGAGGAGGTTGCCGCCACCGAAGGCAGCCATACCGGCCACTACCTGAAGGATATCCTGAAGGCGCGCAGCCTGGCGGCGGAGTGATCCGCCAGGCGCGGCGGTCAGTCTGTGGCGGGACATAGTCCCTGTCGCGCTGAGTCGATCCTGCCAGTGTCCTGCGAAACGGTATCCTGAAACGACGAAGCCTAAAAAGACGAAGCGCCGCCGACATTCTGTCAGCGGCGCTTTCCACAGAGCTGGATTGGGACGGCGCGGCACCCTTCGGGGGGGTGGGGGAGAGCCTGCGGACGAGGGGCGCAGGCAGCAGATGCCGCAAACCAAAATCGTTTAATCCAATTGGCGTGGAAGTCTTCTTCTCAGAAGCCAAGCGAACCTGTGTAAATGCGACGAAATAGACGATACCGGTGGGGGTTCAGTGTCGTTTCTTACGTATTCGCAAAGTGTCGCTTATATATAGGTCGGTCCTTTCCTGATAATTGCCGTATTAATGTCTATACGCCATCGGCCTACTGCCAATTAACGAAATAGGGCCCGGATTGCTTCCAGAGAGAGTGGCCATTTTTAGCCGCATCGTCAGGGGGGATCAGATATTTGGCTGATCTATTCGTAGGTTGACATATGAATATTCATGCGTCTAGGAAAAAGTTAACGCGTCGCCTTACGTAAAAATAATAATTTTACATTTCCTAATGTGAAGATCTGTTAATTAATTGTCTGTTAACGAAAGTTTCCCGAAAAACTGTTGATCATTTTATTTATTTCCCCGCTTGTAAAGCGCCTGAGGGCGGCAGCATCAAAATGCGTGAATAACGCCAAATCAGAGAAAAAC